>JANPCL010000027.1:0-30735 GCA_031430915.1 Hyphomicrobiales bacterium
CTTGCGTCACCAACTGCTGCTGGAACGCCCCCTGAATGTGGGGCATGCGCATGGCACTGCCGTAGAAGCGCATGTCGAGACAGTGGTTCTGCTGGCCCTTCTTGCAATAGATGCAAACACCACAGGGAAGCGAAGGGCTGACAGCCACGCGCTGCCCAATCGTCAAGTCAAAAACGCCGTGCCCCAGAGCAACAATCTCGCCCGCCACTTCATGCCCCAGCACCATCGGCTCTTTCAAAACAATCGTGCCAAACCCACCGTGCTTGTAATAATGCAAATCCGATCCGCAAATGCCACCACGCTTGATCGCCACACCAACCTGACCCGGACCCGGCTGCAACGTATCGCGTTCTTCAATGCGCAAATCTTTTGCCTTGTGAATGACAACAGCTTTCATGGCTCACTTCACCTCAGTCAACAGCGGACGACCTGCATAAAACGCCGCAAGATTATCACGCACCAATTGCCCCATGGCACGGCGCGTCTCAACTGTGCCGCTGCCATGATGCGGATGCAACACCACATTCTCCATGTCAGCAAAACGTGAATCAATATTCGGCTCATTCCAGAACACATCGAGACCCGCTGCCTTGATCGTTTTATTTTCTAGAGCCTCAATCAAAGCCGGTTCGTCCACCACCGAGCCACGCGATACATTGATGAAATATCCGTCAGGACCAAGTGCTTTCAACACCGTGGCTTCGACAAGATTGGTCGTTGCTGCTCCTCCGGGAACAATGGCCACAAGGAAATCACTGTTGGCAGCAAGTTTCGACAGATCATTGTAATAGCTGTAGGCCACGTCACCTTGCGCCTGCCTGCCAAAATACGAGATGGGCATATTGAACGCCTCACCCCTCCGCGCAATCGCCTTGCCAATGCGCCCGAGCCCGATGATGCCCAAGCGCTTGCCATTGACCCGCGTCACCAGTTCGAGATTACCCTTGGCCCAGCGCCCGTCCCGCGCAAAGTCATCTCCCTTGACCACTTTTCGCGCCACGGCCAGCATGAGGGCGAAGGCTATGTCAGCCACATCTTCCGTCAAGACATCAGGCGTGTTTGCGATGCGAATGCCACGTGGGACTGTTGCCGAACGGTCAATGCCATCGGTGCCCACGCCAAAACAGCCGATGAATTGTAGGTTTGGAAGACTGTCCACCAGCGTCTTGCTGGTGCCGAGATCGCCCCGCGTCAGCACCGCCCGCACCTCCGCCGCACGGCTCGCAACAGCCTCGGGCTGATCCCACACCTTGATGATATCGTAGTCTTTTTCAAGCGCAGCCATATCCTGGTCCGGGTAGGTTCCTGTCATCAAGACGGTCGGTTTTGTCATGTCCGGTCCTCGGATTATTCACTGGCCATCTTGCAAGTGTTATCGATAACATGATAGTCAGGCCAGTAAATCCGGTCAAGACTGGCTTAGTCAATTTCTTGGGGAACATCATGACACTGGACCTGTTCAGTCTGAAAGGCCGTCGCGCCGTCGTCACTGGCTCAAGCCAGGGAATTGGCCTTGCCATAGCCGAAGGCTATGCGCGGGCGGGTGCCGAAGTTGTTTTGAATGGTCGCGACGCGGCGAAACTGGGCAGTGCAGAAGCAGCGTTGAAAGCCAAGGGCCTGCACGTCTCTACTGCGGCCTTTGACGTGACCGACGAAGACGCTACCACCGCAGCTGTTGCCGATATTGAATCACGACTTGGCCCCATTGACATTCTCGTCAACAATGCGGGCATGCAGTTTCGTACCGCGCTCGAAGATTTTCCGCTTGAGAAGTGGCGCGAGCTGATGCGCGTCAATGTCGAAAGTGCCTTTATCGTCGGCAAGGCAGTTGCGAAATTCATGATCGCCCGTAAGCGCGGCAAGATCATCAACATCAGCTCCGTGCAAAGTGAATTGGGTCGCCCTACAATCGCACCTTACACCGCCACAAAAGGTGCCATCAAGATGTTGACAAAGGGCATGTGCGCCGATTGGGCCAAGCATGGCATCCAGGTCAATGCCATTGGTCCCGGCTATTTCAAGACACCACTCAATCAGGCACTTGTGGACAATCCGGAATTTTCGTCGTGGCTGGAAAAACGCACACCCGCAGGGCGCTGGGGCACCACCGACGAGTTGATGGGGGCTGCGATTTTTCTGGCCTCCGATGCTTCATCTTTTGTGAATGGACACATCCTCTATGTCGATGGCGGCATCACCTCTGTTCTCTGACGCAGTCGTCGTTATGGGTGTGGCCAGTTGTGGCAAGACCACCATTGGCGAAGCACTGGCGGCGCATTTTGCTGTCCCATTTACTGAAGGTGATAGGCTGCATTCAAAAGCCAGCGTTGCGAAAATGTCAGCAGGAATTCCGTTGACCGATGAGGACCGTTGGCCTTGGCTGGCGCAGGTCGGGGCTGCACTGCAAGGCACCGCCGGCCACATCGTGTCATGCTCCGCCCTCAAGCAAAGATATCGGATCGCCATTCAGAGAGCAGCTGGAAGATCAATAAAATTCATACATTTACATGGCACAGCTGAAGTGTTGCAGCAACGCATCGCCAACCGCAAAGGCCACTTCATGCCACCCTCCCTTCTGGCCAGCCAGCTCGCCACACTCGAAATGCCAACCGCCGATGAGGCCGCCATTACCATCGATATTGGTCAGCCTACGGACGATATTGTAAAGGCCGCAATGGCCTATCTGCAAAAAGGATAAGAGAGCATGCCACACAAGGTTGCCGTCATCGGTGCAGGCATTATGGGCAGCGCCATTGCAACGCGCCTGCTGGAGCGCGGACATGACGTCGTGGTCTGCGATCCTGATGCGCAGAAAGTTTCAGTCCTCGTATCCCAAGGTGCGACGTCAGCATCGTCACCCGCCGGTGCCACAGCACAGGCTGACTTCATCATCTTTAGCCTGAATCATGCCGACATCGTGCGCAAAGTAGTATTTGGCGAAAACGGTGTTTCGCAATCTGCCGACAAATCTAAACTGCTGATCGACATGTCCTCCATCGATCCGGCAGCCACTGCAGAGATGGCGACGCAACTTGAATCGACAACAGGCATGGCCTGGGTGGACTGTCCTTTGTCCGGCGGCATGCCGGGGGCACTTGCAGGCAAACTCACCGTTATGGCAGGTGGCACTGAAGCCAACTTCGAACGCGCCCGCCTTGTCATGCAAGACCTCTGCGCCAACTATACATTGATGGGTGGAAGTGGGGCAGGGCAAACCACAAAGCTTGTAAATCAGCTCTTCTGCGCCTTCGCATTTCAAGCTGTCTCCGAAGCTGTAAAACTTGCCGAAGCAGGCGGCGTTGATCCCGCCAAAATTCCGGCAGCCCTTGCAGGCGGTCGCGCCGACAACCGCATCATGCAGGAGTTCATGGCGAAGTTTGCAGCGCGGGATTACACACCAACGGGCCGTCTCGACAACATGCTGAAAGACCTCGACTCCGTGCAGGCCTTCGCCCTTAAAACCAAAACGCCGCTTCCCTTGACCAGTGCCGTCACCGAAATTCACCGCATTCTCATCGCCATGGGCCTCGGTCCCAAAGACAGTGCCGAGGCCATGCGCCTTCTCGACGGAAAATAATGCACGACGGATTGACTCACCAACGAATCTGGGTCTAAGAATGTTATCGATAACAATTTGACTGGAACCACAGAAGTTCCGGCACTTGGGAGAAGGATTTGGCAGGACATTTGCTCAGCTTTGAGAATGTGACCAAGCGCTTTGGCGGCACCACTGCCTTGCGTGATGTGTCGCTGCATCTCAACGCTGGCGAAATTCTCGCACTTCTGGGTGAAAATGGCGCAGGCAAATCCACCCTGATCAAATCCCTCGCTGGCATTCACACGCCCGATGAAGGCCGCATCCGTTTCAAGGGCGAGGACTATCGCCACAAAACACCAAAGCCCAACGAGAAGCAAAAAGTCGCCTTCATCCACCAGGATCTCGGCCTTGTGGAATGGATGACGGTCGCTGAAAACGTAGGCCTTGCCCAAGGCTTTTCGCGCAGCGGCGGCCTCATCAACTGGCGGCAAACTGAAAAGCGTGCCTCCGAAGCCCTCGCCAAAGTGGGCTGCGCTTTTGATCCCACCACTCGCGTGCAGGATTTAAGCCGCACCGAAAAATCCCTCGTCGCCATCGCCCGTGCACTTGCCGTGGAAGCAGACGTGCTGGTGCTCGACGAACCCACCGCAAGTCTTCCCGCCGACGAGGTGGAGCGCATGTTCGCCGTTCTGCGCGATCTTCGCCAGCGTGGCGTCGGCATGATTTACGTCTCGCACCGTCTCGATGAAATTTTCCGTCTGGCAGATCGTGTTGCCGTATTGCGCGACGGCATGCTGGTGGGCGCAAAGGATGTAGCGTCAACCACACCCTCGGAACTCGTCAACATGATCGTTGGCCGCGAAGTGAAAGACCTCTACGTCCGTGCCAAACGCACCGAAGGCAAAGCCACTCTCAAGGTGATAGACCTCTCGACCTTCGGCGCAGGCCCTGTGTCCTTCGAAGCGCGACAGGGCGAAGTGCTCGGCCTCGTCGGCTTGCGCGGAGCCGGGCAGGAAGCCATCGGCCGTGCCCTGTTCGGCGCACAAGACAGCGTGGGTCGCGTCACACTTGAAGAAAAGCTGCTCGACCTCTCAACACCCAAATCCGCCCTTGAACAAGGCATCGGCCTCGTGGCGCGGGACCGGACGGAAGAGAGTGTGGCACTCTCCCTCTCGATCCGCGAGAACACCTATCTCAATCCCCTCGCCATGGGCCGCCATCTCCTCTCGTTCCTTTCGCCGCAAGCCGAAGCGGAACAGGCCCGCGCCATCGGCGAAGAAGTGGGTCTGCGCCCCAATGATCCTTCCTTGCCAGTTGAAGCGCTCTCAGGCGGCAACCAGCAAAAGGTCGTCGTCGGACGCTGGCTTGCCACGGGCCGCAAACTCCTGATCGCCGAAGACCCGACAGCAGGCGTGGACGTCGGTGCAAAATCTGAAATCTACCGCCTCATCGCCCGCGCCCTTGAAACCGGATTGACCGTCATTGTCGTTTCCACCGACTTCGAAGAAGTCGCCCATATCTGTCACCGTGCGCTTGTCTTCTCGCGTGGCACTATCGTTGCGGAAATCGAACAAGACAAACTCACCACCCAGCATCTGATCCACGCGGCCTCCGCGTCCGAGGCAGCCTGACATGAACTCACTCCAATCCACCGCCCTTGAACCGACCCGCAGCGAACTGCAGGGCCTGACCACGGGCCAGAAGATCGGTCGCTTCCTGCCCACCTATGGCCTCGTCATTCTCACCGTCGGGCTGATCCTGCTGTTCTCAATTCTACTCTCGGACACGTTCCCGACACTTCTCAATCTGCGTTCCATTATCTCCGACAAAGCCATTATCATGCTGCTCTCACTTGGCGTGATGATCCCGATGTCTGCAGGCCGCATCGACCTCACAGTGGGTTACGGCATCGTGCTCTGGCATATCCTCGCAATTTCCCTGCAAACCATGTACGGTGTACCATGGATAGCAGCGGTTCTAATCGTGCTGGCCCTCGGTGCTATCATGGGCGTGCTCAACGGATTGCTTGTCGAAGTCGCCAAGATCGACAGCTTCATCGCGACACTCGGCACGGGGACTGTCCTCTACGCATTGGCCTTGTGGCACACAGGCGGCAGGCAAATCGTCGGCGTCGTTCCCAGGGAATTCTACGGCCTCAGCACCACGATGATCTTTGGCCTTCCGATCACCGGATACTACGTCATCGCCATCGCCCTCATCATGTGGGTGATCTACGAATACCTGCCGGTAGGCCGCTATCTCTATGCCATCGGCGCATCGCCAAAGGCCGCAGCCCTCAACGGCATTCCCGTTCGCAAATATGTCATGGCTTCCTTCGTCGCATCAGGTCTGATGACAGCCCTCGCAGGTGTGCTGCTCGCCGCGAAATTGCGCATTGGTCAAGCCAGCGTCGGTCTGGAATTTCTGCTGCCCGCACTGGTGGGTGCATTTTTGGGGTCCACAACAATCAAGCCGGGCCGTGTCAATGTCTGGGGCACCATGATTGGTGTCATCATTCTGGCCGTCGGCATTTCCGGCATTCAGCAATTCGGCGGCTCATTCTGGGTCGAGCCGATGTTCAACGGCGTAACGCTTATCGTAGCCATCGGTATCGCCGGATATGCACAAAGACGCAAAGGCGCTGCGAAAAAATAACCAAACAGCAAACGGGAGGAAACCATGCTGAAACGTACATTCCTGAACGGCCTGCTCGCAGGCTCCATGTTGATGGGCCTCGGCTTTGCAGCCATGGCAGAAGACTTTGACGGACCAAAAGACGGCCCCAAGGCCGCTGAAGGCAAGTCCATCGTCGTGCTCGCAGGTGATCTGAAGAACGGTGGAATCTTGGGCGTTACAACCGGTATCGAAGAAGCCGCCAAGAAAATCGGCTGGACCGTGAAGGTGCTGGATGGCGCAGGCTCGGTACAAAGCCGCTCTGCTGCCGTAGGTCAGGCTCTCGCACTAAAACCTGATGGCATTGTCATCAACGGTTTTGACGCAGCCGAACAACAGGCTGCACTTGAAGGTGTGGCCACAGCAAAAATCCCCATGGTGTCCTGGCACTCCGGTCCGAAGATCGGCTGCGATGCACCGGGCGGCATTTTCGCCAACGTCTCCACAGACGCCATGGACGTGTCGAAGAAGGCAGCCGAATGGGCACTGGCTGATGGCGGCGGAAAACCCGGCGTCGTGATCTTCACGGATTCCACTTACACCATCGCCATTCTCAAGGCCGCTAAGATGAAGGAAATCATCGAAGCCAATGGCGGCACCGTGCTGCAGTGGGTGGATACGCCGATTGCCGAAACTTCAACCCGCATGGGACCGCTGACAACAACACTGTTGCAGACCCATGGTGCCAAGTGGACGCATTCCCTCGCTATCAATGATCTCTACTTCGACTTCATGGGCCCCGCCCTTGCAGCCGCAGGTGTCGCTGGCAATGCAAGTCCAAAAGCCGGTTCCGCTGGTGACGGTTCGGAAGCCGCGTTCCAGCGCATTCGCGGGCAGGAGTATCAGGCCATCACCGTTGCTGAACCATTGAATCTGCAGGGCTGGCAATTGGTAGACGAACTGAACCGCGCCATATCCGGCGGAACATGCTCCGGCTACATCACATCGCCAGCACTGGTCACACAAGACGGCCTGAAAGCCTCCGGTGACTCGAACCAGTTCGATCCGCAGAACGGCTACCGCGACGCCTACTCGAAAATCTGGGGCAAGATGTAACGACTGAGCCGTTGTCCCTCATCCGCACTTCGGGCACCTTCTCCCGTTAGAAGAAACGGGAGAAGGCCATCCCATCTGCCTTCTCCCGCCCCTCTTGGCGGGAGAAGGTGGCCGACAGGCCGGATGAGGGGACCTCACGTTTCTCTCCCAACAACAAGTGAGAACCCCATGTACATTCGCTGTGCCTTCTTCGAAGGCCGGGTCAAGCCCGGCTGTGACGATGCCTTCGCAAGCTTCGTGAAAACCCGCCTCGTCCCCCTCTGGACAAAGTTTCCCGGTGCCACCGAAGTGCGCGTGCTGCGCCAGACAGACTCTGACACACCGGATCCGCACTACGCCTTGGTCCTCTCTATCAAATACCCAAGCCTTGCCGCAATTGACGAAGCCCTGAAATCCGATGTGCGGAACCAAAGCCGTGCCGAAACTGTTGATTTGGTGAAACTCTTTGAAGGTCGTATCTTCCACACCGTGTTTGAACTGCCGCACGATGTGGCACTTGGCTGAGGAAACAAACTGTGCAAGCTGAAATCGGATTGATTGGACTTGGCGTGATGGGCGGCAACCTCGCCCTCAACATTGCGGAGAAGGGCTTTACCATCGCGGTCTATAACCGCACATGGGCCACCACTGAAATCTTTATGGCCAATGCGGGAAAATTGGCGAACCGCATTATCCCCTGCAAAACTCTGGCCGATCTTGCCGCTGCTATTCGAGCCCCACGACCGATCATCTTGCTGGTCAAGGCAGGTGAACCTGTTGACGAACAAATCACAAAATTGCGCGAGGTACTTACAACCAACGACATCATCATTGATGCAGGCAATGCCAACTACAACGACACCGTCCGCCGTGATGCAGAACTGAATGGCAGCGGCCTCACCTTCATCGGCATGGGTGTGTCAGGTGGTGAAGAAGGTGCACGTCACGGGCCTTCTATCATGGTGGGTGGTCTCGAAGCCTCATACAAACGTGTTGAAAACGTCCTCACCGCCATATCCGCGAAGTACAAAAAACAACCCTGTTGCGCCTGGGTCGGCCCCGGCGGTGCCGGCCACTTCGTCAAAACCATGCACAACGGTATCGAATATGCCGACATGCAAATGATCTCCGAAATCTATGGCGTGATGCGCGATGGGCTCGGGCTGAAAGCACCGGACATGGCAAAGGTCTTTGCCAAGTGGAACGAGGGTAAACTGGATTCCTATCTTATCGAAATCACCGCAAAGGTTCTGGCCGCAAAAGATGATGCGTCTAAAAAGCCGCTGGTCGATGTCATCGTTGACAAGGCCGGGCAAAAGGGCACTGGCAAATGGTCAGTCATCGAAGCGCAAATCCTCGGTGTGCCTGCCACAACATTGGAAGCCGCCGTGGCCGCGCGTGTGCTGTCGTCGATGAAAGATGAACGCGTGAAAGGCGAAAAGCGATACGCCATCTCCCGCAAAAAAATCGCACCAAAATCCAAAGCCGCCTTCCTCAGGCAACTTGAATCAGCCCTCTACGCCGCCAAGATCGCGGCCTATGCCCAAGGCTTTGCCGTGATGGGACAGGCCTCTGCCGAAAAGAACTGGAATCTGCCTCTCGGCACCATCGCCAGCATCTGGCGCGAAGGCTGCATCATCCGCTCCCAATTCCTCGATCTCATCACTGCCTCGTTCAAAAAGAACACGGGCAATCTGCTGCAAACCAAAGACTTCGCCGCCATGATGAAAGCCAACCACAAGGCTCTCCGCCAAACCGTGGCCGACGCCGCACTCGCAGGAATTCCGGCCCCCGCGCTGTCAGCCGCTCTCAGCTATTTCGACAGCTATCGCCAAGCCAGAGGTACAGCCAACCTCATTCAAGGCCAGCGCGATTTCTTCGGCGCACACGGGTTTGAGAGGATAGGCGAAGCGGGAAGTTTCCACGGAAAGTGGTGAGAAAGGGACCTCATCGGCCCTTTGGGCAGCTTCTCCAGGGGAGAAGCGACTGGTTGTTCGACCTCCCTCAAAGTCTATAGTCATGGGGAGGTGCCACAATGAGTCCTTCCCCTCTGGGGAAGGTCCCCGAAGGGGGGATGAGGTCCTTTCCTATCAACCAGCACCAAGATGACAGCCCGGCACCCGTTTCCCCGCAAGATTAAGCCTCAATCAACTGCAGAAACCGCGTGTGCCCGAAACGGGGAATGTCTATCATGCACGACTTGCACCAGCAACCACACCAATCGCTCAAGCGTCGCCGTTCAGTCGGGCACACGGCAGTGATAAGCATCGTCAATCAGCGTCCAACATAGATCGCGTCGTCTGAAAAAATCCAGTCTTCTTCTCAAAAAACAGCACCTCTCGGTGGATGGCAAGCTCGTTGAGCGAAAAATAAAACTACAAAATCAGGCTGCCATTTGTGAGTTTTGCAGCAGCCTGCCAGGCGCTTTCTTGCACCAGCCTCACAGGTCAACAACCCTCCCAGTCCGCACACTTTCGTCAGCAGCCAGCACAATGGCCAAAGAATTGATTGCGTCATTCAAGTGATCCGTCATATCCCTGTCTTGGACGATAGCATCCAGAAATAAAGCTTGCTCGCGGTTACACAGCTCTTGATGTCCCGGCTCATCATCCATACGAATGATGTCATCTTTTCGAGAGAATGTGCCATCGCTTTTTAGTGCGCCGTGGTGCACACGCAAGGCTGATGTCATGGTGTGCGCATCAATATCCGAAGACCCTGTTTTTGATTCGTCCATGACAATCGAGACAGAACCTTTCGGACCGATCATGTCTTTCACGAAGAAGGCGGTTTCGCTCATCATCGGTCCCCAGCCTGCTTCGTACCAACCCACCGATCCATCGTCGAAGGTCACCTGCAACTGGCCGTAGTTATACATGTCAGGTGCCACCTCATCCGTCAGTCTCACGCCAATTGCATGCACGCGCTTTGGCTTGGCACCGGTGACCTGACACATGATGTCAACATAGTGCACACCGCAATCAACAATAGGAGAAATTGAATTCATCAAGTGCTTGTGTACGTCCCACTGCGCACCTGATGACTGTTGGTTGAGGTTCATGCGCATGACCAGGGGTTTACCCAAAGTCCGGCCCATCTCCACAAACTTCATCCAGGACGGATGCACCCGCAAAATATATCCAATAACAATTTTACGGTTGCGAGTTCTGGCGAGATCGGCAAGTTCTTCTGCTTCAGCAACCGTCGCCGCGAGTGGTTTTTCAATGAACACATGACAACCAGCATTCAGCGCCATGCGCGCGTACGTGGCGTGAGTATCTGGCCAGGTGTTGATCGACACGGCATCGGGTTTTGTTTCCACCAGAGCCTCCGCATAGTCGCTATAAAGCGCAACACCCGGAAATTCTGTCTTCAAATCCGCACGCGTCTCAATTGCGCGACTGCAGAGTCCTACAATTTCGAAGCCATCATTTGCAGCATAGGCCCTCGCGTGAGAAAGCCCCATATTGCCCACACCCACCACCAATACTTCGACCTTCTTCATTGCCCTTCAATCCATGTTTGTGTGACGTTCAGAGTGTCGTCGAGATGAACGAGACTGGCAAGGGCACCTGGCGCTATCAGGCCGAGATCATCATGAAGACCAAGAAACCGTGCCGGATTGGCTGAAGCCATGCGCAGTGCGTCAGCGAGTTCTACGTTCAGTTTTTCAACGCAATAGCGAACGGCCTCAACCATTGTAATATCGGAACCCGCCAATGTACCGTCAGCCAGAGTCAGGCGATTGCCGACGCGACACACGCTGCGGCCCTGCAGCTCAAATTCGGCAGGTCCGCCCGCAGCAGAAGTCATGGCATCACTCACCAGCATAAAGCGGTCAAGTGATGTAGCCGCAAAGGCGAGCTTCAGCGAAACGTCATGGACATGGTGACCATCAGCGATCACCCCCAAGTAGCTGTTCGAGTCGGACAGTGCAGCACCCACCATTCCAGGCTCGCGTCCTGCGAACTGACTCATGGCATTGAACAGGTGCGTAAAGCCTGTGGCACCCGCTTCCAAAGCAGCACAGACCTCCACATAGGTTGCATCTGAATGGCCAAGGCTGACAAGAATTCCAGCATTTGTCAGTTCGTTGACGTCACGGGTCTCGACGCGATTGGGTGCTATGGTCAGCATCAGTTTGCCACAATCCGCTTTCACCAATTGTCGGAAGTCAGTAGCAGTAAACTCCCTGATGAATTGCGCCTCGTGCGCACCCTTGCGAGTGGCATCAAGAAACGGTCCCTCAACATGTATGCCGAGAATATTGGCCATACCCGCACTCCTTGCTTCGCGCACGGCCGAAATTGCGGCAGAAGTGATATGGGGTGCATCGGTAATCACCGTTGGCAACAGACCTACCGTACCAAATTTGCGATGCGCGTCAGCGATGCGCCGCACCGTTTCAACTGACGGATTGTCATTCAACAACGCACCGCCTCCGCCATTCACCTGCACATCGATGAAGCCGGGAGCCAACACGCCGGCGGAAAGACGCACGCGTGGGATGGAACTGCTCAATTCAGCAGCCATTACAATTTGTGTGATGTATCTGCCATCAATAACAACGGCCATTCCATCTTGGAAGATTTTGCCATCAAAAACCCGCGCACCTGTGAGAGCGAATGCCACTACACGGTCTCCGTTACTTTTTGCAGGTGGCGTGGCCTGTCCGGGTTTAGTCCGCGTAGCTGTGCCACCCGCTCAATTGCAAGGTAGGCCGTCTGTATCATGGGTATGGGCGAGAGGAGGGGATGCGCCGCTTCGACCACTGGTAAATCACCACCGGCAAAACATATATGAGCACCCAGCGCCCGTAGTTTCGCCACTGCCGCCTGCGTGCCCTTCAATGCCACATCGGCTTGACCAAACACCAGCAATGGAAACGCAGCCTCTACCAATTCGAGCGGACCGTGCATGACTTCGGCCACCGAGTAAGCTTCGGCATGAACGGCACAGGTTTCTTTCAACTTCAATGCGGTCTCACGCGCTATGGAAAGTGCGGGGCCACGGCCCAGAACATAAAAGGACTTTGCCGCAGCAGCCTGCACAACAAAACCTGGCCATTCAATAGCGCAGGCACTCTGCAACTGCTCGGGCAAGCGTTGAATGGCATCGCTCAATGCATCATCATCCATCCACGCCGCAACAATAGACGCCGCCGCCACGAGTGACACTATAAATGATTTTGTTGCAGCAACACTTTTCTCCGGGTCGGCACAGAGCGGCATGCAAACATCTGCATTCTGGCAAGCAGGCGAATCTGCATCATTGACAAGGCCAACAGTGAGCGCACCTGACAGTTTTGCAGCCGCTTGCAGCGCCAAGACATCAGGGCTTTTGCCGGATTGTGAAATTGTTATCGCCAAACCAGTCGGAATTTTCATCGTTGCGCCATAAACAGATACGACGGATGCGCCGACTGATGCGCAGGGCACACCCATTGAAATTTCAATGAGGTATTTCAGATAATTTGCTGCGTGATCAGAACTCCCTCTTGCTGAAGTGATGACAACAGGTGGATCAAGTGCCCGCAGTTTATGACCCAAGGCTTTCAGCGCGGCTGCGTTGTGCTGCAGAAATCTGGCAACGGCCTCCGGTGCCTCGAGAGCTTCAGCGCGCATCAAGCTCATGTGCGGGTCTCGGGTGCAAGTGTCAGCTCAGCCACGAAATCATAGCTGTCGCCGCGATAATGCGAGCGCGTATATTCAACGATGCGCCCATCTGGCAAAAAGGAAATGCGCTCGATGAACAGGGCCGGGCTGCCTTCTGGCTGGTCCAGCCATTCGGCTTCCTGCGCCGTCAAAGCCGTGGCGTGCAGTCGCTGCAGCGCGCGGACTGGACGAAAACCTTTAGCCTCCAGCGCGTCATATAACGAATAAGACACCGACATCGGATCATCAAGAAAACGATGGGGCACTACCGCGCATTCGAGGGCAAGTGGCTCACCATCCGCGCGTCTCAGGCGATGGAAACGGCAGACATGCTCTTTTGGTGATATTGAGAGTTTCAGCGCTTCTACAGGTGTCGGCAAGCCTGATGAACGATCCAGCCAATCTGCCTCGGTTTTGAGGCCGCGCAGTTTCATGTCTTCGGTAAAGCTGGTGAGCCGCGAGAGTGGTTGCTCAATGCGCCCTGATTTCTCGCGTACGTAGGTGCCGGAGCCGCGCCGTTGCACCAGCACGCCTTCGTCCACCAGTTCTGTAAAAGCTTTACGCACGGTTACACGGCTTATATCGAGCAGGTCCGCGACGTCGCGTTCACTTGGCACGGAATCACCAGGTTTCAGATCACCTTTGAAAATGGCGTCGTGCACTAGAGCCTTAAGGCGCAAGTATAAGGGCGCACTTTCGTTGTTTTCAAAACGGTGTTGGGCAAAAACCCGGCTTGCCAGACTCATGACCAACGCTCCGGCAAACCTAGCGCCCGTCGCGCCAACATGATGGCGCCGTCAACAGCATCAGACTGCGGCGGGACTAGCGCAGCCCGCACATCTGCGTTGAGATAGGGAAGGTAGACCTGTGAAAGTCCCCCCATCAGGCAAAGGCGTTGGGCACCGCGTGCCAAGAGAGCATTTCCCAATTTTGAAATGGCAGAAGACCCTTCAATGACAATAGTCATGCCTTGCACGTCAGCCTTTGCAGCGTGCTCAAAGACCAAAGGTGCAAAAGCCGCATAATCTTTTGGCACCGCTGTTTCGGACCATCGTGAAAGAGTTTGACGGGTGCGCCCCGACCGCTCCAGCACAGCCTCAATCAATCCCGTCGGTTGTAACAAGCCGTCCAAAACAAGGGCTGCCCGCCGCACCGCATGGTGGCCCAACCATGCACCCGACCCATGGTCGCCAAGTTGAAAGCCCCAGCCGCCAACCATGTGGCGCTGGTCATCAACTATGCCGAGACCAATCGACCCTGTGCCAGCGATTACGATGCCACCGTTTTGGCCGCTGAAGGCACCCACGCACGCCACGTAGGCGTCATTGTCAGAAATTACCGACGCAAATGGCAGGTGCGCAGAATGAATTTTCTCAGCCCCAACGGATGTAACAATTCCGGCCAAGCCTAACCCTGCATGCAGGGCAGAGACTTTAACACCCGCAAAACGCGCAGCTTCGGAAGCGACGGTTACGATGTTGGCAAGCGACCCTTCAAAGTCTTGGTAAATGTTGGATGATCCACCGACAGCTTCGCCAAGCAGCGCGCCGTTTTCATCCCTGATCCGCGCCCGGCATTTCGATCCGCCGCCATCAATGCCAAGGAACAATCGGGGTGTAGTGGTCATGTTTTAAATAATACCAAAATAATACCAAATTGGAAAGAATATTTTTACCACGGATAAAAATATGAAATCATTGATGCTTTCGCAATATCTAGAGTTCACACAAGTAAAGACTGGACAAGTGGTTTTGTTTTGGTATTAATTAACCATGTCGCTTATGCAGCCATCAACAGAGTCGAGTCTTCCGGGACAACTGGGCTTTGACACATGGGATAGCCCCCGCATTCTCGCATCATTGCTGGTTGGGCAGCGCCGGGCTCTGGATGCGGTTGAGCAGGCTTTGCCTGCCATTGCTGAGGCAGCAGCACTTGTCGCTGCAAGGGTTGGGGATGGTGGTCGCTTGTTCTATGCAGGCGCTGGTTCGTCCATTCGTATTGGCGTGCAGGACGGAACTGAACTTCCCGCAACATTCGGATTTTCAGAAGGGAAGTTGTGTTATCTCATCGCTGGTGGACGCGCGGCCATGTTCGAAACCCTTGCTGATGCGGAAGACAATTCGGCAAACGGCCGCGCCGATGCGCAGGTCTGCACAACAAAAGATGTGTTGATCGCCATCGCAGCGTCAGGCCGCACACCCTACACGATCGCGGCGGCGCAAACGGCACGGGAGAGGGGCTGCGCCGTCATTGCGGTAGTCAACAATGCTGGCTCACCACTTGCCAAAGCCGCGGACATCGAAGTTCTCATCGACTCAGGACCGGAAGTAATTTCCGGTTCAACCCGCATGGGTGCAGGTACGGCGCAAAAGGCCACAGTCAACCTGATCTCCACTCTCGCATTTACCAGACTTGGTGCAGTGCATGACGGATTGATGGTCAATGTTCAGGCGGGCAATGGTAAATTGCAACAGCGGGCACGCAACATCGTTATGGAAATTTCGGGCGCTACTCCTGAAGTGGCTGACGCAGCAATGCTGGCAGCGGGATATGAAATCAAACCTGCGATTTTGCTCTGCAAAGGGGCAACTGACTATGCTGCATCGCAAAAACTTTTGGCTGATACAAAAGGAAATCTGAGGTTGGCCTTGTCGAAACTTTCAACATCGGTGTAGCCTAGCAAATCTCAACAGGAGGAAGTAAAAATGATACAGAAAACTCTCAAAACACTGCTTCTGGCGGCAGTGGCAACAGCGGCCATGGCAGGTGCTGCCTCGGCTGGCAAACTGACTATTGAAAGCTGGCGCAACGACGACGCCGCGATTTGGAAAGAAAAACTTATCCCGGCCTTCAATGCGAAATATCCCGACATTCAGGTCGAATTTACGCCAACAGCACCAAAAGAGTATAATGCCTCCCTGAATGCACGCCTTGAAGGAGGCACCGCTGGCGACATAATCACCTGCCGTCCATTCGACGCCTCACTCGAACTGTTCAACAAGGGTCACTTGGCAGCTTTGAATGATTTGCCATCCATGGCCAACTTCTCTGATGTTGCAAAAAGTGCATGGACCACAGACGACGGCAAAGCCACGTTCTGCGTACCAATGGCGTCGGTTATCCACGGCTTCATTTACAACAAGGATATCTTCAAGGAGGTAGGCGTAGAGCCACCCAAGACTGAAGAAGAATTCCTGGCCGTTTTGGAAAAGATCAAAGCCAATGGCACATACACGCCGCTGGTCATGGGCACCAATGACCAGTGGGAAGCAGCAACCATGGGCTTCCAGAACATCGGTCCAAACTATTGGAAGGGTGAAGAGGGTCGCAAAGGCTTGATTGACGGTTCAGCCAAGCTCACCGACAAACCCTATGTCGATACTTTTGCTGCCTTGGCCAAGTGGTCACCCTACATGGGCGATGGTTATAAGGCCCAAACCTATCCGGACAGCCAGAACCTCTTTGGTTTGGGCAAGGGTGCCGTCTACGCCGCAGGCTCTTGGGACATTTCCACCTTCCGCGGCCAGAAGGTCAACATGGGTGCCTTCAAAGCCCCGCCACCGGCAGGCTCGGACTGCTATATCTCAGACCACACCGACATTGGCATTGGCTTGAATGCCAAATCCGGCAATGCCGAAGAAGCCAAGAAGTTCCTCGACTGGGTAGGATCGGAAGAGTTTGCAAACATTTTTGCGAACGCTCTTCCGGGCTTCTTCCCGTTGTCGAATGCCAAGGTGACATTGTCTGACGATGTTGCACAGGAGTTTGTCAACTGGCGCGGTCAATGCAAATCGACCATCCGTAACAGCTATCAGATTCTGTCCCGCGGCACGCCGAACCTTGAAAACGAAATGTGGAATGTTTCGGCTCAAGTGCTGAATGGCACCATGACTCCTGATGCAGCCGCCGCACAACTGCAGGACGGTTTGAAGAAGTGGTACGCACCACAACAAAAATAATTGAGCGGGGGCCTCCAGAAAAACTGGAGGCTCCATTCTGTTGCCCCGTTTCTTCGGAACAAAATGCCATCTTCAGTGCCCAACGCAAAACCTCAGAGTGGCCTCGTTGGTATGACGCGGCCCGCCTATGTGCGTGCGTTGTTATTCTTTCTCGCACCTGCTGTTCTGATCTACACCCTGTTTTCAGTTTATCCGCTGTTCAACACCATCGTGAATTCCTTCTACGACAAGCAGGACAACGGCAGCTTCATATTCAATGGCGTCGCCAACTATAAGACACTTCTCACCGACCCGACGTGGTCAGCACCCTTCTGGAACGCATTCTGGAATAACTGCAAATTTTTCTTCATTCACATGCTTGTGCAAAACCCCATCGGACTGGTGCTCGCAGCCCTTTTGAGCCTACCTGTACTGCGCTTCCGTACGGCCTATCGAACACTGATCTTCATGCCAACAATGTTGTCAGTGGTAGTGATTGGTTTTGCCTGGCAGCTGATCCTTTCACCACTCTGGGGCATCGCCAAATTGCTACTGGGTGCTATTGGTCTGGGCTTTCTGTTCGGCCCCTGGTTGGGTCAGGAATCTACCGCACTTCTGACCATCTCACTGATTTCGGTTTGGCAGTTCGTCGGCATTCCAATGATCTTGATCTACACAGCACTTCTCGCAATACCTGAGGAGTTGGTTGATGCAGCAACCGTCGACGGCCTCAACCAGTTCGAGACATTTGTCTACGTCAAGATGCCATTGATCTGGCCCACCATCGGGCTCGTTTCAGTGCTCACTTTCGTCAACAACTTCAATGCCTTTGACCTTGTCTATGCCATGAAGGGCGCATTGGCTGGGCCAAATTTTTCTGCTGATATCATGGGCACGTTATTTTACCGTGTGTTCTTCGGCAATCAGTTGCAGAACGGTGATGTGTCAATGGGGGCTACCATTGCAACCATGATGCTGTTGATTATTCTGTGTGGGGTAATGGCTTATCTGTTCCTCGTCCAGCGGCGCTTGCAAAGGTATTCGTTCTGATGCGCCGGCCTGCTTCGGCTATTGTAGTTCACGGCATTCTCGGGCTTTACACGCTGTTGGCGCTGTTTCCGATTATTCTCGTGATCATGAACTCGTTCAAGGCCAAGCGTGCGATTTTCAATACACCGCTGCAACCGCCAATGCCGTGGAATTTCGATTTGATCGGCTACAGCAAAGTTTTCGGCGATAGTGCCATCGCCTCCTACTACATGAATTCCATCGTCGTCACAGTGGGCACCATTTTCTTCACTCTCTTGTTTGGTGCCATGGCTGCCTGGGCCTTGACCGAATACAAGTTTCGCTGGAACACCGCATTGGGTCTGTTCCTCGCCGTTGGCATCATGGTGCCGATACGCTTGGGTTCTGTTTCCATTATACAGATGGTGGCAAACCTCAATCTCATCAACACACTCACAGCGTTGGTCCTGGTCTATGTCGCACAAAATCTGCCACTTGCGATCTTTATCCTCTCGGAGTTCATTCAGCAGATTCCCAAGGATTTGCGGGAAGCCGGGCGTTGTGACGGGCTTTCAGAATATAACATTTTTTTCTATATCATTCTGCCGTTGTTGCGCCCCGCCATGGCAACAGTCGCTGTGTTTACAATGATACCCGTGTGGAACGACTTGTGGTTCCCCTTGTTGCTGGCTCCCACAGGCGGCAAGCAGACAATCACTCTCGGTGTGCAGCAGTTCCTGGGGCAGTACATCACAGACTGGAATGCCGTGCTCGCCGCCCTGTCCACGGCCATTATTCCCGTTCTCATCCTGTATATTATTTTTTCCCGTCAGCTGATCCGGGGCCTTACTTCGGGCGCTGTGAAATGAGTGAGCAATGGCCGAAGTCAGAATAAGCAAACTCAACAAATCCTATGGCCCGGTGGATGTGTTGAAAGACATCAATCTCGTGGTGGAAGACGGGTCTTTTGTAGTTCTTGTAGGACCGTCCGGCTGCGGCAAGTCCACCTTGTTGCGAACAGTGGCTGGACTTGAACCGATCAACGCGGGCGACATTTCAATCGATGGCCGCAATGTCAGCGACTTGGCGCCAGCGCAACGCGAAATCGCCATGGTGTTCCAATCCTATGCGCTCTATCCACATATGAACGTCGAGAACAACATGGCCTTCGGACTTAAATTTGCCAAGACACCGAAAGATGAAATTCAAAAGCGTGTCGCTGAAGCGTCCCGCATTTTGCAGTTGGAACCGCTTTTGAAGCGCAGACCAAAAGAACTATCCGGTGGCCAACGTCAGCGCGTTGCCATCGGTCGCGCTATTGTCCGAAAGCCAAAAGTATTTTTGTTTGATGAACCTTTGTCAAACCTGGACGCAGCGTTGCGCATCAACACTCGCGTCGAAATTGCAAAACTGCATAAGCTTCTGAAGGCCACCATTCTTTATGTCACCCATGATCAGGTCGAAGCCATGACCTTGGCCGACAAAATTGTGGTGATGAACGGTGGCCGCATTGAGCAGGTGGGACAACCGCTGGACCTCTACTACAGGCCCGCCAATTTGTTTGTAGCGAGGTTCATTGGTTCACCTGCCATGAATATCCTGCCAGCAAAAGTCGTTGATAAAACCACTTTGGACTTAAGCTCCGGTTTGGCGCTCTCGCTGAAATTACCAGTAGGTTTGAATCCGGGAGATCCTATCCACATCGGCTGTCGCCCTGAACACATGAGCCTGACGGAAGTCGGAATTCCCGCAACAATCGATATTATCGAACGGCTGGGTGAAACTGGCTACGCCCACCTTCGGCTTCCCAATGGGCAAACGATTGTTGTGGAAGTGCGCGGCGAACCGACCCAAAATGAAAGCGGCAAGATGCACGTGTCTTTTGCACCATCCAAAGTGCATGTATTTGACAACAACGGGTTTCGGCTCGACTGAGGTAGAGGCGGCAGCGTTCACAGGTGCCGCATATGCATCAATTGCAGGTCACTTCACAATAAAGTGCACAGTCTTGCTTGAAGCAATTTTACCCATACCATTCAACTCTTCGGCAACCAGCGTGTAACTGCCACGTTCCACAGGCCACAAGAAACGTCCTCCTGGGGTTGTCGACAAAAGCTTTCCATTCAGTAGCCAGTTGATGTGGCTTTCGGATGCAATGCCATTTGCTACAAACTCAAAGGCCTGCGCGTTCTTCGGTACACGGGGGTCATAGGCTAATTGCAAGCCTTCCGTCGGGCGTATCAGATCCAACACCACTGGCTTCAGCCGCTGTTGGGGGACAGCAGCAACTGTGTCTGGCATGAAATATTCTGTTCGCGGAAAGCAATTGGCGTCGGTCACGTCAACGTCCTTGCTGCAGATATCCCGCCGCTGCAAACGCGGACTGAGCCAAAGTTTCGCAGGTTGGCGCTTGGCTTCCAACCCAGCGAAAATGCCGCGCAACACAAGGGCTGGCCCAGTTGATCCCGTCACTCCATCCATCGGCATCTGATCCAGATTTCCGAGCCACACCCCCACAGTATAATGCGCGTTGTAACCAAGTACCCAGGCATCACGATAGTCTGTGGACGTGCCAGTCTTTACCGCCGTCTGCGTGGGCAGATTCAAAACACTGCCCGCACCAAATTCATGTCGACGGGCAAAGGAGTCAGACAGAATATTGCCGATAAGTGAGGCTGCTTCGCCCGAATAGACCCGGCGATTTTCCCGTTCAAATGAGGTTTGGGCAAGCGGCGTGAGGGAACGATGAATACCACGATTGGCAAGTACGCTGAAGCCCTGGACCATCTCCAGCAGCGTCACCTCACCGTTACCAAGGGCAAGCCCGTCGTTGTAGAATTGGGCTGGCTTTGACAGGCTTGCAAAACCAAGCTCATGCAACGTGTCGAGATATTTTTGCGGTGTTACGAAGGCGATTGTTTCCAATGCCGGAATATTAAGGGAATTTCCCAGTGCATCTCTCAATGGAATCTTGCCGTAGAAGGTGTGGCTGTAGTTCTTGAAATCATGCAGGCCCGTGCCAATAGCTTCAGTCATCGGCGCGTCATCAAGTTCAGTTGCGGGCGACCAGCCTTTTTCCAGTGCTAGCGCATACAGAAACGGCTTCATGGATGATCCGGGCTGGCGCGGCGTGCGCACGGCGTCAATTGCGCTGCCCGGAATAGGATTTTTTGCAGTGGCACCCGCCACCACCCATGCCAGGATTTCACCTGACTGGTGATCGACAACCAGTGCAGCGCCATTGTGAACATTCTTGCGTCGCAGCGCTTTCAATCGCTCGTCCAGCAAGCTTTGTACCTGCTGCTGTAACGCCCCATCCAATGACGTTCTCAAGGTGCCTTGTTCACTCAAGCGATAGGGAACAGTTTCGCGAATGTAGCTGATAAAGTGCCCGGCATTGAGCAGAGACGATGCCTCCTGAACGGCGAGGTGTTGCGACTGCAGCGTGGCCACTTCGACCGATGACAATTCTCCACGTTGCTGCATGGCCAGTGCCAGGCGTTGAACTCTCGTGTCAATTGCATCTGGTCGCTTGCGCGGATCAAGCGCCGTCGGCGCCCGGGGAAAAACTGCAAGCGCCAGCATTTCCTTTTTCGTCAGCGTTTGCATATCGCGATTGAAGTAGAAGCGCGCGGCCTGGGCCACACCCCGGCGATTGGAAGCGTAAGGAACCTGATTGAGGTAGAAAGCAAGAATCTCACCCTTGCTGGATTTTCGCTCCAGCAACATGGCCTCAAAACCTTCAACCCAGCGCGACCAGAGATTTCGGGGACGCGGATGCACAATGCGCACCACCTGTTCCGTGATCGTGCTGGCCCCACGTACTGTCCGACCAGCACGCAAGCTTTGCCATAGAGCTCCAGAGCGTGCGCGCCAGTCCACCCCCCAGTGTTGAAAAAACCTGCGATCCTCAGCCGTTATGATGGCATGGCGCAGTGTTTCAGGAACGTGATGCAGAGGGCGCAAGTCTGCCATGTTGAAGCGGTTTTGATATGACACACCTATGGGCTGGCCTTGCTTGTCCAGAACAGCAAAACGCCCACCAGTGCCAGTGGCTCCGCGCACATCAAGACTGGGTTTTTCCACACTCCAGATCGTGGCTGCGACCAGACAGGTCAACGCAACCCCGGCACCGAGGGCGACACGTTTCACAAGGCTGCGGACGTCTCGCATGTAATTCTGCCGCCTATTGTTGTGACACTGGCAGTGGGGCAGCTGCACCCACATTCAATGTGAGGCCCGAAGTTTTGCCAAACACGTCCGGGTCATACATTTCCTGTGCCAGTGTAGGCATGGCGCTGAACGAGCCACTGGCAATGGCTTGCGCAGCATAGGAGAGATGATAATTGCCCGGTGGCAAATAGTCGGAATAAAACCGGACAGCATCGTGCCGCAGTTCTTGATGGTAGAAACTCCAGCGGCTTGTATCGAAATCGATCCAGTCATTGTATTTGAACCAGATCGATCCTCCCGATGCCACAAAGTCAGCCTTGCGCGCATCAACTTCAGACGTAGTTGCGAGGTCACGGTTCACAGGCTCAAGACCGCCCGGCACAGGGTCGTCCACTACAACAAAATTCCGCGCCGCAGGCACCGAGAGGAATAAGTCCACACGCACCAATTCACCGCGCTTGATTTCGGCTGGTGTGGCAAGCAGCTGCCACTTGCCGTCACGCTCAACACTATATTCCCGGTGCACTTCGATACCGGCATTGGCTGGCTGGCTTTGCTCCAGCGGAACCGCATAGGTCATACGTGCTGCATAGTAGAAGCGGCCTGTCCCCTCCCGTGAGATTTTCACTGAAGTCTTGCGACCTGCATCTGTGTCCGTATTTGGCCGCGACAAGGTTACAGCCGGGTTGCGCACATCCTTGAATTTCGCAGTGCCAATGGCCTTGCCATCCATGACGGCTTTGACGGTCATACTGACTTTTTCAGACTCATAGACCTTGGCAAAATCCACAAGGGCATTGCCGCAGAACAAATTCTCTTGCGTGTTCTGCCAATGGTCGCGGTTCTTGCGGCTTTGGGTGATGGTGCGCACCAGTTTGAATGGCACATCACCAACAAGTGTTTTTCCAGTCTCGCGTTGGCCATAGGCCACGAAGGCGTCAAGCACGGCACAGTTCTCGCGTAAAGGTGAAGCGAGAATGCGGGTATAGCTGTCGTCCCACACCTCGTTAAACACAAATTTGCCGCCTGTCTGGTTCGATGTCGCAAGAATCATTTTGGCAACATCCGGCGCAAATTTTTCTCCGCCTTCAACCTTCATGGCCGCAAGCAGGAAGTGCGCCTTGCCGAACAACGACATGTCTTTCGCAAAGGGGGCGTAACGTTCAAGATCAACAAGGCTGATCTTGCCACGCTCTGCAAGAGCGGCCAAAGCAACAGCACGCACAGTCGAAGTCATCGTTGGCGAATAGAAACTCGGTACGGAATCGTTTTTCAACAAAGTGTCGAGATAGGCGTGCAGTTTTCCTTCAACCTGTTCTGGAACTTTATAGCCACTCTGTCGCAGCCAGTTGAAAGACAAAGCTGTGTAGGCGCTGAGATAGGGGTCCGCATAATCATCTTGTGCGCGGAAATAGGCCATGCCGCCATTGGGCGCCTGGAAACCTGCTGCAAGATCAAGCGTGCCCTGTGGCAAGTCTTCACTGCCCACCCACTTCTGGTTGGCAGGCAGATAAGCCTTCAGATCCTTGAACTGTGCAGCCATCACAGCCTTGCTCAGGCGTTGCTCCCAACACAAGTACGGATAGAATTCCATATAGCGGAAGGCACCTGACATATTTCCGATAACTGTTGGTGCTGCAACAACACTCACGCTGCCGGTGGCCGGCAGCATGTTCGCAGGAAACAGGATGGGCACCTCAACAGACTTGTCGGAAGACGTTCCATAGGTCGCGGCCAGTTCCAGTGCCTGCCGCTTGTTGACCGGCAGCGCAAAGGCAAGACCATCCTTGTCGCTGTCGTCCCCGGCCGTCACGGTGAAGTCCAATTGCCCGCCACGCAAACGGTTCACGCCGCCTGGCAACGCAGCAATCGGCATATAGACAGTCGTGCGCTTGTATGGATCCAACTTCACTGAGGTGACGAATTCATCCGGAGTTTTTGCTGTGTCGATGCTGCCCTTGGCCTTGATTGCAACATCAATGGTGCGTGCCACGTCCGTACGGTTCATCACACTGAAGCCCGCATCGAATGTGTCCCCCTCAACCACTTGATTGGGCATGACGGGGCGAATCTCCGTGGGACGATTGACCTTGAACGACGTTCCGCCCAAACCGAAGCGATCTGTAGGCGTTGTTGCAATGGCAAGAATGCGCCAGCCCGTCAGATTATCTGGAGCATCAAACGAGATCGTGACATTACCATCCTTGTCGGGCTTGAGGCCTGCATTCCAGTAACCCACAAACTTGAAGATGGTGCGCATGCTGACATCAACACCTCCGTCGCCGCCGGGGTTTGCGCCCTTCTTCTCAAAGCGCTGGCGACCGACAAGCCGGGTCAGCAAGCTGTAATTTCGAAGATCAAGACTGTCGAGTTTGTAAAAGCCCTTGTAGGGATCAAAGTAATTATCCCCACCTGTGACGAGCGCCAGCACCGATTCATCCAACGCCACCACAGTCAACTCTATCGGTTCATTCTTGTCCTTGAAACGAGGCTCCGCATGCAAAGTAACGGTTACCTTGTCCCGAGGTTTGTAAACCTCTTGATCTGATTTCGCCGAGATCAACATCTCCTTGTATGGGTCACTCACTGGCACAGTCACATAGCCCATGCGGAACGTAGGCTTGCCAAGGTCAAGCTGGCCTTCGCCCAAGGGCTGTTCCACACGTGGCGAAACAATTACCACCGAGAGATAGAACCCCGGCACATAATCCGGTTTCACTTTGAACTCGACAATCGGTGTTGAGCTGTCGAGTGTCTGCACGAAACTGTCAATCACACCAAACCGTTCGATGGTGATCAGCGCCTTGGCACCGGGGTAGGGATTTTTGACGAGATAGCGAGCTGTGTCGCCAATCTTGTAGCTGGTGCTTTGCGGGATGATGGTAAGGCTGCTGTCGCTGCCATTGTCCCACGTTACATAGTCACTGCCCGTGGCATAGGTGCCCAAGGTGGTGCTGTGGTCAGCGCCCTTGGTATCCTTGATCGAAGCCACAGCCCGATAGCTGCCGGATTTTTCCGGCATGAAACCGCAGATCAACGGCTCCACAGTCGAAACGCCTGCGCATGTGCCAACCGGCACCCATTCGGTATTGTATTCCGTGAGGTAAGCATTGCCCGCACCTTTGACCCGTGCAGACTTCATCACTTCATGTTCAAGCTTGACGTCAACAGCGGTGCCCGCAATGGGCTTGCCCCGTTCATCGACAACGACATATTGAAACTCCGCTGGCTTGCCGACGGTCAACAACCATTCCTTGCTGTAGAGTCCAACCAGACGGTCAACTCCCAGAAAATCCGCGTGGGCCTGTGATGTCACATATTTACCCCTGTCATCCGACACAGCACTTTCCACAAGCAGCTTGCCATAGACGACCTTCGGTGTTCCCGTGGTGAAACTCAGCGACAATTCGCCTTTGTTGTTGACGACATCAAGCTTCTGGAAAAGCTGCTGCGAACTAGCTTCACCCTGGTAGCTGTCAAACGTGAAATCCTTGGCAACAGGGTCACTCGAGGAAAATGTTGACGCATCCAGAAGGGCCGTGATGCGCGCAGCAGCATCCGTATAGGCACCGCCCGAAAACAACTCGGCACGGGTTGAAACGTCAACCTGATCGCCGCTCCGGAAAATATCACCATTCAGCTGGTTCGACACCTTGAAAGGCGAAGGCGTGAAATCACTCACCAAAACCCGCATGGCGATCCATGACTTTTTGCCTACACTGTCGTCAGCTTGGGCAGGTTCGTCGCTGCTGTCATCTGAAGCCTCATCAGGCGCTTCATATTCTTCTGACTCGTAAGGCGAGGCCTGTGCGAATTTCGCAATCAGCTTGAAGCGGTACCAACCCACAGCACCTTCCTTGGGCGTTGCGAATTCGCCACTTACGCCGCCAAATTCCGAGAGTGTGACGTCATTCACATCGTGCACAACCTTGCCCATAGGGTCAATCACCTTGAGGCGGTAACCAGTTTTAGGCGGTGGCGTAAAGCTCTTGGTGTCCTGGTCACGCACGAAAATTTTGTACTGCACAACATCGCCCGCGCGATAAATGCCCTGGGCCGTGGTGCCCCACACTTTCATGTGGCCGTAGCGCTCGCGGTTCGTTGGGTAAACAGATTCACTGCCCGACGAACGATAACTGTCAATGATGAAGGATTGCGAGATCGGCAACAGCGCCATATCGCCATCCTTGTCGACGCGCAGGAAGTAGCGCATCTTCTCATCACCCCAGGCATTGGTCAGTGCCAGATCAGGATCAAGAGAATCCGTCCCTGGCAGGCTCGCAAGACCGTTGCCATCAGTCACAGCAACTGACGTCACATCGGTGGCGGTCCGAAGAGTGACCAAGGTGTCTTTGAACAGACTGACCTTTGCACCGGATACGGGTGCACCTGTTGCCATATCTGTTACCCAGGCCAACGTGTTGAAGTGTCCGAGCTTGAGGTGCACCTGATAAGGGGTGACTTGCGCAAATAGTCGGGGCGGATAATCCGGGTTGACACCCGGCGAGGTTTTCAACACCCCCACAACCGCACCTGTTCCACCATCCAGCATTTGGCGCAGACCAAGTGGCACCGCAAATTGCTTGTCCTGAACAAACGGAACAGGAGTGGTAACTGTGCGGCCCTCATCGGTGCTCTTCGGCGTTACGCGCCGATACTCAAAACTGAAATTCTGCAAGTTGTTGACGTAGAGCGGAATTTCGCTGTCCACATTCTTTTCGAGCACGGCATCAGAGTAATCCAGTACGAAGTTCGGCTTGCGATGATCAAGTTCGAAACTCTGTGCCATTGGCGTGACCAGTGTGCGGCCGAAAACGTCCTTCGCAGAAACTGTTGCCGAACTTACCTTGTAAATTTGTGCCGCCTTCAAGGGGCTTGGCAACCAGATATCATAGATCCGGCCCCGCTCATGCGGAGAACGATACTCGAAGCCGATTTTTGCAGGGTCAGCAGGCGCGGGTGCTGCCTCCGACTCGTCATCGCCTTCTTCGTCTTCGGCTGCAGTTTGTTTCCACCCCAATATCGGAGGATCAAAAACCAGCATTCCGCCGAATGCTTCACGATCCACAGGTGCGCTGAACGAAAGATATGCGGGCTGCATGGGATTGCACTTGCGCAGCGGCGGCTGGCCGGGAGCAGTTGTGAAATCATTTCCGTCATTGTCGCTGCATCTCACACCCAAAAATTCAAAGGCTGGAAATGTATTAAACACAACAAGATCAGATGTGTTGACAGAAGTCTCCGGTCCAACTGAAGAAACCAGCCCAGGCTCTGATTTCAGAACGACATTCTCGTCGGTTCCGAGTTCATTAAAAGGTTCTACCAGCCAGATTCGACGCGCTTCCATGCCATTTGTAACCTGAAGCTTGTCGTCACTTTTTTGCGCAGGCTGTTCACCTATTACAATTTCTTTGCCGCTACCACCCGGCACAGGCAAAATCTCAGGCAACACGCGATCCTCGGGATCCGGGCTAACCTTTACGGCAACACGTGTGTCAGCCTTATCCCCCTTTGCCAAATATATGTGGTCAGCTACGGACTGCTGCGTCACAGGCTGATTAAACACGAGGCGCAAAACCGGAAGAGCGGGTGAGCGCCAGAGGTTAAAGCCGTAGTCGATTATGGCAGGACGTTCCGTCACGAATGTGTGTTGATAGGTTTCCGCAATGACACTGCCATCCACGGCCTTGAGGCCAACCGCCATGTCTAGTGTGTAACGCGTTGCCTGTTGCAAAGGGGCAGCGTCAGGCAGGTTGCAGGCCAGTGCAGAGGTGTTTATCCAACGCCAGTCACAATTCAAAGCTGGCGCAATCGTCACGGGGATTTCCGCAGCTGTACGCTCCATCCGGCCCAAGGGCACAACATCGCGATCAAAGGTTATGACAATTTGCTTTTCGGCAGGTACATCGTCGCCTTCAGGTGTGATGCGGAGTATCTGTAATGCGGTGGGCGCGCTTTGGCTCTCTTGGGCATCAGCGCCGATGGCAGCAATCAAGAAGGTCGATAAAAGCACAGCCAGGAAGTGAACGACTTGACGGTGAACAAGCATGAAGCAACTCCTCGAGACCTTCGAATGCTCTTACCTTAAGACATTTTTTCACCCAGCACTATTGCATTAAATCGCCAAACCTTGCCATTAAGCGTGAAAGTCCGCACATTGAGTGCGCTAAATCCAGCTGATGCAAATGCAGTCAAACCACATCGCGTTGCCACAAGCTTTGCGATGTCTTGTACCATTAGCAGGAGGTCAGCGGCGTTTTTGTCCCACTGACGCGGGCCCCGAAACGCAGTGGCACCAGAAACTGCAAGTCAGACCGATGGGTCACCTGTTTCCTGGATTTCATGGTTATCAACACAACGCGTTCCATCAAACGCCGTTGGCAAATTCTGTTTGTTTTTGCGTTCATAGCTGATCGCCACCGGATTGAACGCCGTTTTCATTAACTATTCGTTAAGCATTTAGGCTCAAGTGTTAACCAAGTCTTAAGTTTGAGTCATGATTTGGGACAGCTGCTAAGGTCAGTGTGCGGGGGCGTAACCAGGTTGATCAATTTAAACTGGTATTTTATCACATTCACATCCAATTAATTGGGAAATGCAACTTGAGTTTGTAGCTCAAGGTGCTGTTAGCGCTTGCCATGAAAAACAACCATAACGTTTGGTCGATCGTACTTGCTCGCTTTAGCTGTTTAGTGTCTCGCCTCACAGGAGGCGCGCGAGGACTTCCCGCAGCATTCCTGATGCTTTTTGCGACCTTGGCGCTAAACTTGGGCGAGGCGTCTGCTGCAAATACCGGCGTCTGGACGCCGAGTGGCACGGGTGGTTCGGCCACCGCAGCTGGCGTTACTGTTACCGTTTCGGGCGTCGTTGGGGCCACAGCCACAACGCAAACCTTGAATGCGACGAATTATTGGACCAATCCTTATACAGGGGGCGCTGTCGCCGGCGGCTCATCGCTTTACATCAATCCCACGCCCTATGGGTCCGCCCAAAGCATAACCATTTCATTCAGCAAGCCAGTCAACAACCCGGTCCTGCATGTTGATCGGCTGGGCGGGTCATCGGGCACCAACGTCTCGACAACCGTTTGGACTCTGAGCAGCAACGTCTCCACGGGCGGAACTGTCACGCAGGCGCTTCTCGCCAATTCCAACGTGGTCTTTGATTACAACGGCACACGCTTCCAGCGCAATCCGGGTCCGGCTGCCACAGGCGGCGGTGAATGCCTTGCAAACAATACAGGCACAGGCTGCGGTTCAGTCCAGCTGAACGGTACGGGCATCACCAGTGTAACGTTCACAATCACCTGGACGGGTACAAGCAATACCACAACAGGTGACGGTATTGAACTTGCAGTAAGTGTTCCTGATCCGACCCTGACACTGCGCAAAACCGTCACCAACGACAATGGCGGAACGCTCGCAGCAAATACAGTAACGCTGACGGCAACCGGCCCTTCCACATTGACAGGCGTTACAGGCGCACCGGCTATCACGAACGCGGTGGTGACCGCCGGAACCTACGCCCTGACAGAAGCCAACCCCGCAGGCTACGCGGCCAGTGCCTGGAGCTGCACGGCGGGCACCCTGGCCGGCAGCAACCTGACTTTGACGTCGGGCCAGACCGCCGTTTGCACGATCGACAACAACGACATTCAACCCACACTTACCCTGTCCAAAATCAGCAATGGTGGAACGGGTGGTTTCACATTTACCGGAGCCAACGGTTTCAGCAGCCAGACCATCACAACAACAGCAAGTGGAACACTGGTTGCAGGCACATCGCAAACATTGACGACTGCCAATTCCGCAACAACCATCACAGAAGCCAGTCCCGCAGGCTATGGCATGGCTTCTGTTGCATGCACTGGTCTTGGTGCAGGTGGCACTGTCACGCCCAATCTGGCCGCAAGTACATTTACACTTGATGCAGCAGCAACAGCGCCCGGATCAACCATCGCCTGCACGGTCACAAACAACAAGTTGCCGACACTTGTCGTCCGAAAAATCAGCAACGGGGCTGTTGGCCCTTTCACATTCAATGGTGACAACGGCTTTGGCAGCCAGATTGTTACCACAACAACTTCAGGCACCGCTGTTGCAGGAACAGCAAAGACACTGAGTGCTGCATCCACCATCACCACTGTCACTGAAACCATTCCCTTAGGTTACACACTGAGCAACATATCCTGCACGGGCACAGGCACGGGCAACACCACCAACAATCTGGCAACAGGCTCTGTGCAGATCAACGCCTTGGGAACGGCACCCGGTTCGACAATTGCTTGCACGTTCACCAATATCAAAACAGCAACGTTGAAACTGCAAAAGACAACACTGGGCGGATTTGGTGGCCCATTCACTTTTGCACAAACCAATCTTGCCAGCACACCTGCCGGTATTTCAACAACAACAGCAGCTACGGCAACGCCTGCTGCGCCATCGGCCATTAACATTTCAGCACTCGGCACAGACGTCACCCTGACGGAAACGCCTGTTGCAGGCTACACGCTCACAGCTGCCTCCTGTACCGACGCCAACAGCGCCATCACCGGCAACGCAGGGTCAATTGGCAAATTGGCAGGAAGCAAGCTGACGATTCCAGCCGCCAACGTAAAAGCCGGTTCAGATTATTCATGCAACTTCACCAACGTGATTTTGCCCACAGTGAAAATTACGAAAATCAGCAATGGGGGCGTAGGGCCCTTTACCTTTAC
>JANPCL010000028.1:0-99017 GCA_031430915.1 Hyphomicrobiales bacterium
CTTCGACGCCGACGATACGCTCTGGCACAATCTCATTCACTTCGATGCAGCGGAAAAACAGTTCGGCCAGATGCTGTCAAATTTCGCAGATCCTGAAATCGCAACCAAAGCCCTGATGGTAGCCGAGGAGCGCCACATCCCGCTCTATGGCTTTGGCGTGAAGGGCTTCACGCTTTCGATGATTGAAACCGCACTCTCGGTTTCAGGCGGCGCAGTAGACTCCGCAACATTGCAAAAACTCATTGGGATGGGTCGCGACATGCTGGACCATGATATCGAGCTCCTGCCTCATGTGGAGGAAACTTTAAAAGCCCTACACGGCACCCACCGCCTGTTGCTGGTCACCAAAGGTGACCTGCACCATCAGGAACGCAAAGTCCTCGCCTCCGGTCTTGCGCATTATTTTGAAGCCGTCGAAATCGTCTCCGACAAGAAGCCGGACACCTATCGTAAAATCTGCAAACGCCATGGAGCCAGCGCAGCGAAAACCCTGATGGCCGGAAACTCCATCCGCTCCGACGTGTTGCCGATGATCGAAGCCGGAGGCTACGGCGTCTACGTGCCGTTTTCCATTCTGTGGGACCATGAGCTTGAGGAAGTACATACCGATACTCCCCGGTTTTTCGCGGTCGAGGATATGCGGGGCGTAGCGATGGTCGCTGCAGGTATTCCATAAATATATATATTTTCGCGCGACGGATTTGCTTCGGTTTAACGTCTTAATGGGGGAAGACTGGGAACTGGGGAACGGATCATGACGTCACGCTGTGCGACGATTGCTTTTCAGGGGGTGGAAGGCGTGGTGGTGGATTGCCAGGCGCAATTTGTCGGCGGCCTGCCTGCCTTCACCGTTGTGGGCTTGCCCGACAAGGCCGTGGGCGAAAGCCGCGAACGTGTTCGTGCGGCGCTTCATGCCATCGGCCTTGCCCTTCCGGGGAAACGGCTGGTGGTAAACCTGTCGCCTGCTGATTTGCCGAAGGAAGGCAGCCATTATGACCTCCCCATTGCCCTTGCGGTTCTATCAGCCCTCGGCGTAATTCCTCCGGATTTTCTGGGGCGCTATGCCGTTTTGGGGGAGCTGGCATTGGACGGATCGATCCTCGCCATTGCAGGTGCCTTGCCCGCGGCCATGGCCGCCCATGCCAATGACTTGGGCCTCATTTGCCCGAAAGCTTCCGGCAGTGAAGCGGCCTGGGCAGGCGACGATCTGGATATTCTGGCTCCCCAGTCTCTCGTGCAGCTCATCAATCACGTCAAAGGCACCCAAGTTCTCACCAGACCCAAACCCCAGAGCCAGCCCGATGATATATCCCTGCCCGACATGGCGGATATCAAGGGTCAGGAAGCAGCCAAACGCGCCCTTGAAGTGGCAGCCGCAGGCGGTCACCACTTCCTTATGGTAGGTCCTCCCGGGGCTGGCAAATCCATGCTGGCCCAGCGCCTGCCCTCGATCCTTCCGCCCATGGAGGCGAAGGAGATGCTGGATATCTCCATCATTGCGTCCCTCGGGGGCGAATTGAAGTCAGGCCAACTCTCCAGACGCAGGCCCTTCCGCTCTCCCCACCATTCGGCTTCCATGCCGGCCCTCGTCGGTGGAGGCATCAAGGCCAAGCCCGGTGAAATGGCTCTCGCCCACCACGGCGTATTGTTTCTGGATGAATTGCCGGAATTCCAGCCCCGCGTGCTGGAAGCCTTGCGCCAGCCTATGGAAACCGGTGAAACCCAGATTGCCCGGGCCAACTACCACGTCACCTATCCCGCCCGCTTCCAACTCGTCGCCGCCATGAACCCTTGCAAGTGTGGAATGACTGGTGAACCTGGCCATACCTGCCGTCAGGGTCCGCGTTGTGCTGCGGATTATCAGGGCCGCATTTCAGGCCCCCTGTTGGACCGCATGGACATTCAAATGGAACTCTCTGCCGTGAAGGCCTCAGACCTCACTCTCCCGCCACCCAAGGAACGCAGCGTCGATGTGGCGCTCCGCGTAGCCAAGGCACGGGCCATACAGCGCCAGCGCTATCTTGATCTTGGCCATACCCATCTGCGCCTCAATGCCGAGGCGGATGGCAATGTGCTGGAAAAGATCGCAAGCCTCGATGACAAGGGTCAGGCCCTCATCCGCGATGCCGCCGATGCCATGAACCTGTCAGCCCGGGGTTTTCACCGCGTGCTGCGTGTGGCGCGCACCATCGCAGACCTTGATCACCGCGAATCCATATCGCGCCTGCATCTCGCCGAAGCCTTGAGTTATCGCCAGAAGCCCGCGTCCATGCGCGCGGTTGCTTGAGCCGTTAAGCCGGACTTAACCGTGAAAACAGCGCTTAAGAATTTGAAAGCAACATTGTGATTAAAATGCGCGGGAATTTCCCCTGAGTGGAAACGAGAGCGTCAATGTCACTGGGTATAAAGGCAAAAGCAGCACGGCTTGCGCGGACGGAGTCCGCCGCAGCACCTGTAACTGCAATTGAAGGTCAACAGGCTTCACCTGTAATGATGTTGGCAGCCGTTGTGCTGATGGTGGGCGTTTTCCGGCTCTCCCATACCTATGCCACCAACGATCAACTGGTTTTGGCCGCTGTTTCGTTGGTGTCTGGAACCTTGCTCGCCTGCTTGGCCGTGGTGTGGAACTGGACATCAAGTCTGCGGGCGCAAAATCACCGCCTGCAAAGTGACAATGCAATGTTGCGGCAGAAAACCGGCGACGACAGCAATGGCACCATGGCTGCCATGGGCCACGAAATCCGCACGCCCCTGAATGGTGTCATCGGCATGCTTGGATTGTTGCTGGAAACCGAGCTCAGCTCGGAACAGCGAAACTATGCCGGCATGGCCCATGCTTCTGGCCGCACTCTGCTTTCCATCCTCGATGAGATGCTGGACCGGGCAAAATCCCGCAATGATGATCAAGGACAACCCTCATCTGTTGATCTTGCAACGGTGATCGAAAATGTAACGGAGCTTTTGGCCCCCCGTGCCCATGCCAAGGATATTGAAATAACGTCCTTCATCGCAGCAGACATTCCGGCCCAATTGCCGTTTCGCGATCTGCATCTGCGTCAGGTCTTGTTCAACCTCGCGGGCAATGCCATCAAATTTACCCACAAGGGTGGCGTTTCCATTCGCGCCCTGGTTCAGAATGGCGAGATCTCACTGGCTGTCCGCGATACCGGTATCGGATTGTCACCGGAAGAGCAGGCCAAACTCTTTGCCGCTTTCGTGCAGGCCAATGACCAGACGTCACGGCGTTATGGCGGAACCGGACTTGGCCTTGTGATATCCAAGAACCTGATCGAAGCCATGGGGGGAAAGCTCACACTGGAAAGCCAGCCGGGGGTTGGCTCCACCTTCAGGATAACCTTGCCGTTGCGAATGACCCCGGCACTGGCGAAGGACAACCGGCTTGCGGGACGGCACTATGTTGTGGCCATGCCCGACACCATGATGCGCCATGACCTTATCAACAATCTGGAGGGCCAAGGCGCGTCAACCGAGGTAGCCGGGTTATCGGAAACCGACTTGGCAAAGCTTCTGGCAAGCCCCGCCACAGCCATCATTGCCGATGCCGCAACGGCACCACTGTTGCATCGTATGGCCAAGTCCCGCAGTCGCAAAAAGAAATCTCTGCCCCAGATCTGGCTCACGTTGAATCCGGAGGAACGTCGCAGCCTGAGAGGCCTGATGGCCCGTCCGACCACGGGCTATCTGATGAAGCCAGTCCGCCGTTCAACGCTGGTACGTCAATTGACCGAGCGCGACACCGACCATGTGGCGGGCCAGGCCGCACAGTTGCGCCGGATAGCGCAGACCTCACGCCGCAGCCGGAAACTGCGCCTGCTGCTGGTAGAAGACACCCCCGTGAACGCCCTCTTGGCCAAGACACTTCTCACCAAGGCTGGTCACGAGGCGCGGCTTGCCACATCTGGCAAAATGGCCCTCGAAATTCTGGCAGGAGATCGCAACTTCGACGCCGTGCTGATGGATGTTGAAATGCCGGACATGAACGGCTGGGACGCCACGCGCGCCTACCGCGACATGGAGCGCGAGCACAAGTGGCCAAGCCTGCCGATACTCGCCCTTACGGCCAACGTGCGTCAGGAAGATATCAACCGTTGCTTTGCCGCTGGCATGGATGGACATTTGGCCAAACCTTTTGACCGCGCCGATCTGGAAGAAGCATTGCAGCAGCTGGTCAAAGCCAAGGCCGCCTGATCTGTCACCTCATTGTCACGTCTGCATGTTGAAGGTGCAACATGAGCTACATGTTGCTAGATACCCGCACCATGATCCTGGCCCAACGGCAAGGGCTGACCGTGCGACTGGCCCTCACCCCTGACGATATGCGTGCCGCCCAGCGGCTGCGCTACCGCATCTTTTATGAGGAACTGACAGCAAAGCCAGACCCTGACATGCGGGCTGCACGGCTTGATGTCGACCGTTTCGACAAAATTTGCGATCATCTGCTGGTCGTCCAAGACGGGGCAGGGGATGGCGGTGCTGGAACTGCAGTCACCGGCGGCAATCTTGTGGGCACTTATCGCCTGCTGCGCCAGGATGTGGCGGAGAAAAATGGCGGCTTCTACTCGCAAAGCGAATTTGATCTCGCACCTCTGCTGCAACAGCACAAGACACTGCGCTTTCTGGAAGTGGGCCGTTCCTGTGTGGCGGAGGGCTTTCGCGGCAAGCCTGTTGCGGAATTACTATGGCAAGGCATCTGGAACTATGTGCGGTTCCACAAGCTCGACGTCATGCTGGGCTGCGCCAGCCTGGAAGGCACGGATGTTGATGCACTCGCCGATGAATTGACCTTCCTGTCTGACGTCAAGCCGACACCTTCGCAATGGAAGGTCAAGGCCTTGCCGCATTTGCAGGTTCCCATGCAGCGCAAACCCTTCTGCGCCGTTGACCAGAAGTCAGTGATCCGCAACCTGCCGACTCTCGTCAAAGCCTATCTCCGGCTTGGCTGCTACATCGGTGAAGGTGCCGTCATCGATTACCAGTTCAACACCACCGATGTGCTGATCGTACTACCGGTCGCCGACATCAATCCCCGTTATTTCAATCACTACGGGGCTCCTGTCTAACGCCCCACATCATAGGCCGCAATCGCCGCCAGATTGAGAATGTCATTTGTCGTCGCCGACATTGACGCAATCTGCACCGGCTTTGCCAGACCTGTGAGCAAAGGGCCAATCACCGTCACACCACCCAGTTGCTGCAACATCTTTGTTGAGATCGATGCCGAGTGCGCAGCCGGCATCACCAGCACATTGGCAGGCCCCGTCAAACGGCAGAATGGATAAAGCGACATCGCTTCTTTCGACAAGGCAACGTCTGCTGCCATTTCGCCGTCAAATTCAAAATCCACATTCCGGCCTTCAAGCACCTTCACGGCTTTGCGCACATATTCAGCCCGGTCACCCTTCGGGTAGCCGAAGGTGGAGTATGATAAGAACGCCACGCGCGGTTCATAACCAAAGCGCCGCGCCACGCCAGCCGCTTCCTCCGCGATTGAAGCAAGCTCTTCCGAATTCGGCAATTCATGTATCGACGTATCCGCTATGAATACCGTGCGCCCCCGCACCAATGCCATGGATACACCAATGGCGGTGTGACCAGGGCTCACATCAACTGCCCGGCGCACGTTGTCGAGTGCAACCGAGAAATTGCGTGTCAGACCCGTGACCATCGCATCGGCATCTCCCAAAGAAACCATGGCCGCACCGAAGATATTACGGTCCTGGTTGGCCATGCGCTGGCAGTCGCGCAGCAGAAAACCGTCGCGTTGCAGCCGTTGGTAGAGGTGATTGGCATAATCCACATTGCGATCGGAAATGCGCGCGTTGGTGATTTCCACATTTTCTGAAAGCTCGATACCTGAAGCCCGCAACGTATCTTCGATGACGCTTTCACGCCCGACCAGAATGGCCGTGCCCAATCCTGATGCTGCAAATGAATTGGCAGCGCGGATCATCCTGTCTTCTTCGCCTTCGGCAAATACAACGCGCTTCGGGTTCGCCCGCACATGGGCATAAACCGTTTGCAGAGTGCCAGCGATGGGGTCGAGTCGCGCCGAGAGTTGTGCGGCATAGGCGTCAAGGTCCGCGATGTGGTGCCGCGCTACACCAGACTCCATCGCCGCTTTCGCAACCGCCACGGGAATGCGCGAAATCAGACGCGGGTCAAATGGCACGGGGATCAGGTATTCCTTGCCGAATGTGAGGCGTGACCCATGATAGGCCGCCGCCACTTCATCTGGCACATCTTCCCGCGCCAGTTCCGCCAAGGCATTGGCAGCAGCAATTTTCATCTCGTCATTGATGGTCCGCGCCCGCACATCAAGCGCACCCCGAAATATGTATGGAAAGCCCAGAACATTGTTGACCTGGTTGGGATAGTCCGAACGGCCCGTGGCGATGATCACATCACCGCGCACGGCATGGGCATCTTCCGGCGTGATTTCCGGATCAGGATTGGCCATGGCGAAAATGATCGGGTTCTTTGCCATACGTTTGACCATCGAAGCGGTAAGCGCACCTGCAACCGAAAGCCCAAAGAACACATCAGCCCCTTCCATCGCGTCTTCCAATGTCCGCCGATCCGTATCTGCAGCGTGAGCGGATTTCCACTGGTTCATGCCCTCGGCGCGACCCTTGTAGACCACGCCCTTTGAATCGCAGAGAATGACATTCTGGTTCGGCACACCAAGCGACTTCACCAGCTCTACGCAAGCGATAGCTGCAGCACCCGCACCGTTGCAAACCAGTTTGAAATCCTTCAGCGAACGCCCCGTGATTTTCAATGCGTTGATCAGCGCTGCAACAGAAATAATCGCCGTGCCATGCTGGTCGTCATGGAAAACAGGAATGTCCATGAGCTCCCGCAAGCGCTGCTCGATGATGAAACAATCCGGTGCCTTGATATCCTCAAGGTTGATGCCGCCGAAGGTGGGGCCCAGATAACGAACGGCACCAATGAATTCCTCGACGTCCTTTGTATCCACTTCAAGGTCAATTGAATCGACGTCAGCAAAGCGCTTGAACAGCACCGCCTTGCCTTCCATAACCGGTTTGGACGCCAAGGCGCCCAAGTCACCCAACCCCAGAATGGCTGTGCCATTGGAAATGACGGCCACCAGATTGCCCTTGGCGGTATAATCATAGGCCAAATCCGGGTTTTCAGCGATGCGCCGCACGGGGGCTGCAACACCGGGGCTATAGGCCAGCGACAAGTCCCGCTGGGTCGCCATGGGCTTGGTGGGCGTAATTTCAAGCTTCCCCGGCTTGCCGCGCTGGTGAAATTGCAGCGCCTCCTCATCCGTCACCGAAGAGCGACGGGGAGCTTTGCGGGGAGGAATGGCCATGATGGGGGAGGTCTTTCTGGTTTTATTGTCAGAAACCCAAACTAGAGGCTTGAATTGCCGCCCGCAACCCGCAAAACGCTTAACTTGACCATGGACACAACATCCTCAAATTCCGAGCAGCGCCCAGCCGCCATAGCAACGCCGATGATGGTGCAATACATGGGTGTGAAAGCCGCCAATCCGGGCTCGTTGCTGTTTTACCGGATGGGGGACTTTTACGAGCTGTTCTTTGATGATGCCGTGGAAGCCTCCCGCACCTTGGGGATTGCCCTGACCAAACGCGGCAAACATCTGGGTGAAGATATCCCCATGTGCGGTGTTCCCGTGCATGCCATGGACCATTACCTGCAAAAACTGATCCGCCATGGCCACCGTGTCGCGGTGTGCGAACAATTGGAAGACCCCGCCGAAGCCAAAAAGCGCGGCGCAAAATCCGTGGTGAAGCGCGACGTGGTGCGGCTGATCACGCCCGGCACCTTGACGGAAGACTCGCTGCTGGATGTGCGCAGTACAAACCACTTGGCAGCACTTGTAGTGCTCAAGGGGTCAGGCGATATGGCCATCGCCTATGCTGACATCTCCACGGGCGACTTTGCAGTGACCGCAACGACGGCTACCAGACTTTCCGCTGACTTGGCACGGATTGCTCCTTCGGAAGTGGTGTTGGCAGATCATCTGTTGGACGAAGCCGCCATCAAGCAAGCCATCGCCTTCACAGGTGCTGCATCCACACCGCTGCCGCAAAGCCGATTCGACAGCCAAACCGCCGAACTGCGTTTGACGCAACATTTCAACGTGGCGACAACCGCAGGCTTTGCCGAATTCTCCCGCGCTGAAGTCGCAGCGCTTGGCAGCCTGCTGGACTACATCAACCTCACGCAAATAGGTTCAGTTCCACATTTGCGGGTGCCACGCCGTGAAGCAGCAGGGGAAGGCCTGTTGATCGATGCGGCCACCCGCACCAATCTCGAACTCGCGAGGTCCATGCAAGGCACACGTTCTGGCAGCTTGCTGGACGTGATGGATGAGACTGTCACTTCCGCAGGATCACGACGTCTCGCAGCGCTGATGTCAAGACCTTTGGCGAGAGCCGATGCGATTAACGAAAGGCTCGACGGCGTCAGCTTCTTCCACGATCAGGAACAACTCACGGATGACATTCGCGAAAGCCTGTCGCAGGTGCCCGACATCGAACGCGCCCTCGCCCGCGTCACTGCAAAGCGTGCGTCACCACGTGATCTCTCGGCTCTCGCCATCGGCATCGCTCGCGCCCATGCCATTGCATCAGAACTGGCGCGGCTTTCCCTGCCACCTGTTATCGGTGCCAACATTGGCACACTGGTTCAGGCTCCGCTCGACTTGTCTTATGGGCTGCAAAGCGCCCTCGCCGAAACCCTGCCACTCATGGCGCGTGACGGTGGCTTTATTGCCCCTGGCTTTGATCCCGAACTCGATACGTCCCGCAAACTGCGCGACGACACCCGCAGCGTCATCGCCGGGCTGCAAGCGCAATACGCAAATCTCACGGGCCTCAAAAACCTCAAGATCAAACACAACAATATTCTGGGCTACTACATCGAGGTGCCACAGGCACAAGCCGACGGCATGAAGGACGAGACGGGCGTCGTCACCTTCTTCCACCGCCAAACCATGGCGGGGGCCATGCGTTTTTCAACGGCTGAACTGGCCAGCCTCGAACAGAAAATCTCCCACGCCGCTGAACGTGCCTTGGCCATGGAAATGGACCTCTTCAACGGTTTCTGCCAACAGGTCATCGACAATCGCGCCGAAATTTCGTCCTGCGCCCAAGCCTTGGCCGACCTCGATTGCCTGTCATCTCTCGCCCATTTGGCACGCACCCAAAACCACGTTCGCCCGGTCATTGACGATGGTGTCAGCTTTGTCATCAAAGACGGCAGGCATCTGGTTGTTGAAGCCGCACTCGCCAAAGACGGTGCATCCCGCTTCATCGCCAATGACTGTAATCTGGGGGAACAGCAAACCGCACTCTGGTTGCTGACCGGACCCAACATGGCGGGCAAATCCACCTTCCTGCGCCAGAACGCCTTGCTGGTGGTGATGGCGCAAATGGGGGCCTTCGTTCCCGCATCATCCGCCCATATTGGCGTGGTGGACCGGCTCTACAGTCGCGTCGGTGCTGCCGATGATCTGGCCCGTGGCCGTTCCACCTTCATGGTCGAAATGGTGGAGACTGCCGCCATCCTCAATCAGGCCACACCAAGGTCGCTGGTCATTCTTGATGAAATTGGTCGTGGCACCGCCACCTTTGATGGCTTGTCGATAGCCTGGGCCGCGCTTGAATATCTGCACGGGCATAACCGTTGCCGTGCCCTCTTTGCCACACACTACCATGAACTGACGTCGCTGCAGGCCACACTCGAACGTCTGAAATGCATGACCATGAGTGTCAAGGAATGGAAGGGTGACATTGTCTTCCTGCATCAGGTGGAAGAGGGGGCAGCAGACAGAAGTTACGGTATTCAGGCGGCGCGATTGGCAGGCCTTCCCCCTGCCGTCATCGCCCGCGCACAGGAGGTTTTGGCGAAACTTGAAAAGCACCGTGACCAAGGCACCAAGCCCGACTTGCTGGCCGACTTGCCCCTGTTCAATGTCGCCGTAAAAGCGCCGCCAGCAGAACTGAAAAAAGATGAACTGCGCGAACGCATGGCGCAATTGCATCCAGACAACATGTCACCGCGCGAAGCCCATGACATACTCTATGAATTGAAGCGACTTGCGTCCGGAGAAACCAAACCATGACGGCGACCGAAGTTGCAATTTTCCAATTCGACGACTTGATGCGGGAAGAACAAGACCTGTTGTCCCTTCGCAATCTCGCATCCACCCGCGTGCGTGGAATTCTGCAGGACACACGCGCTTCTGCAGAAACCAGACTGAAAGCCGACGGCAAAGGCACTCTCTGCGCTGAAGCCTTGGCCGCTGCCGAAGACGCCATCATCAAAGGCCTTTTTGCGCTGGCCTGCAAAGCTGTGGGCTTGAAAAACGCAGATCAAGCCCTCTCGGTCATTGCCACCGGTGGCTATGGCCGCGCTACCTTGGCCCCCGGTTCGGATATTGATCTCCTGTTTCTCGTGCCTTCAAGCAAGACGGCTGAGATCGACAAGGTTGTGGAATTCCTGCTCTACTGCCTGTGGGATGCGCGCCAGAAAGTCGGCCACGCCACCCGCACCATTGAAGACTGTTTGGCACTTGTCAAAACCGACAACACCATCATGACCTCGATTCTTGAGGCGCGATTCATCTGCGGCAACCATCCGTTGTTTGATGATTTGATCCAGCGCTACCGCAAAGGCGTGGTGCAAAAAAGCGCCAAGCAATTCGTCACCGACAAACTGGCCGAACGCGATTTGCGTCATTCCAAATATGGCGAAAGCCGCTATTCGGTGGAACCCGACATCAAGGACGGCAAGGGGGGCTTGCGCGATCTCAACACCCTGTTCTGGATTGCCAAGTTTTTGTTCGACGCCAATTCAACAGAAGAGCTGGCGGAGAAATCAGTGTTTACGCCTGAAGAATTGCGTCGCTTCCGCAAGGCCGGAGATTTCCTCTGGGCGGTCCGCTGCCATTTACATTTTGTGACGAAGCGCGGCGAAGACAAGCTCACCTTTGATCGTCAAAGCGAACTTGCCGAACGACTCGGCTACAAAAGTCATGGCGGCTTGAAACATGTCGAGCGCTTCATGCGCCATTATTTTCTGGTGGCAAAAGACGTGGGCAATCTCACCCGTATTTTCTGCGCCAGCCTCGAAGCCAAACACCTGAAAGACGCGCCGTCATTGTCGCGCATGATTGGTAAATTTCTGCCCAAGGGCAAGCGTGTCGCCGGGCTGCCTTTGGATTTCAAAATGGAAGCAGGCCGCATCGGCCTTGCTGATGAAAACGCCTTCGTCAAAGACCCTGTGAATCTCATTCGCATCTTCAAGTCTTCGGGAACGCTTGGCATTGAGATCCATCCCGATGCTCTGAACAGCATCCGGCTTAGCCTGCGGCACATAGACGACAAGCTGCGCAAGAACGAAGAGGCCAACACCCTGTTTCTGGACTGTCTCACCGAGTCAGGCGATCCCGAAACCATTTTGCGGGCGATGAACGAAGCAGGTGTCTTGGGCCGCTTCCTGCCTGAGTTCGGCAAGATCGTCGCCATGATGCAGTTCAACATGTACCATCACTACACGGTGGACGAACATTTGATCCGCACTGTCGGCGTGTTGCGAGCCTTGGAAGCGGGCACACTCACAGGCGACCATCCGTTATCGGCCCAACTCTTCCCCACGCTCACATCACGACGTGCCTTGTTCGTTGCAGCCCTTTTGCACGACATCGCCAAAGGCCGCGACGAGGACCATTCAATTGCTGGTGAACGTATCGCCCGCGACATGTGTCCACGCCTGGGTTTGTCGCCTGCGGATACGGAAACTGTGGCCTGGCTCATCCGTCAGCACCTGCTGATGAGCGAGACCGCGCAAATGCGCGACCTCAATGACTTCAAGACCATTCTCGATTTCACAGCCATCGTGCAAAGCCCCGAACGTTTGAAATTGCTGATCATTCTCACGGTCGCTGATATTCGTGCTGTGGGCCCTGGCGTGTGGAATGGCTGGAAGGGCCAATTGCTGCGCACACTTTATGCCGAAGCTGAACCCGTGCTTACGGGAGGCCATACCTCCGTCACCCGCAAGGCCCGCGTGGCAGATGCGCAAACCTTGTTCCTGTCAAAACATGCGGCAATGCCAGAGCCCGAACAACACAACATCCGCCAGCGCCATTACGACGCCTATTGGCTCAATGTGCCAGTCGAACAGCAACTGCGTCATGAAGCCTTGATTGCACGCGCCGCACCCCGCGACGTGACGACCGATGTGAAGTCCGATGCTTTCGCCGCCGTCACCGAAATCACCATCTACGCCCCTGACCATCCGCGCTTGCTTGCCACCATCACCGGGGCCTGTGCCGCTGCCAATTCCAACATCATCGGGGCACAGATTTTCACAACCACGGACGGCATGGCGCTTGATACGATTCTGCTGCAACGGGAATTCCCGGATGAGGCCGATGAAAAACGCCGTGCCGAACGCGTGGCCGACACCATCACCAAAGCCCTGCGCGGCCAGCTGCGCCTGAAAGATGCCATGGCGCAAGCCCGCAAGCCCGAATATCGCGCCAACGCCTTCAGTGTCGAACCGCGCGTCATCATCGATAATACGTCGTCGAACAAACATACGGTAGTGGAGATCAACGGGTTGGATCGCGTCGGACTTTTGCATCACCTGACCGATGCATTGTTCCAATTGAACCTGAACATCGTCTCAGCCCACATCACTACCTTCGGTGAAAAGGTCATCGACGTGTTTTATGTGACTGACCTCACGGGAGCGAAAATCGAGAACGAAGCACGTCACCGCAAAATTGAACAGGCCCTCATGCAGGTCTTGGCACCGGCGGCTCAGACAGCGTAAAGGGCAGCCATGTCACTTCTCAAATCAGCAGGCACCGTGGGCGGCTACACCCTGCTCAGCCGCTTTCTCGGCTTCTTCCGCGACCAGCTCATTGCATTTACATTTGGCACTGGCCCCGTCGCAGAAGCCTTTGTAGTAGCGCAACGCCTGCCCAACCTGTTCCGTGCACTCTTCGCCGAAGGCGCGTTCAACAACGCCTTCGTGCCACACTTCGCCCGCATGCATGAGGGCAAGGGACAGGCCGAAGCCTTCGCCTTTTCCCGCGACATGTTCTCGGTCATGGCCACATGGATGTTGCTGTTGTGCGGCGCCTGCATGGCGCTGATGCCGTGGATCATGCCGGTCATCGCGCCGGGTTTCACCGATGATCCCGAAACATTATCGCTTGCAACCGAACTGACGCGCATCTGTTTCCCCTATCTCGGCTTTATGTCACTGACGGCCTTGTTCGGCGGTGTGCTGAACAGCCTTGGCCGCTTCACCGCCCCCGCCGCAGCCCCTATCCTGCTCAACATCGTGATGATCCTGTTTAACCTGTTTGGCTGGTGGATGGGCTATGGCAATTCGGCTGAAAGCGGCCGCCTGCAAGCCTGGGCCGTGACCGTGGCAGGTGTTGCGCAATTGGTGCTGGTCATGTTCGCTGCTTATCGCGCAGGTGCACCCATCACGCTGGGCCTTCCCAAAATGACCGCTGATGTGAAGGGCGTTATCTGGAAATCCATTCCCGGCATCATCTCTGGCGGCATCACGCAGATCAACTTGGCAATCGCTACAGCACTGGCCACAGGCTTTGCCGGAGGTGCCGCATTTCTCTACTACGCCGACCGCCTGTTCCAACTCCCGCTCGGCGTAATTGGTGTGGCCATCGGCGTTGTATTGTTGCCGACCCTCTCCCGCAAACTCCGCGCCGGCGATACCGACGGGGCCATGCAAAGCCAGAACCGGGCGCTGGAATTTTCGCTGTTCCTCACACTGCCCGCCGCCGCAGCCCTGATTGTCATTGGCGCGCCTATTCTGCATACAGTGTTCGAACACGGTGCCTTCACCCGCGCCGCCACCCTGAGCACTGCACCTGCATTGGCTGCCTTTGCAGCTGGCCTCCCTGCTTTTACCGTGACGAAGATTTTCCAGCCCGGATTTTTTGCGAGGGAAGACACCCGCACCCCCATGATTTTCGCAATCACCGCTGTGGCCGTAAACGTTGCCATGAGTTTTCTGTTGACGCGATACTACCAGCACGTCGGCATCGCAGCCGCCACCAGCATCGCCGCCTGGGTGAACACCCTGTTGCTTGTGGGAACCAGTCTCTCACGGGGCCACTACAAACCAGATGCACGTTTTACATCCCGCTTCCCACGCATGCTGCTTGCAACCGCAATTATGTCGGGCGCGTTGTGGGGTCTGCTGCAATTGCTGGACGGCAACTATGCCGAAGGAGCTGGTTTCACAGCTTCACTCTGGGGCTTGGCTGCATTGCTGTGTGCCGGCATCGCCACCTATGCGGTCGCCTCGCAGATCACGGGAGCCTTCCGCCTCTCCGACCTCAAGTCTGCCATTCGCAGGTAAGGCTTTTCATTCCGGCGCGACATCGCTATGGGACCGCATCGCAAAAGCTGTCCAAGGCTTTTGTCCAACACCGCAATCAAGGGTCCACACCATGAGCCAGTTTTCTCCCCGCGTTTTCTCCGGCATGCAGCCTACGGGCAATCTCCATCTCGGAAATTATCTCGGTGCCATGATCAACTGGATCAAGATGCAGGCCACCCACGAAACAATTTATTGCGTTGTCGATCTTCATGCCATCACAGTCCATCAAGACCCGAAAGCCTTGCGCGTCGCCATCCGCGACGTGACGGCGGCCTATCTCGCTTGTGGCCTTGATCCAAAAAAATCCATCATCTTCAATCAGTCCCAGGTTGCGGAACACGCGGAACTCGCCTGGGTGTTCAGTTGTGTGGCCCGTCTCGGCTGGCTGAACCGCATGACCCAGTTCAAGGAAAAGGCGGGCAAGGACAAGGAAAAGGCCAGCGTCGGTTTGTATATTTATCCAAACCTGATGGCGGCCGATATTTTGGCCTACAAAGCCACACATGTGCCCGTGGGCGAAGACCAGAAACAACACCTGGAATTGACCCGCGATATTGCGCAGAAGTTCAACGTCGATTTTGCCGAGGCCATTGCCGAAGCAGGCTTTGGCGACCAGTTTTTCCCGCTCACCGAACCTGTGATTCAAGGTTCGGCCACCCGTGTCATGTCGCTGCGTGACGGTACCAAGAAAATGTCAAAGTCTGATCCATCAGATTTGTCACGCATCAATCTCACAGACACAGCTGACGACATCTCGAAGAAAATCCGCAAAGCCAAAACCGACTCCGATGGCATTCCTTCGGAAGCCAAGGGCCTCGAAGGCCGCCCGGAAGCAGACAATCTGGTGGGCATCTACGCCGCTCTTGCGGGTTCACAGGTGACGGAAGTTCTGGCGCAATATGGCGGTGGTCAATTCTCCACCTTCAAGAATGCACTGGCAGATTTAGCTGTGGCGAAACTTTCTCCCGTCACCGAGGCGATGACGCGTTTGCAGGCTGATCCGGTCCACATCGAAGCCGTCCTTGCCGACGGCTCCGCCCGCGCCCGTGCCATTGCCGCCCCTATTCTGCGGGATGTGAAAAAGCTCGTAGGCTTTATTCAGGCGTAAATACTTTAAAATCATTCCAAACTGGCCTATATGCAGCCCAGAGGTATCACCCATGTTTATCCAGACCGAAGCCACGCCAAATCCCGCCACGCTGAAATTCCTGCCAGGAAAGCCGGTTTTGCCGGGCTCCACCCGTGATTTCCGCAATACAGATGAAGCAACGGAATCGCCGCTCGCCGCACGCCTGTTCGGCATCACCAATGTCTCCGGGGTGTTTCTTGGCCATGATTTTGTGACGGTCACCCGCTCTGGGGGTGAATGGCAGCAATTGAAGCCTGCCATTCTGGGCGTGATCATGGACCATTATCTGTCAGGTGTTCCCGTACTGAATGATATGTCAGCCCCTGCAGAAGCCTCTGGCGACAGCGAATTCTTCGACGAAGAACACGCACCGTTGGTGAAAACCATCAAAGACCTTCTGGACCAGCGCGTTCGCCCTGCCGTGGCACAAGACGGTGGTGACATTACATTCAAAGGCTTCAAGGACGGCGTGGTTTATCTCAACATGCAAGGTTCCTGTGCCGGTTGCCCGTCATCGACGGCCACATTGAAGCATGGGGTCGAAAACCTGCTCAAGCATTTTGTACCGGAAGTCACGGAAGTACGTCCGGTTTAAGCGCTCGCAAGCGGCCCCTCATCCGGCCTGTCGGCCACCTTCTCCCGTTGGAAGTAACGGGAGAAGGCCAAAATGACTATCGCCTTCTCCCGCGCCTCTTCGTGGGACAAGGTGCCCGAAGGGCGGATGAGGGAGGGCGCGCGCAGTCCTCAATTTACCCGCTCTCCGGTCCCACCACATCATCCTCGACAGGCCCCGGCGCTTTTACATGTATGCGCACGCGCTTGACGCGGCGCAGATCACTGTCGACAATTTCAAATTCAAGTCCCGCCGCGTGCTTGATCACTTCACCGCGCACAGGTACGCGACCTCCCATTTCGAATACCAGACCACCCAGCGTATCGGCCTCATCGTGCTGGTCATCGGGTAACAGGTCTACGTTGAAAATCTCATCCAGTGTCGCTATGGCCACACGCGCATCCGCCATCCATGTCGTATCATTCTGCTTCTTGATCAGCACATCGTCTTCGTCATCATCATGCTCGTCGGAAATTTCACCGACGATGGACTCAACAATATCTTCGAACGACACCAATCCATCGGTGCCGCCATATTCATCTACCACGACGGCGAGGTGCACATGGCTGGCTTTCATCTTGAACAACAGGTCAGAGGCCGGCATCGACAGCGGCACATAGAGCACGTCACGGATGATCGACGAATGTCCTTTCACCGTGCTCGACAATTCAGACGCTGACAAAGACAAGCCTGCAACGGATTTGGATTTGCTGGTACGGCCCTTGGTGTTGAGCCAGCGCAGGAAATCCTTCACGTGAATCATGCCCACCACATCATCCAGGGTCTCGCGGTAAAGCGGCAAGCGCGAATGATTGGCTTCGACGAAACGGTCGAGCATTGCCCGCAGGGTTTCACCTTCTTCAATGCCCACGATATCGGCCCGCGGCACCATCAGGTCGCTGACGCGCAAATCCTGAAAGTTGACGAGATTGCCGAGCATGGTGCGGGCATCGGCGGCCATGGTCGTGCCACCGGCGTCACCCGCATGGCTTTCGATGACGCTTTCCAAATCCTCGCGCAGGTCCTTGCTGCCCTGCAAACGCCGCCTGAGGCGGTTGAGAAAATTGGGCGCTCTTTTCGGTTCGGGTGTTCGTTCGTTGCTCATGTTGCGTAAGGGTCTGCAAGGCCAAGGCCCGCCAGAATCACTGCTTCCTTTTGTTCCATCACGTCGGCGTCTGCATTATCTTCATGGTCAAAGCCGAGAAGATGCAACGTGCCGTGCACCACGAGATGAGTGAGATGATCTGCAAGCGTGGTGCCTGCGTCTTGCGCCTCCCGGGCCACGGTGCCCCATGCCAGCACGATGTCACCCAGATGCGCAACTTCGCCCTCTGGAACCGGCATGGCAGGCGAAGGGAATGACAAGACATTGGTAGGCTTGTCCTTGCCGCGCCATTCCTTGTTGAGAACCTGCATCTCTGCGTCACTCGTCAACAACACGTCAATGCCACGTCTGTCCGCTGGCAACACCGCTTCAATTGCCCGCGTCACCACACCCTCGACACCGAAAATCCCGTGCCAGGTCTCGTCTTCCACATCAATGGAAATATTCATTTCACCAGTTTGGACTTTTTCGCCTGCTTTTCATAGGCCCCCACAATTCGGCCAACGAGGGCATGGCGCACAATGTCCTCAGCCCGGAAATGCACCTGTTCAATGCCTTTGACACCTTGCAGAATGCCAAGCGCATCGGAAAGACCCGATGTCACGTTGCTGGGCAAGTCCACCTGCGTCGGGTCACCTGTAATCACCATGCGGCTGCCTTCGCCGAGACGCGTCAGAAACATCTTCATCTGCTGCGGCGTGGTGTTCTGCGCTTCATCAAGAATGACAAAGGCATGGGCCAAGGTGCGGCCGCGCATGAAGGCCAGTGGTGCGATTTCGATCTGGTTTTCCGCCAGACCCTTTTGCACCAGACTTTGTGGCATCATGTCATAAAGGGCATCGTAGAGCGGTCGCAGATAGGGATCGACCTTTTCCTTCATGTCGCCCGGCAAAAAGCCCAGACGTTCACCCGCTTCCACGGCAGGACGCGAGAGAACGATTCGGTCCACCTCGCCGTTCATCAAGGCCTCAGCCGCACAGGCAACTGCAAGATAAGTCTTGCCTGTGCCAGCAGGGCCAATGCCAAACACCAGCTCATGGCGGCGAATGGCATCAATATAAATCTTTTGATTGGGCGTGCGCGCATTGACGGATTTACGCCGTGTGCGCACAGCCCCTTCCTGGCCACCTTCGTCCTTGGCCCGCATCATGCGGATGGCTCCATCCACGTCGCCCTTGGTCACGTCACCACCACGGCCAGCTCGCGTGTAAAGCGACATCAAAACCGACCGTGCATCTTCAGCCGCCGTATGACCACCGCGAATGGCAACACGGTTACCCTTCGGCGTAATGGCCACACCAAGCCGATTTTCGATGAGTGCCAGATATTCGTCGTGTTCGCCGAACACACGCGGCAGCAAACGATTGTCATCAAAGGCGAGGGTGAGGATTTGATCATCTTGCGGCGCAGAGCTGCGCAAGGGGTGGGCGGCGATGGCGCTGGTTGGTGAACTCAAGTGTGGCTGGTCTCCTCTGGGTATATATTGGGTCTGGCAGCAGTCCCCGTCAAGCCCAATGCGGGCTTGCCCACAGCCGTGGCGGTGAGGCTATTTGTCTTGATCGAGTCAATACGGCAATCAACAATATCGCCAGCACGACCCTGTGGCGCATCGAAATGCACACTTTGCAAATAGGGTGATCGTCCAATCATCTGACCCTGATTGCGGCCCGGCTTCTCCACCAGCACCGACAGCGTCTGGCCAATGCAGGAACGGTTGAAGCTGGCAAGTTGTTCCGCCAGCACAGCCTGTATCCGGTAAAGTCGGTCAAACTTTTCATCATCCGGAACTTGGGCACCGCGGTCTGCGGCAGGTGTGCCGGGGCGTTCGGAGTATTTGAAGGAATAGGCCGAGGCATATCCGACAGCCTTTATAAGATCGAGGGTGGCCTGAAAATCGGTTTCTGTTTCGCCGGGAAAGCCCACAATGAAGTCGCCGGATATGGCCATATCAGGCCGGGACTTCCGCACCTTGGCAATCAAATCCAGATAATGTCGTGCCGTGTGGCCGCGGTTCATGGTCTTCAAAATTTTGTCACTGCCGGACTGCACCGGCAAATGCAGGTAAGGCATCAGCTTTGTGTTTGTGGCATGGGCTTCGATCAGATCGTCAGTCATGTCTCTCGGATGGCTGGTGGTGTAGCGTATCCGTTGAATGCCTGAGACTGATGACAATTCCGCGACGAGACGAGCCAGACTGGCAACCTCCCCCGCCGCATCCTTGCCGCGATAGGCATTCACATTTTGTCCGAGCAGGGTGATTTCCTTGACACCGCTGTCCGCAAGGGCGCGGGCTTCGTCGAGCACCTGCGCCACAGAACGGGAGAACTCAGCGCCCCGCGTATAGGGCACCACACAAAACGAACAGAACTTGTCGCATCCCTCTTGCACTGTCAGAAACGCCGCCACGCCATGCTTCAAGGCTTTGCGCGAGGCCGCTCCACCCAGGCCCTCAAACTTGTCGTCACTTGGAAATTCCGTTTCGATAACGGCAAGTCCCGTCTCCGCCCGCGCCTTCAGCATGGCGGGCAGGCGGTGATAGGTCTGCGGCCCAAACAACAGATCCACTTCCTTCACCCGCCGCGCAATCTCAGCCCCCTCGGCCTGCGCCACGCAGCCTGCAACAGCGATAACCATATCCTGCCCCGCAGCCTGCCGCGCCTGCTTGAACTCGCGCACCCGGCCAAGTTCGGAATAAACCTTGTCGGAGGCCTTCTCGCGAATGTGGCAGGTGTTGAGCACCACAAGGTCGGCCTGCTCTGGTCCATCAGCCATGCCATAGCCCTGCGCCGCCAGCAGCTCCTGCATGCGGGTGGAGTCATAGACATTCATCTGGCAGCCATAGCTTTTGACGAAGGCAGTTTTGGCAGGAACATCGGTCATGTCACGCCTGCTACTCCAAAACGGACCGCCCGTGAAGTGCGGCAGCCAGGCTCTGCCGGATCAGGCGTTCAGAGGTGGCCGAAGCGCGCTTCCGGTCGGCCCGCGTGTCCTGGTCAAGGGCGGGATGAATAATGATCTGCACCGTCAAAGGTCCGGCACACAAAGCCTCCCACACATGCGGCATCAACTCCATATCCGCATACCAGGCAAAGCGCGGACGATTGCGCCGTGTGAGCGGCAATTGCCAGTTCTGCGTATAGGCCAAAGTCACGGGTATGATGGCAATCTCGGGAGCCGAAGCCGCCGCGAAGAAAGACGACTTGAACGGCAACACTGAAGCTCCGTCATGTGAGGTGCCTTCAGGAAACAACACAATACGATCACCACTGGCCACTCGCAATTGCATTTCCGTACGGGAATGCTTGGTGGAATGACGTCGTTCCCGATCAACAAACACAGTGCGCTGCAATTTCGCCAGCCAGCCAAAGAATGGCCAAGACGCAACCTCGCGCTTGGCCACGAAGGATAAGGGAGCCACGGTACTCAGGACCAAGATATCAATCCATGAGACGTGGTTCGACACAATGAGACATTGTCCGCCTTCCGGCAATCGTCCAATGATCTTTATGCTGAAACCGAGAATGCGACAGGCCAATCGGTGAAAATGAAACGGCAGTCTGCGCGCCATGGCCGGCCAAAGTCTAATCAACAGCCATTGCAACGGCATCAGCGGCAGCGTCACCAGCACCAGACCCAGTGTGCGGAAGCCCGCCGATACCCGCCCTGTCAAGCCGACATCTCCTTGACCATAGTCACCGCATTCTGGCCATCAGCATAATAGCCTTTACGAAGACCTGACGGCTGAAAGCCAAAGCTCTCATAAAGCCCACGAGCCGCCGCGTTATTTTCCGCAACTTCAAGAAACAACTTCGTCGTCTTCATTGCTTGCAACTGCTGGATCAGTCCTTCCATCAAATCCCGTCCAAAATGCTGGCGGCGATAATTCGGCAGCACACAAATCGTAGTGATCTCAGCCTCCCCGGCCACCCACTGAAATTGGACAAAGCCATAGATCGTGCCCGCAAGTTCAACGACAACAGCGGCGGCTCCGGGAATCGCGAGGCTGGAGGTCAAATCCGCAACAGTCCAACCCGTGGCAAAACTTGCAGCATGAATGTCAGCCAGAGCAACCAGGTCATCAACAGTTGCCAGACGTGTCTGTGCAGTAGCTGCTTCAACTGATACACTCGGCTTTGCATCCGGTGGACGAAGGTAAAGCGGCTCAACATTATTATCGCTCGCGGGCAGACATGCTGCGAAGGCCGCAAAATCTTTCGCATCAAGTCTGGAATTTTCAAGCAGCACTCCGTCAATCCCAACTGAGGCTGTAATTTCTTCTGCGTGGCTCAAGGTCGGAGGAGATATATGGCCTTTTTCAAACACAGCCCAATAAAACAATCCGGTGCCGCCCGCCTGGTGCGCCACAACAATTCTATCAGCTGAACCTAAATGTGGAGCAGCAGTCGCCGTCAAACTGTTGATACCTATCAACGGAATATTCAAAGCCAAAGCCATGCCCTTGGCGAAACTCAATCCGATGCGCAGGCCGGTAAATGTACCCGGACCATTGGTAACCGCAATCCGCGACAACTGGTCAGGCTTCAAACCGGCCTCAGCAAACAGGCGCTCAACCATCGGACCAAGCGCCTCGGCATGCCCCCGTTCCATCGCCTCATATTCCGACGCGACAACATGCCCCGCCGCCTCATCGTAAAGCGCGGCAGAACAAGCATTGAAACAGGTATCGAGAACAAGCAACATGGGACACATTCAAAATTGAGCACTGTCATTGCCGCACGTGTTGCGGCAATCCTTGGTTCGACAAGAGTGGAGCTATCTTGTTAAATCACGCGTGTTGAAAAATGGGTTACCGCAACGAGTGCGGTAATGACAAGACTGTCGACATCCGTGACCATCATGATCAAGCGGGATGAATCACACCTTTTTTCAAGACGATGTTTCCATAGAGCCGGGCTTCAGTGGTGGCAATCAGCGCATAGGCGCTTTTGACCTTGTTGTAGAAATCAGCCCCTACCAGCACATGGACTTTTTGCTTCGGGTCATGCTTTGCCACAATCTCATCGAACGCGGTGAAAATGGGTTCAATACGTGATGGATCAAGATAGGCCGCAGGACGCCAGCAAGCTTGAGTCACCATTTCATCCAGCGGCATCACCGATAAAACCGCATCCAGAATTTCTGTCGCCGCAAGACCGTCCATTCGCACCAACCGTTTGGCATCCGTGTCAGCAGGATAATTGCCATCGACAATGGCAATTTCATCGCCATGCCCCATGGCCCGCAGGATTTTCAAAAGCTCTGGCCCCAGCAGCGGGTTGATACCCTTCAACATCAATGTTCCTCCTTCAACAAGACATCCCGGTCCACCATGAAATTGGCAAACAGCGGCAGGCTGGCCGCACCGAGCGCCCGGGCCTGAATTCCAATTGTACCCTCTGAGATCGCAAAGGGACTGATACCGTCGGTATTCACACGTGCCATGTGACTGCGCACAGCTGTCACAAGTTGCGCCCGCACATGTGGCGGCATGGCCCCATCGATGATGATGGCAGCCGGATCAATCACAGCGGCAACGGCAGCTGCGGCCTGTGCAATGCCACGCGCGGCGGTGTCCACCCAGCGCTCCACTGCATCCGCGATGCGCGACCAGTCATTTTCATTCTGCCACAGCATGAAGCTGTCACGTCCCTCGTCGCGCAACTGCCGCTCCAGCAGATAGAGCGAAGCTGACCGCACCAATTGTTCCGTGCCACCCGATGTGCGTTGCACCGGAATGGAGGCAAAAGCACCGGCATTTCCCTTCGGGCCGTTGAACACATGGCCGTTCAGCACCACGCCGCCTCCAATGAAATAGCCCACATAGAAATAGGCAAAGTCGCGAAACTGCCGACCGCGTCCCAGCAGCAATTCGGCCGCACAGGCTGCCGTTGCGTCATTGCAGGGAATGACCGGCCATTCGCACATCGCCGCAAGTTCTGCTGTCAGGTCAAAACGCTTCCACGCCTCAAGCACTTGAGTCGTTGCTCCAGCCTCTTCTTCCCATTTCCAGATGTCGAACGGGGCGGCAACACCCATGCCGGAAATCCGTTTGCGCTGCGCAGGCGAAAGATCTGCCAGCAATTCATCAATGCCAAGCCTGGCAAAGCCCATGAATTCTTCAGGGGTTGGAAAATGATAGGGATGGTGCACCGTCTTGCGCGCAACACCATCCAGCCCAACCAGTACCAGATCACCCGAGCGCCGCCCCACCTTGAGGCCAATGGAAAATGTCCCTTCCGGCGACAGGGAGAAGGGTTGCAGTGGCTGGCCAACCTTGCCCTTTTGCGATTCTCCCTTGCGGAGAAAGCCTTCCTGCTCAAGCTGGCGGACGATAACGGAAACAGTTTGTGGCGACAGTCCCGTGAGCCTGGCAATTTCCGCCTTTGGTAAACTACCGTGGGTGCGAACCAGCGACAAAACCAGCCGTTCGTTATAGAGCCGGACACCCGTCTGCGACGATCCACGCATGCCACTTTGCTGGCGGGATGCCTTGTCTGTCTCTGCGTCAGGCGTGGTCATGGTCAATAGTTGTCCGTCCGGTTAAATCTTAAGCTGCTTTGTCAAATGCTGTCTGTCAATTAATAAATCTAGCCGATTTACTTATTGACTCTCAGCGTCATTTTGTTTCATCATTATGCCAGTACCCGGCTCCAGCCGGAGTTTCGTGGTGCTTAATCTGCTTTCTTGGCCCGGTTGTTACCGGGCCTATCCATGGGAGGACTTACGTGAAAGCTCTTTTGAAAACTGCACTCATCGGCGCTGGCCTGTTCGCAATGGCCGCAACCGCACAAGCTGGCGTTGGCGCCTGCTTGATCACCAAGAACAACACCAATCCTTTCTTCGTGAAAATGAAGCAGGGTGCTGAAGAAGGCGCTGCTGCAGCAGGCGTTGACCTGAAGTCATTCGCTGGTGAAAAGGACGGCGATGCCGCTCCACAGATCACAGCAATTGAAAACTGCGTTGCCGCTGGCGTGAAGGGTATCCTCATCACCCCGTCGAACGACGACGTTGGTCCTGCCCTCAAGGCTGCCCGTGCCGCTGGTATTCTGGTGATTTCGCTCGACACGCCATTGGCCGATGCTGAAGCTCAAGACATGACCTTCGCCACCGACAACTTCGAAGCGGGTCTCCTGATCGGCAAGTGGGCCAAGGCCCAACTCGGCGACAAGGCAGCTTCTGCCAAGATCGCCATGCTCGACATCAACAAGGACAACATCTCGGTTGACGTTCTGCGCGACACGGGCTTCCTCGTTGGCTTCGGCATCGAAGTTCCTGATCTGAAGGTCATGGGTTCTGAAAAGGACGCACGCGTCATTGGTCACGAATCTTCGGGTGCAAACCCAGAAGGCGGCCAGAAGTCCATGGAAACCTTGCTCGCCAAGGACCCGGACATCAACGTTGTCTACACCATCAACGAACCAGCTGCTGAAGGTGCTTATGCAGCACTGAAGGCTGCCGGCAAGGAAAAGCAGGCTCTCATCGTTTCCGTTGACGGCGGCTGCCCAGGCATTGCCTCGGTTGCTTCGGGCGTAATCGGTGCGACCTCGCAACAGTATCCATTGCTGATGGCCTCCAAGGGCATCGACGCGATTGCTGCTTTCGCCAAGGATGGCATGAAGCCAAAAGCTTCTGAAGGCCTGACATTCTTCAACACAGGCGTGAACCTGATCACCGACAAGCCAGCTGAAGGCGTGCCTTCACTTGACTCGAAGGAAGGCACTGCAAAGTGCTGGGGCTAATGCTTTAGCTTTGTCTTGAATAGTTTGAAGGGCGGCATTAGTGTCGCCCTTCATATGTGTGCGCTTCCCGGCAACGCCGAAAAGGATTTGCGCCAAGCGAAAAAGAAAGCACTGCAAAAGTGCGGGATTCTAAAGGGACGTGGGCGATGACTGACACAGCACCAACCAAAACCATTTCCGATTTTGAAGCCAAGCTCAATGAAGCCGACAAGAATGTCGCGAGTTTTGATCAGCAAAACGAAAGCCTTTTGCAGAAGGCGCGCGGCTTTTTACGCACCCACCCCACAGCTATTCCCACGATCATCCTGATATCAAGTGTATTGGTGTTCGGCTTTATTGCAACCTTCATCGTTCCCAATAATTTTCTGACAGCCAGCACACTGTCGTTGATCCTGAAGCAGGTGACTGTGGTCGGCATCATCGCCATTGCACAGACTCTCGTCATTCTGACAGCAGGCATTGACCTTTCAGTCGGCATCATCCTCGTCATCTGCGCCATGATCATGGGCAGGCTGACCACGTTGAACGATGTTCCCTATTACCTCGCCATTCCGATTGCACTTGCCTTTGGTACCGCCATGGGTGCCATCAACGGAGTGCTCATCACCAAGGCGCGCATCCCGCCCTTGATCGTGACGCTTGGCACGTACTACGCGTTCCGGGCACTGAATTTCTGGTACACAGGTTCAGAATCCGTGCGCCCCGCAGCGCTCAATGAAAAAGCTCCGGAACTGCTGATCTTCGGCAAGGCCTTCAACATAGGCACTGCAAATTTCATTTACGGCTCATTCGCGCTGATCGCCCTTGCGATGATCGTCTGGTACATGCTGAACCGCACGGCCTGGGGCAGGCATGTGACTGCTGTTGGCGACGATCCGGATGCGGCAATGCTGTCTGGCGTACAAATCGACCGAACACTGATTTCGGTCTACGCATTCGCGGGCTTCATTTGTGCTTTCGGAGCCTGGATTGCGCTGGGCCGCGTCGGTTCCATGTCTCCAATAGCCTTTGAAACGGTCAATCTCGACTCCATCACCGCCGTGGTGATCGGTGGCACATCCCTGTTTGGCGGTCGTGCGTCGATTGCTGGCTCTGTTCTGGGCGCCATGATCGTGGGTGTGTTTTTCACAGGCCTCGCCCTCGTTGGTGTTGAAAGTTACTGGCAATGGTTTGCCATGGGCTGTCTGTTGATTGGTGCTGTTGCCGTTGATCAATGGCTGCGCCGCGCATCACAATAAGGTTTGAGAACATGTCAAAACAACCCATTCTGCAAGCCCGTGGCCTGAACAAGAAGTATGGCACCGTTGTCGCACTTAACAACGCGGATTTCGATCTCTACCCGGGTGAAATCCTGGGCGTGATCGGTGATAATGGTGCTGGCAAGTCAACCTTGATCAAGGCACTCTGCGGTGCCGTCACACCTGACCATGGCGAGATCATGCTTGACGGCAAGCCGGTGCATTTCCGCTCGCCACAGGATGGCCGCAAGGCCGGTATTGAAACTGTATATCAGAACCTCGCCCTGTCACCGGCCCTGTCGATTGCCGACAACATGTTCCTTGGCCGTGAAATCAAGAGCAGCGGCCCTCTCGGCAGTATATTCCGCCTGATGGACCGCAACGCCATGCGGACATTCGCCCGCCAGAAGCTGTCTGAACTGGGCCTCATGACCATCCAGAACATTGACCAGCCCGTGGAAACCCTGTCCGGTGGCCAGCGTCAGGGCGTGGCCGTGGCCCGGGCAGCCGCCTTTGGTTCCAAGGTCGTGATCATGGACGAGCCAACAGCTGCTCTCGGTGTGAAGGAGTCGCGCCGCGTGCTTGAACTTATCCGTGACGTGAAAAAGCGTGGCCTCCCCATCATCCTGATTTCCCACAATATGCCCCATGTGTTTGAAGTCTGTGACCGCATCCACATTCATCGCCTGGGTTCGCGCCTCTGCACCATCCAGTCGAAGGACTTCTCCATGTCCGATGCCGTGGCCATGATGACAGGTGCAAAAGCCCCTCCACCGGAATTGATGGGCTGATCAGCGTTTTCGGAAACGCCCGCCATAGCCTTCGCCTGTGACACCTGACGGGAATGAACCCTCAGTGAGGTAACGCTCGTGGCAGCGTTTGAACGCCTTCGCGTCCAGCACAACACCAAGTCCCGGCCCATCTGGCACTGTCACAACTCCACCATGCAAGATGAAAGGCCCGCCCTCAATCACGTCATCAGCATACCAGTGCAACAGGGTCTGACTCGCATCGCGCACATGCTCATGCGCTGCCGACATATGCAGGTAAGCTGCAGTGCCCACACCCGTCTCACCACTGTGAAACCGGAAGCCCACATGAAAACGCTCACAGGCCATGATGAAAGCAGATGTAGCGGCCAGCCCGCCCAACTCGTTGAGGTTGGTGACAATCGCATCCGGTGTCTTCAACTGTACCGCCTTCGCCAGATCAACAATATGGGTCGAGAATGAGATGTCCGTATGGCCACGAAGCTGCGCCATCTCCTCGTAACTCTCCACAGGCTCTTCAAACCAGCTCACATTGAAGAGTGCAATCCGACGAAGCGCCTCGCGCGCCGTCGGCACTGTCCAGCCGCCATTTGCATCCAGCCGCAACTCACGCGTCCCGATCACCGCGCGAATCTCCCGCAACATCGCGATCTCCGTCTCCAGATCGAGTGTGGCCATCTTGCCTTCAAAGACTTTCGAATCGTAACGTTCAATCATGCGAGCGCAATAGCGAGCGATATCCAAGGGCGTTGTTTCGCCAGCGCCGGTCTCGCCCGGCAAGCGGAAGCTGAAATATTCCGTCAGCGCAATCTGGTCCCGCACCTTGCCACCCAACAGCAGATGCACCGGCACCCCCTCACTCTTCCCCCGCGCATCCCACAGCGCCATTTCAATGCCGCCAAACACACGCCGCGCTGCCATCACATTGCCCCAGGGCGTATAATTCATGCCTGGCACAATCAAATTCTGCGCCTGTGACAGCGCGCGTACATCAAGACCGATCAACCGCTCCGCCATAGCCATCACATCGCGTGAACGATCGCCATCTGCACATTCTCCCAGCCCTGTAACACCATCATCGGTTTCAACTTCAATGATGGTCTTGGTCACACTGGCAGTGGAGCCATAGGAAAAGCGATAGGGTGCCACGAAGGGAATATTGACAGGCGTGGCGCGGATCGCACGGATTTTCATGATGCAGCTATATCCTTGAAACGCACACCATAGGCACGGCCAAAACCGGCGATGATATGCACATGATCGACGGCCATGCGCCAATAGCTGAAATCACCAAAATCGGCATAAAGCTCCGCATAGGGGTGCCGCGTCAGAAACGGCCCAGACGCGGTGTCCCTCTCAACCTCTGCAAATCGGCCCAGCAGTGAGGCGCGAAATGTCAGCATCGGGTCCGCATTGTCAGCAATCACATCATGCAACATCAAGCTCGCCCGCGCATCGCGTGCCAAGCACTTGCTGTGATGGGCCAGCGACGAGATCAACACCAGCGGCTGCAAATCCGTCCCCACCGCAACATTCACCAAGGTCGTAAATGGCCCACCCCCGTCAACATCCAGCACCGAAAGTGCTGCCGTTCCACCCGCTGAAAGCAAGCTTCTCACACGCCCTATCGCCTCTTGTTTTGGCGTCTCCATCTTCAGCCCTCGCAAATGCTTCTGAATTGACCTATAGCGGTTGCCACAATTTGTTCCAGTTTCATACCTACGACGGCTAAAGGACCAAACACAGGAATGAGCAAGAAGATGCCCACAATCGCACTCGTCGACGATGACCGCAACATCCTCACCTCCGTGGGTATGACCATGGAAGCTGAAGGCTATACGGTGCAGAAATACAATGACGGTGCCGCAGCGCTTCAGGGCCTGCAGGACAATCCGCCAGACATGGCCATCTTTGACATCAAGATGCCGCGCATGGATGGTATGGAACTTCTGCGCCGCATCCTCCAGAAAACCGATCTGCCGGTGATCTTCCTCACCTCGAAGGATGATGAAATTGACGAACTTTTCGGCCTCAAGATGGGTGCCGATGATTTCATCAAGAAGCCCTTCTCCCAACGCTTGCTGGTCGAGCGTGTAAAGGCCGTTCTCCGCCGCGCCAGCGCCCGCGAAGCAGGTGCCACACCAACCGAAGCAGCAAAAGTCATCGAACGGGGCAAGCTCGCCATGGACACGGATCGCCATTCCTGCACCTGGGATGGCAAGCCTGTGGTGCTGACAGTCACTGAATTCCTCATTCTCCAATCACTGGCCCAGCGCCCCGGCATCGTGAAAAGCCGCGATGCGCTGATGGATGCCGCCTACGATGATCAGGTCTATGTCGACGACCGTACCATCGACAGCCACATCAAGCGCCTGCGTAAGAAGTTCAACCAGGTCGACGAAGCCTTTGACGGCATCGAAACGCTCTATGGCGTGGGCTATCGCTTCAAGGAACAATGATCTTGCAGTGCCGCGCCAAGCGCGGCACTTTAACATTTGATGTTGGACACGCCCAAACCACAGGACCAGACCGAACGCCCTGACAGTGACGATGCAGAGCTGCTGGACAGTATTGTGTCAACGGCCAAGCCCAAGGGCGGGTTCTGGAAAAGGTTCTCGCCCGGCAGCCTGATTGCCCGGATATTCCTGATCAATCTTCTCGGCCTCATCATTCTGGCACTGGGCATTCTCTACTTCAACCAGTTCCGCGAAAGCCTGATCAACGCCCGGGCCCAGTCGCTGCGCACACAAGCACAAATCATTGCGGCAGCCATCGCAGGGTCAGCCACCGCCGACACGGGCACCATTGTCGTTGACCCCAGTACATTACAGGAAACACCCGATACAAATCTCGAAGGTGACCAGCCCGACGGACTTGATTTTCCCATCAACCCGGAAACTGCAGGGCCCGTGTTGCGCAGGCTCCTGGCCAATACCGGAAACCTCGCCCAGATCATCGACACTGACGGCAACCTCGTGGTTGATTCTCGCTTCATCTATGGCGGAGACATTATCGAGACCGTCGACAACAAGGCGAGCGACGCCAATCAATCCTGGTGGCGCAGGCAATGGAACCGGCTTCAGTCCTATATCTTTGGCTATGACTATCCCTTGCGCAAGGAATACGGCCTCGACAACAACAAGAAAGCGCCCGAAGTTGCCGCCGCCTTGAATGGCGCCAGCGTCAGCCAGGTAAAGCTCGACGAAAATCGCGAAATCATCGTCACGGTGTCTGTACCCGTGCAACGCTACCGTGCCGTGCTGGGAGCACTCGTCTTGACCAACAAGGGCGGCGAGATCGATGATGTGTTGCGCGCCGAACGGCAGGTCGTGATTTTCACCTTCAGTTTTGCGGCCTTCGTCACACTGCTGCTGTCAGCTCTCTTGGCAGGCACCATCGCCAATCCCATCCGCAAGCTCTCGGCTGCCGCCCAACAGGTGCGGAAAGGTATTTCCAAACGCGTCGAGATTCCGGATTTCACCACACGCCGCGACGAGATCGGCAATCTCTCAGGCTCGCTCCGTGACATGACAGGGGCCTTGTACAATCGCATCGACGCCATCGAAGCCTTTGCCGCCGATGTTGCCCATGAACTCAAAAACCCGCTGACGTCACTGCGCAGTGCGGTCGAAACACTGCAACTCGTGAAGAAGGACGAGCAACGAAACCGCCTGATCGACATCGTCAAACAGGACGTAAAGCGCATGGACCGCTTGATCACCGACATCTCCGACGCCTCGCGTCTTGACGCTGAACTCGCCCGCACAGAAGCAAGACCGACGGACCTCTCGGCTCTCTTGAGTAACATCACCACCATGTCCAACGAACTCGCAAAGAAGGCCATGGCGGAGGTTGCCCTTGCAATCCAGTCACCCTCAGGCGGACTTTCGCAATCCGAAACCTATGCCGTGGCGGGGCAGGAGTCGCGCCTCTCACAGGTTTTCCGCAACCTCATCGACAATGGTCGCTCCTTCACCGCACCTGGCAGTAAAATTTTGGTGCGCCTGCGCCGGTCCGGACAGGTTATCGAAGTGCGGGTGGAAGATGCAGGCCCTGGCATCAGGCCGGAAAATCTGGAGCGCGTCTTCGAACGCTTCTACACCGACAGGCCAGAACAGAGTTTTGGTAACAACTCGGGCCTCGGCCTTGCAATCTCGCGCCAAATTGTCGAAGCCCACAAGGGCCGCATCTGGGCTGAAAACCGTTTAGGCCGCGCTAATGCGCAAGGAGAGAAAACAGTGTTGGGAGCCCGTTTCATCGTTCAGTTGCCAAGCCTTGATGCGGCAGGTCTAGGGGTCAAGCGCACATGAGTGAAACGATACGTCTTCACGCAACAACCATCAGTTTGAACGGCACGGCAGTCTTGATCAGGGGGGCCAGCGCTTCAGGCAAGTCTGACCTCGCATTGCAATTGCTTGAGACCACAGGAACCGGTTTGACGGGACAGACGATCATCACAGCCCTGGTTGCAGATGATCAGACAATTCTGCGTCGTGACGCCGAAACCATTCTGGCGTCATGTCCTGACACCATTGCGGGACTGCTGGAAGTCCGGGGCCACGATGTACTGGATGTCGAAGCTGTGCAGAATGTACCCTTGGTTCTGGTTGTTGATTTAAGGCCCGCCGCCCAGATCGAACGCCTGCCGCAACCAGAGGACATGTTCACCGAAATCCTCGGCCTCGCCATTCCCAACATCTTGCTCGACCCCACAAAACCCTCCGCTGCCTCGCGCTTGCGCGTGGCTTGGGCAAGATTGGCAGACCGTCCAAAGCAGTCATAAGCCACCGCTTGCCCACCTCGCACGGGCAGCGTAAACACCCATCCTCACCGGAGTGTGGTGCAAGTGTTTGAGGGGCGGCAGATGGCTGTTGAAGTGCGTTTCGCATGATTGGGTTGGTGATTGTGACCCACGGCCGTCTGGCCGACGAATTCATCCATGCCATGGAACATGTGGTGGGCAAGCAGTCCCACATCGAAGCCATTTGCATCGGCCCCGATGACCGCATGGACCAGCGCCGCAATGACATTGCTGCCGCCGTGGCCCGTGTTGAAACCGGAACAGGTGTCATCATCCTCACCGACATGTTTGGCGGCACGCCCTCCAACCTCGCCATCTCACTTTTGCAAGAAGGCAAAGTGGAAGTGGTGGCCGGCCTCAACCTGCCCATGCTGGTGAAACTTGCCCGCATCCGCATCGATTGCAATTTGCACAAGGCCGCCTCTGCCGCCCAGGATGCCGGGCGCAAATATATCAACATCGCAAGTCAGGTGCTCGGAGACTGACATGGCGACCCTCGCGCGTGAGATGAACATCACCAACCAGCGGGGTCTGCATGCCCGCGCTTCGGCGAAATTCGTGAAATGCGCCGAAGGCTTCAATGCCGATATCAGCGTTAGCCGCGACGGCCAGACCGTGCCCGGCACTTCCATCATGGGCCTGATGATGCTGGCGGCCTCCATCGGCACCCAGATCATGGTGGAAGCTTCCGGCCCCGAAGCCGACGCCGCCATGTCAGCACTTGAAGACCTCGTTACCCGTAAATTTGACGAAGACTGAGCCACGTCCTAGGCTTTGTTGACATGTCCCTAGACCTGCCATCGCCACACTATTTGCCGCCCTCAATCGATGGACGACAATCGCAAACCGCCCTTGCCGTGCAGCGCGGCCTCTGCCGCCTGCTGCGCGAACTCGGTTTTGCCGTGCTGACAGAATTCATCCTCGCATCGGGCCGCCGCGCTGACGTTGCATCCATAGGCCGGGACGGCAGCATCTGGATCATCGAGATCAAGTCATCCGAAACCGATTTCCTCATCGACACAAAGTGGCCGGAGTACCGCGACTACTGCGACCAACTCTATTTCGCCGCCCCCACCAGCCTAAATCACAACATCCTCCCAGAAAACGCAGGCCTCATCATAGCCGACAACTACGGAGCCGAAATCCTCCGCCAAGCACCGACGCATCCCCTGGCCGGAGCCAGAAGAAAAGCCATAACCGTCTCCTTCGCCAGGGCAGCAGCCCAGAGGCTGCATGGATTGTGGGATCCGTGAAAGTGGGGTTGGCCGAGTTGTTGGCGAAAAATCGACATACGCTCTCCCATCCAACTCCGTCATCCCGGCGAAGGCCGGGATCCCGCTATAGCCACAAGTTCCGTAGAGGAAACTGGGAAGCTTTCCATTCAAAAACGAAAGCGTCGCCGTTCTAGAATAGGGAAGCGACTCGTTTCGTCCCCAGAAACCCACCGCCCGAAATCCTTTCTCGGCATGGAAGCCATTCAGCAGTTTGTCGAAACTGAAGAGGAAATTGTCCTTAGCATCAGGCAAGCTCCGTCGAAACTGACAGCGGGAATTGGCATTCCGCATGACGAGATCGTTAAACAATCTAAAGCCAATCTGGACCCAGAAAACGCAAGGCGGGCTTGACGTTTGGGGGGAGAGGAAATTTCGAATTAAATGAGTCTTCGTCTTTATGCCTTCGAACTAAGGTCTTCCGGTATTTTCATAATCTACCATTCCGAATACGTGCTCGGGCGTCAAATGTTTCAAGTCAATTGGCCTTAGACTGATTTCTCTTGCAAGGCTGCTCGGCAGCAATACTCGAGCTGAATAAGCTTTAAGCTTGTTTTGTTTTCGTAAAGTTTCGAAAATACGGACCAGTTTACCATCTACTGTTAGGAAGATGTCGCAACCTGATTTACATGCGGTCCAAAAATGGAAAGCATCTGCGCAATGCTTTTCCTGAAAGAGCTTCTTCAAATATACGAACTCAGGGTCCGAAATTGACAAAATGAAATCTCTTTGTCCCTCTGTTGTAAAATCGTAGCTTGTCATGACTCTTGAAAATTGGCGTCTTGCGGGAACTTCCACATGTTTCACCCAATCGGCTGCAAACCACGACGTTCCTGAAAGTGTGCCAGTGTATTTATAGCCCGGGTGGCAAAAACGCTCGCGTTGCAATTCAGAAGAAGTAAAGAATTCTAACTTTTTTTCTGCACCAAGTCTCGCCAGTCCTGGAAGAAACCTCTGCTCGCTGGATAGCCTATGGTCCTTCTCGTCCAGTTTCACTACTACGCGATAGGGAATTTGAATTGTTGAAACAGTAGGTCCAAACTTCACTTCGTGCGAATGCAGAATTGTTGTGTGAGTAACTCCCAGTCGTACGACTGAATTGTCCAATAAAATTTTTACTGGACCGCGTTGGTTCAACTTTACTTTTGCTCCAATAAGGCTAGTCTTTAAGGAAATTTTACCTAGAGAGACGGCTAAGTTCTTTGCCGCTACTTTAGACTTGTTCACAAACGAACGGGCTATCGACAAGTACCACCTATAAAAATTATCGTAGATGGCGTAGAAAGGGATTTTGTCTTTTTGGTGTTTTACTTAGGAATATTTCTCGTTCATTGAAAAGCACATACTCCCCGTTTCGCCTCATATCCCAATATGAGGATAGATAAGATTTCAGTTCCTTTCTGTTCTCAAGTCAATAATTCTCCTTTGGTCCACCGAAACCATCCCTCGCCTATCCCCCACGTCGCCTCATTGGGATGTCGCGCATGGCGACGCTTGCCCGAGGCTTGTGGGGTTGTTACGGCTGGACGGTTTTGTGGAGTATCGCAATTTCTAGCAGATTGACCGCGCGGTGTCAAGCATTTTTTTCCTGATTGTAACAGAAATAATCCTTGTCCAGCCAAATCACTGGAACACAAGGATAATATCCTACTTCGGTGCCCGCTTGGCCAGAATGCGCTGCAATGTCCGGCGATGCATATTGAGCCGCCGCGCCGTTTCCGACACATTGCGATTGCACAGTTCAAACACCCGTTGGATATGTTCCCAGCGCACCCGGTCTGCCGACATGGGGTTTTCAGGCAGCGCATTGCGGGCCTCTGTTGTTTCCGACATCAGCGCTCCATAGACAGCATCTGCGTCGGCGGGCTTCGCCAAGTAGTCAATGGCACCCAACTTAACGGCTGTGACCGCCGTTGCTATGTTGCCATAGCCGGTGAGCACGACGACACGCGCTTCTGGTCGTGCCGCATGCAGCGCCTCGATCACGTCAAGTCCATTGCCATCTGTCAGCCGCAAATCAACCACCGCAAAGCCGGGTGCCTGGGCTTTTACTTGGGCAATGCCCTCGGCCACCGTATCGGCCATGCGAACGGCAAAGCCGCGCAGCTCCATTGCCCGGGCCAGGCGGGTGAGAAAAGGCTTGTCATCATCGACGAGCAGGAGGGTTTTGTCTTGGGGCTGTATCATGGTGTTACCTGGGTCCTATACGTCAATGACGCTGGGCTGGTTTGTGGTCAAGCGCTTTTGCTGCTAGATTTCCGACATCAATACTGGTGCGTGGCCATTGCAGTTTCACATCAGCACCATGTTCCGGGGCCGGGCGGTTGGACAGCGAAACCGTGGCACCGCTGCGTTCAAGCAGGGTTTTGGCTATGAAAAGACCAAGCCCCATGCCCTCATGGCCACCGGCCTCCGAAGCATCAATCGTGACATCATAGCCGGGCCGCGTCGTGACGAAAGGGTCGCCCAGCCGGTCAAAGATGAAGACGTCAAAACCCGGTCCGTCATCCAAGACCCGGAGTGTCACATACTGCGCGGTCCAGCCCGCCTCAACCGTCACATGGCTCTCGGCAAAATCGATGGCATTTTCGAGAATATTAGAAAGGCCGTAGGCAAGACCGGGATTGCGTGTGAGCACAGGTTCCGCCGAAACGCCGTCCCGCGCCTCACAAGTGACCGTCAGGGACACATCCGAACCCCGCAAAGGTGCCACCAGATCTTCCAGCAGCGACGACAATTTCACCTGACCAAAAATGGTGTCCTCAGCCTGTTCGCGATTGGACAGTTTCGACAGGATTTCCCGGCAACGTGCCGCCTGGCTGATCAACAGGTCAATATCCTCCGCATGCGGATTGCTTTTTGGAAACTCGCGCTTCAATTCCTTGGCCACCAGGGCAATGGTGGCAAGTGGTGTACCCAGCTCATGGGCTGCTGCTGCTGCCAGGCCGTCCAGTGCTGACAGGCGCTGCTCCCGCGCCAGCACCATTTCCGTGGCGTTCAGTGCTGCCGACATCATGCGCGCTTCCTCCGCCATGCGCCGCGCATAGATGGCGGAAAACGATGTGCCACAGGCAATGGCAATCCACATGCCACCGACATAGATCGCAGGCAGTGCAAAACTTTCGCCAGCCCGCCACGGCAGGGGAAAATGGAAAACCGACAGCAAGGATGAGAATAAGAAAGCCATCAGCCCCAGCGAAATGGTCCAGCGCATGGTGAGAGAGGTGGCAGACACGGTGACGGGCACCAGAAACAAAAAGGCGAACGGATTCTGCAGGCCACCTGTAAGATAGAGCAACCCCGCCAGTTGCACGACATCATAGGCAAGCAGCAAGCCCGCCGCCCGCGTTGACAATATCTGCCCGGCTCGCCAGCGCAGTGCCAGAAACACGTTGAGCCAGGCCGACAGGGCAATCAGGCCAAGGCAAGGTCCCAAAGGCAATTCATAGCGCAGAAACAGCGAAACCAGCAGCACAGTACCGCTCTGGCCAATGACCGCCAGCCAGCGCAGGCGCACCAAGGTGCGCAGGCGAATGGGCGCGCGTTGCTGGCTTGTCCCCAACAAGCGGGGAGCAAAGCTGCGAAGTGTGTCGGTCATGGGCCCTGTCTCTTACAACCTGATGTGTGAATGTCACAGTGGTTTACGTTGCATGGCCAAAGGTGTAGCACCTCATACATGCAAAAACCTTCTGCTCTGTCCCGCCGCCCGGTTATCTTTGGCATTATCACCCTGCTGTTGGCCTTGGCCATTGCTGCCTATGCCCTGCTGTCCACCAGACAATTGCCCATCGGCTCAGGCGTGGCCCTTGTCGGCGGCCCGTTCACCATGGTCAACCAGAAGGGTGAAACCGTCACCGACAAAAACTTCCTCGGCAAACCCATGTTGCTGTTCTTCGGCTTTACCTTTTGCCCGGACATCTGCCCGACCGAACTGCAAGTCATGGCCGCAGCGCTGGACGAATTGGGAAGTGCAAGTGATGACATTCAACCAATCTTCGTAACGGTAGACCCGGAGCGCGATACCCCCGAAGTCATGGCTAATTACGTCAGCAATTTCGGGCCGCGCTTCACCGGATTGACAGGAACTCCCCAACAGGTCGCCGAAATGGCAGGCCAATACCGTATTTTCTTCGCCAAACAGGATAATCCCAAGGATCCAAAAAACTATCTGATGGACCATTCCGCCATCATTTATCTCATGGGGCCGGACGGCAAGTTCCTGAAACATTTCAGTTATTCCACTGATGCCAAAGCTTTGGCCAGTGGCCTCAAACAGGCCTTGGGTCGCTGAGAACCCGTAAGGGGTTGTTAACCCGGCAGCGCAAGGTTACATTGCACTGCACAAGAGAGGGCCAACGGCCAATGCTTTACCAGATGTTTGAAATGCAGCACGCGGCCATGGCACCGTTTCGCGTGGCTGCACGGGCCGGGGCCGAGTTCTGGCTCAATGAATCAAATCCCTTCAGCGGCACGCAACTTGGCAAACAGGCCAAGGCCTCCTTGCATTTGTTTGAACGCTTCACCCGCCGTTACGCCAAGCCCGATTTCGCGATCGACCACATCACCACAGCAGATGGCATTGTCGATATCGTGGAAGAAGTTGTGTGGCAAAAACCGTTTTGCCGCCTGCTGCATTTCCGCAAAACTGAAGTCACCAAAACCCAGCGCAAATTGTTGATTGTAGCGCCCATGTCCGGCCACTTCGCAACACTGCTGCGCAATACCGTGGAAGGTATGCTGCCAGACCATGACGTCTATGTGACGGACTGGCTTGATGCCCGCAGCGTGCCAGACTCTGCTGGCCCTTTCGATCTTGATGATTACACCGACTACGTGATCGAGATGCTGCATGTACTGGGCGAACGCGCTGACGTCATGGCAGTGTGCCAGCCGTCGGTACCGGTGCTGGTGGCTGTCTCCCTGATGAACGCCCGCAAGGACGCGCTTGTCCCATGCAGCATGATCCTGATGGGTGGACCTGTGGACACGCGCCAGAATCCCACTGCCGTCAACAAGCTGGCCCAGGAAAAGGGCGAGACATGGTTCCGCAAGAACATGATCTCCCATGTGCCGTCGGGCCATGCGGGCGTTGGTCGCGCGGTCTATCCAGGCTTCCTGCAATTGGCAGGCTTTATTTCGATGAACACCAATCGCCACGTGACAGCCCACCGCGACCTTTATTGGCATCTCGTCGAAGGTGATGTGGCCTCAGCCGACAAGGTTGAGGATTTCTATGATGAGTACATGTCAGTCATGGATCTCGCAGGCGAATTTTACCTGCAAACCGTGGAGCGGGTTTTCATCAACCAGCGCCTGGCCCTTGGCACCTATGAATATAGGGGTGTTCACATAACGCCGGCCTTCATCACTGACACCGCCCTTCTGACCATCGAAGGAGAGCGTGATGATATTACAGGGCCCGGCCAAACCCAGGCTGCCCACAAGCTCTGTGCCAGCTTGCCAGCATCCATGAAGGCTGACCATGTGCAAAAAGGCGTTGGCCACTATGGCGTCTTTTCCGGGCGCCGCTTCCTGTCCGACGTGGTTCCGGTGATCAACCGCTTCACCGACGACCACGCCAAACCCAAAACCTGACATGCTGCCCTTGCGGCAGTTGTTGTTTGGCAAAAAGGGGCCCGCACCTGTGAGGGTGTTTGCGCCAGTTGCCATTACTATCGAAGGCCGCCGCGTTACGATTATTGTGAAGCCCCATGCCACGGCGCGTCGCATGGTCCTGCGGCTCGCCCGCGATGGCGAAAACTTCAGCCTGACGGTACCGAAGCGGCAAGCGCAAAACGCTATCCCGCCCTTCATTGAAGCATCCAAGCTCTGGATGCAGAACACGCTGGCTCATCGCGGCCGACCAGTGGAACGAGCTTCAGATAGCATCATGCTGCGAGGTTTCACTCTCGCTCTTGTTCGGACCGGAAAAACCCGCGGCTTGGTGCAGTTTGACGAAGCGACAAAAACGTTGAGTGTTCCCGGAGCAGAAAACCATTGGCAGCGCCGCCTCACGGATTGGTTGAAGCAAGAAGCTGAAGAAGAACTCCGTAAAGCCTCCACAATCTATGCCGAAAAGATGGGTGCCCGTTTCACCCGCATCACCGTGCGTGACCAGAAAAGCCGCTGGGGCTCGTGTACGTCAGATGGTGCGCTCTCTTACTCCTGGCGACTGATCCTCGCGCCACCCTTCGTGCTGGACTATGTGGCCGCCCATGAAGTGGCGCATCTGAAGGAAATGAACCATGGTCCCCGCTTCTGGCGGCTGGTCCTCACCCATTGCCCCCACACCCGCAGCGCCAAGCAATGGTTGAAAACCCATGGCCACACATTGCACCATGGACCATGAAGCAGACAAAATGTGCCACTGTGCTTGACTTGCCTGCAAGAGCAATGATTGGATAAGACCATAATTTTTCAAACGGAGTAATCGACATGTCACGTTCATCCATCAGCTTGCAGGCCTTGGCCGTTGCAGCGACCCTCGCAACGCTCGTTCTTCCATCCTACGCAGACAGCACCTGCGCTGCTGGCAAAACTTTGAAAGAGGGCGCGATCAGCATTGGCACCGGCGAACCCGCTTACTTCCCCTGGGTGATCGACAACAAACCGGAATCCGGCAAGGGCTTTGAAGCCGCCGTTGCCATGGAAGTTGCAACTCGTCTTGGCTTTGCTGCCGACAAAGTGACTTGGGTTCGCACCACCTTCGATCAGGCCATTCAGCCCGGGGCCAAGGATTTTGATTTCAACATCCAGCAATATTCCATCACACCCGAACGCGCCAAGATGATCGACTTTTCGGATGCCTACTACAAGCCAGCCCAGGCGGTTGTGGTGCGCAAAGCGGCGGTGGAAGCTGGTGCCAAGCCAACCATGGAATCGCTCAAAGCATTGAAGTGGGGTGGGGCAGATGGCACCACGGCACCGGAATTGATCAAGACACTTGTTGGTCCGAAGGAGCCAGCCCTGCTTTACAATGACCTTGCTGATTCTGTTGCCGCCCTCAAGGCTGGCCAGATCGATGCCATCATGCAGGATCTGCCGACAGCCCTTTACACCTCTGCCGTTGATCTCGAAGACGGCGTGGTGCTCGGCCAGTTTGATCACAGCGGTGACGCATCGGACGGCCTTGGCATGGTGTTTGAAAAGGGCAACGCGTTGCGCGGTTGCGTCAATGACGCGCTGAAAGCCATGCAGGCCGACGGCAAGCTGCAGGCCATTGAGGCCGAATGGCTGCAACAGGCAACGGGCGCACCTCTCATCAAGTAAGCGCCGCATTGAACGACGCCCCTACGCGAATGAACCGCCGCCAGCGCTTTGAAGCAGCGCAGCGGCGGCGCAGCATCATCATAGCCAGCCTGAGCACAGCCTGTGTTGTGGCGGCGCTAATCGTGTTGGTTCCACTCGCACCGGGCTGGGACAAGGTGCGCCTGTCTTTTTTCAACGGCGAGATTCTCATCAAGACCTTTCCAGGCTTGCTGAAGGCGTTTCTGATGGATATTGCCATCTTCGCCTGGTGCGCGCCCATCATCGCTGTCTGGGCGCTGGTCATCGCCCTCTGCCGTGATGCGCGCGCACCATCCCTGTTTCCGCTTCGGCTGTTTGCCATTGGCTATATTGATCTGTTCCGTGGCGTGCCGACAATTCTGGTGATTTACCTGATCGGCTTTGGTGTGCCGGGCCTTGGCCTGCCGCGGCCCTGGAACTCGCCTTATATCTGGGGCTCCCTCGCCATCATCCTGTCCTATTCGGCCTATGTGGCAGAGGTCTATCGCACCGGCATCGAATCCATCCACGAGTCACAGCGCTCCGCAGCAAAATCCTTGGGTCTGTCGCAATCAGACATCATGCGCTTTGTCGTTCTGCCGCAAGCTATCCGCCGCGTCATTCCCGCTGCCATGAACAATCTGATCTCCCTGCAGAAAGATGTGGCACTCCTGTCGTTCGTGGGTCCTGTCGAAATCCTGCGGCAAGCCGGGGTCGACAAGTCGCTTCTGGCCAACTTCACGCCCTACATCGGCGCATCCATCATCTTCCTCGCCGTAACCATTCCCGCCACCTGGGCTGCAGACAAGATGTTGGCCAGACAAAAGCAGCAGCGGAGTTGATGCGGGTGCCGGAAAAACTGCAACTCATCGACGTCTGGAAAAGCTTTGGTCCCCATACCGTATGCCGGGGGATTGATCTGGAGGTCAGGCAAGGCGAACTCGTTTGCCTCATCGGCGCGTCAGGCTCTGGCAAGTCCACACTGTTGCGATCCATCAACCTGCTCGAATCCATCGACGATGGTCAGATCCTGCTGGACGGTGAAGACATCACCCTGCCTGAGATCAATGCCCAGTCTATTCGTCAACGTATCGGCATGGTGTTCCAGAGCTTCAACCTGTTTCCGCATATGACAGCGCTGGAGAACGTGACGCTGGCACCCCGGCGTGTGAACAAGAAGAGTGAGACGGAAGTAACCGCCCAGGCTGAAGCTCTGTTCCGCCGCTTTGGCCTCATCGACCGTATGCGCAATTACCCGGACCAACTCTCCGGAGGACAGCAACAGCGCGTTGCCATCATCAGGGCCTTGGCCATGTCGCCTGAAGTCATGTTGTTTGATGAAATCACATCAGCCCTCGATCCGGAACTTGTGGGCGAAGTGCTGGACGTGGTGCGTGACCTGAAAGTTGAGGGCATGACCATGATCCTCGCCACCCACGAAATGTCCTTCGCCCGCGAGGCGGCCGACAAGGTATGTTTCCTGGATCAGGGCCGCATCGTGGAGGAAGGTACACCAGAGCAGATTTTTGATGATCCGCAACAGGAACGCACCCGGACCTTCCTCAAGCGCGTGCTGCAACGCCGCGCTACGGTATAGCAGCTGTCGAGAAATAAAAATCTGACAAATAAAAAGGGGAGCCGTTTCAGCTCCCCTTCAAACCAAACTAAAAAATGTAGAAATCAGGCTTTCACTGCCTTACGACGACGCGACAGGAAGCCCAAACCGCCAAGACCCGAGAGCAGCAAGAGAGCTGCACCTGGTACTGGAACAGCCGACACGCTGGCCGAGAACTGACCTTGCTTGGTGAAGCCGGTGTAGTTCACTGTCAAAAGCTGTGCGCCAGCAAGACCCGTTGACGGGAAGTTGACATCGCCGAGTGCTGACCATGTGCCGTTATTGAGGGCAAATGCGAGTACGTTTCCGCCCCACGTGCCCGATACCGTGCCCGATGAACCCGAAACACGGGCCAAGAGAACGTTAATGGCGGCAATAGCGCTGGAATAGCTGCTGCCGACGAAGGTATTCACGGTGATTGCACCCGTGCCTTTGACGAAGCCTTCAAACTTGAATTCGTCAGCCGTGGTCAAATCCAGATCGCCATAATTGTAGTTGGAGTTGTTTAGACTGCCGATGTTGATCACCGTCGTCAGGGCGTTTGCGCCTGTCGTAACGAAGAACGACGACGTTCCAATCACAGCTGCAAGAGCAGCTGACCGGGCAAATTTTTTCAGTGCCGTTGTCATAATTTAATCCTCTCTTAACTATTTATAAGAAGTGCTGTGTTTTAGGCCCCGTGCTACACCTAACAATTGTTAAGAATGCAGTCAACTTAATTCACGAATAAGACTCAATATTTCCGCATTTTCTTAACGAAAACTGCCTGTTTTTCGCGCAACTCTTGCTATTTTGGTTAATATTAACTCTTTTTCTGGTTGCCCTTAACCCGAGGCGCGATTTCCCGGCAGCATATTTTCCGCCTAAACATGTCTACAATCCGAATCACGTTACGGTTGTGTTGGCGCCGATTGCAGCCACGCGCCCTCTGGCATTGCACCAATTTTCAGTTTTGCGGCGCGACCACCGGATGCTGCCATGAAGTCGGCTCTCACAGAAGTCGTTGCAAGCAGGGGATTGGCCAGGATTTTGCCGACGTAGTTATCGGCGCTCATATCATTTGACTGGACTACAAGGTTGTTTTGCACGTCCCACCCAGGTTGGGGTTTCAATACGGAACCCGCCAAAGCTGCCGCGATATTGTTTGTAACTTTGACGTTAACTGCATTTTTCGAAACCTTGATGGTTGGCAGCGGAATCTCCTTGTCACCGACAGGCCCCGCTTTTTGTATCACTGTATTTCGGTCGATCAACAATCCGTCTGTCTCCCCCACGGTAATTCCATGTTGATGGCGATTTGCAATAACGTTGTTGGCGATTGTCACATTTTGATAGAACATCTCGGCACCAGCCTGGCCTTGGTCCACGCGTTCATTGCGCATGAATATTGACTGGGCACTTGAGCCTGCCCCCATATCAATGAAATTATTGACGATGGTGATGTTTCGCGATGGTGCGTCGGTGCCGGAGGTCCAGAACTGAATCATGTCAGCATGGGCGGAAGACCCCTTTGGTTTGCGAAAATCATGCAAATGGTTGCCCGATATCAAAACATTCTCGACTTTGGCAAAGTCGAAACCATCTGAGCTGCTGCCGACGACTTCGTTATTCAGCACTTGCAACCCCTTTACACTGCCGAATGCTGACGCCCTGTACCAATTGCGGAACAGACTTCCTTGCACAGTAATGTTTTCTGACTTCCGCACTATAAGTCCACGTCCCGTGGCGTATCCATCTTCCAGCAGACTGATTCCCTTGGCGAAGTCTCCGTCAAAAACAACGTTCTGAAACGTAATGTTTGAACTCTCCATCAACTTGAAGGGCGAGGCAGACTGGGACGCCGCATAGTCAGCCACATAGTCGAATTCCAAGTCGACGAAATTGAGATTGGAGGCTTTTGTCAAATTCACTGATCGGAATGTAGCTTTTTGCTTTGGATTCGCAGACGTGATGGTGACGGGAGTCGAGTAGTTGGCGAATGAACTATCTTTGCCGACGAGTCGCAGTTTTCCGTAATCTCCAGCGGCAAGCCGCAATGTTTCACCACCCGTGGCGTTACGAAGGGCGTCAATCAAGTCTTTTGCCGTTGCGATCTCTATTACCACCCCAGCCGAATAGACGGACGGGGCACTGACAAGTTGACACAGAAAAACCCAAAATAACGAGGCTAAAAATCGTTGTATCACTTTACCACGGGGAATGCGGCATGCGAAAAAGCGAGTTGGGCCTGCTGGAAAAGTCATGTCAGAAGTCCTGCATTGAAATTGGCTGCAAGGTCGTCTGCAATTGCGTCAAAACTGCGTACGTGCGACCGTTAACTGCACTTCCCTAAGCAATTGTCACTCCACGACAATGATTGTACAGCCCAAGTCTATCATCAAAAGTGATTTTGTGGGATATGACGTGCATGCTTGACTTTAGACCAGACTCTCCGAACAACCAGTTCCGCGCGGCCCGTGTTGAAAAATTGAGGTCGCTGATCAATGCCACTCTTGCTGAAAAAAGCAGTTGTCGCATCCTTGATGTGGGCGGCACCTATAATTTCTGGCATGTCTGGCGTGACAAGATTGATTGGCAACGCTGTGAAGTTGTGTGTGTCAACATAAATCCCCATCACTTTGAACAGGGCAAGGACGGCACGAGGATATCCATGATGCAAGGTAATGCCTGCAACCTCTCCAATATTGCCGACAAAGAATTTGATGTCGTGTTTTCGAATTCGGTCATTGAACATGTTGGCAGCTGGAACGATAAAGCTGCCATGGCGCAGGAAGTGACGCGGGTCGCCAAACGCTATCTGGTGCAGACGCCAAATTACTGGTTCCCGATTGAGCCTCACGCCAGAACCCCTTTCCTGCATTGGCTGCCAAAGCCAATTGCCTACCGCATTGTCATGGCCCGCAAATGTGGGTTCTGGACAAAGGCGACAACGGTTGCCCAGGCTGTGAAATCTGTGGAATCGGCTCAGATGCTGGACTACGGGCAGATGCGCGAATTGTTCAATGAAGCGGTGATTGTCAGGGAACGTTTGTTTGGTCTGACGAAATCCCTGATGGCAATCAAAATCTGACAGGTTCTGCAGTTGAGCACACCAAACGCCCGCGTCTCTGTCCTGATTGTCAGCTATAATACCAAGGACATGACTCTTGCCTGCATAGAGTCGGTTCGCAAATTTGCGTCCAACAACGAGCAGGAAATCATCGTTGTTGACAATGCGTCATCTGACGGTTCAGCCGATGCCATTGAGAGAAACTTCCCGGACATCCACCTCGTCCGTTCGCCGGTCAACGTGGGTTTCGCTGGTGCCAACAATCTGGCGGCGCTGCAAGCCACTGCACCTTTCATCTTGCTCCTTAATCCAGACACGCTGATCTTGGACAACGGAATCGAACGGCTGCTGAGCTTTGCCCAGTTGAATCCTGATGCCGGAATTTGGGGCGGGCGAACATTTTTTGCGGACATGTCGCTCAATCCCTCGTCGGTCTGGCGCTTCATGTCACTGTGGTCATTGTTTGCACAAACCTTCGGGTTCTCGAAAATCTTCGGCAAAAGTCGGTTTTGGAGCCCTGAGTCTTACGGCGGCTGGGGGCGCGACTCGGTACGTGAAGTTGATATCGTCACAGGATGCTTTTTCCTCATCAAAAGAACGCTATGGGAGAAACTTGGCGGCTTTGACCGACAATTCTTCATGTATGCTGAAGAGGCGGATCTTTGCTTTCGGGCCCGCAAGTTGGGAGCGCAGGCCCTGTTCACGCCTGATGCCACCATAATCCATTACGGCGGTGCGTCTGAAACCGTGCGCGCGGACAAGATCAAGCGCCTCTATACCGGCAAATGCACGTTTATCCTGAAGCACATGTCGGCCTGGAAAGCGCCAATCGCAGTGGGTTTGCTGAAATGGCATTCTGCTATTCGCTGGCTTGGCTACGCCATCGCTTTTGGAGTTCTTAAATCGCCGCATTTCAGCGTTGCAGCTGAACAATGGCGCAGTGTCTGGCGTTCACGCAACGACTGGTCGAAAGGTTATCCTGCGAAGTCCTGACGACCTGGCAGAATGCTGTGTCAAGTCGAAACCATAATTGAAATAAACTGAATGTTAACCCTAACAAATCATTATCAGGCCGAGGTTTGTGACGCCTATCGTCGTCAACAAACCTGACTTGCCCGCTAATGGTTAAAGGTTGTTGATGTCACCCTCGAGACTGTCCATCGCTTTGGTTCTGGCGCTTGGGGTGCTGTCATCAAATCCTCCCGCCAATGCGGAGACGATTGCCTCGGTTGTCGAACGCGTGATCCAGACTAACCCGGCGGTGGGGGCCGCATATTTCGATTCAAAATCCAGACTGGGTGCCATAGGTGTCGCCAAGGCCCAGCAGCGGCCGAGGTTAAGTGTGTCCGCGCAAACCGGGCGCAACAAAAACCGAGGGAGCAATGACAGTATTACGCACGCTGCAGACCTGCAGATAATACAACGGCTGTATGACGGTGGCGAGTCGTCGTCCCAGATCCGTCGGACAAAAGCCGAGCTCTTTTCCGCCAAAGGCCGCTACCTGGATGCGATCCTGGTCAACAGCTTGCTGGTGATTCAAACCTACATTGAAGTTCAAAGGTCACGCCAGATACTCGAGATCGCCGAAAAAAACCTGACGTCGCTTCGCCTGTTGCAAGACATTGTTCGCCAGCGGACGAAGGCAGGATTTTCCAGCGAAGCGGAGCTGTATCACGCCATGTCCACAGTCGCTGGTGCAAGAGAGCAATTCCTCGCTGCCAGACAACAGCGCGATGATGCAGCATCGGACTATGCAAGCCTGACCGGAAGCCCCCCAAGCGTACTTGAGTCCATTGGCTCACCCAACAGTGCAATTCCTCCAACCGCAGATGAATCAGTGCTGTTGGCGATGAAGCATTCTCCGCGGATAATGGCGCTCGGCTATGACGCAGTGGCTGCCTATGCTTCTTATGCCGTGGCGAAATCTGCTGGTTCTCCGAAAGTCAATCTGAATATGCGGGTGAACTACAATTCATCTTCGGGCGGTGTTGACTATGAGGAACTCAGCAGCTCAGCTGCAGTTGTCGTCAAATTTGATCTTTATGACGGCGGTGAGAAGAAAGCGCGCCAACAGCAGGCTGCCTACCAGGCGCAGGCAACCCAGCAAAATACGCGTCGTGAAAAAATGACTGCTGAACGGGATGTCCGCCGCACCTGGAATGCCGTCGTGACAACGCAGGCCAGGCTGGCAGCTATTTCGCAACGCATTAATGCGGCACGCCAAGCCTATAAGCTCAATCTGCAACGGTTCAAGGCAGGCAAATCAGATATCGGCGTGTTGCTCAGCCTGCAGGCAGAACTTGCTTCAAGTCAAAATGACCGCGTCAACGAAGTGGCGACCGGACGATACAATACGTTTCGTATTCTTGCTGCAACCGGACGTCTGTTGATGGCCTTGAACCTCAATCCGTCACAGCTTGGATTCGTGGAATGAGTGACCTCTACCAAATTCCAGCTTATCCGAATGTCGCCCGTGCGCTCATCAGGCTGGCAAGATTGCATGGTCGTCAAATCACGCTGGAAAGTTTGACCCACGGGCTGGCTGTCAAAGGTGAAATAATTTCGGCTACCGCACATGATGAAATATGCAAGCGCGCCGGTTATCGTCTGGTGCCCGTCGCTGTTCGAAATCTCGATAAAACCCATTGCCCCTTGCTTCTCGCCCATTCCGACCAGCGTATCGTAATTGTGACCGAGTTCAGACCGAATGGCGTTGTGGGTGGCTTGGCGGACACGGGAGAAAGCACAACTCTTCTGGCTGCCGATTTGGTTCGCGCCGGTTTTAATTCCATTTTCAGTGCAGTACCTCTGGCCCATCCTGCTGCCGATGCAAATTCGAACATGAGCCAAAACACCAAAGATGATTTTGGCTGGTTCAGGGATTCGCTCAAGCTCAGCTGGAACGCGCTACTGCCAATCATGGCAGCAACGGTAGTCATCAACCTGTTGGCGTTGGCTGTTCCCTTGATCAGCATGAACATCATGGACCGGGTGGTCAGCCATGCTGCGTTTGAAACCTTGTGGGCTCTGACGGTTGGCGGCATCGCAACAGTTGTCATGGATTTCATGCTTCGCACATTGCGGGTCTCGATGATTGACCAGGCCGCAGCGCGCAGTGATGTTTTATTGTCCAACCAGGTTTTCAGCCGCACGATCGGGGCGAGGCTGGTCAACCAGCAAACCTCTGTTGGAATCAAGTCAAACAGTCTGCGAGAATATGAAAGCCTGCGTGAAATCTATAATTCAGTGACGGTGACAACACTCGGTGATCTCCCTTTTGCTGTACTGTTTTTCTTTGTGGTTTGGCTGATCGCCGGACCCTTGGTGTTAGTCCTTGTGGTCATGGCACCCCTTCTGCTTCTGACTGGATATTTTTCCCAATGGGGTTTGCAAAAGCTGTCGAAAGAACACTTCAAGGACAACGCCCACAAGAATGCCCTTGCCATCGAACTTCTCTCGGGAATTGAGACCCTCAAGTCCAGCGTGGGTGAAAACTGGGCGCTTGCAAAATGGGAACATGTTGTCGCCAACCATTTGCGCCACAGTCTTGGCATGCGGTGGTGGACAGCACTTGGAGCCAATCTCGTGCAAGTGCAGCAAAGCTTGACGACAATCGCTATCCTTGTCGTTGGAGTTTATCTGGTGGTTGCAAAAGACATTTCACCGGGTGCATTGTTTGCCACCATCATGCTGGGCGGCAGGGCCTTGTCGCCGGTCATGCAATTGTCAGCACTGATTGCCAAATTGCATCACGCCAAAACCGCCTATCAGGCGATAAAGCAATTGGCCGATGTCGAGCAAGACCGACCGGAAAATGTGCAGTTCCTTGCCTGTCCAGCGGAGGTTCAGCCATTGATCCTGAGTGATGTTCAAATGACCTATGGCACTGACGCCCCTCCTGCCCTGCGCAACCTGTCTATCAACATCATGCCTGGTGAAAAAATCGGTATCGTTGGTGGCATCGGATCCGGGAAAAGTACGCTACTCAGGCTTTTGCTCGGCCTGAAAAGTCCGACGGCGGGCAATATCACGATGGCCAATACGCCCATCCAACGTATTGATCCCGCGCAATATCGCAGATTGTTTGGAACGTCACTGCAGGACGCGGCGTTCTTTACGGGAACCATCCTCGAAAACATTTGCTTCCACCGCGCCGACGCGACTGATGCTGAACTTTCTGCTGCACTTGCCATGTCAGGTGCCATGACATGGGTCAGCCAGCTGCCATCTGGTACATCGACTGTCATTGCCGAACAGGGTCGCAATCTATCCTCAGGTCAACGCCAGACTCTCGTATTGGCGCGGGCATTCCTCTGCAACCCGTCGGCGCTCATTCTCGATGAGCCAACAAGTGACCTCGACGGTCGCAGTGAAACCCAACTGGTGGCCAAGCTATGCAAATTACCTGCGACAACAACCCTTATCGTGGTCAGCCACCGGCCGGCAGTACTGGAGGCATGTCAACGGCTCATTGTACTGGACTCTGGGAACGTTGTGCTGGACGGTGAGAAATCTGTGGTGTTGTCGCGGTTGCGGGGCGTAACACGCACGCCAAGCCTGCCTTTGGAAGCAGCATCGTGAAACAGGCCCCTCCACATCAACTCAGCTCAACAAGTGCAGACTTGCTCCAGCCCAATACCCGCAATGCGCAAGTCACAGTTTATGGCATTACGGGCTTCTTCGCCGCCGCACTCGCCTGGAGTATGTTTGCCAATGTGCTGCAAGTCTCAACCGGAACCGGGCAAGTCATTCCCGAAAATCGGCTAAAGACCATACAAAGCCTGGATGGCGGCGTGGTTGCAGAAATTTTGGCAAAACCTGGTGATGAAGTGAGAGAGGGCACTGTCATTGCTAGGCTTGACGCCATCTATGCCGGCTCATCCCTCAACGAAGCCGCCGAGCAGATTGCAGGGCTTGAGGCCACGTCTACGCGACTAAAGGGCCAATTGAAACTTCTTGCACCTTTCATCACTGCAAACCAGAAAAAGCAGGCTTCCCGACCAAAGACGAATCTTGCAGTTGCCATTTCCGAAACCATCCTCGACTTCCCGGACACTCTTCAGTTAAGTAACCCAAGTTTGGTGCAGGAAAATACTGCCCAATTCATGACAGTCATGCAGGAGTTGGCAGCGGCAATCATTTCTGTTGAAGAGCAGATCGTCCAGAAACAGCTGGAATTGCGATCTGCCAACCTGCAACTTTCTACAGTCAAACAGGCCCAAGTCATCGCCCGCGCTGACCTCGATGGCTTGCAGAAGTTGCTGAAGTCAGGCGCTGCTGGCAAAGGCGAGGTCATGGTCGCCAAAGCCCGTTACAATGAATTGCGGGGGCAAGTTGAGCAGCTCAGCCTCGCCGAACCCAAGGCAAAATCAGTGATTTCGCAGCTGAATGCACAGATTGATGAGCGTATCGGCAATCTTCAAACCAGGACCTCCGAGCAGCTGAATGAGACTCAAATCCGTCTAAACACCCTGAAGGCGCAACTGCCAGTGCTTGCAAAACGCTCTGCCAACACTGACGTGCTGGCCCCGGCAACGGGCGTCATCAAGCAGATGTCGATCACGACCCGTGGTCAGGTCATAAGGCCAGGCGAAATTATTGCTGATATCGTGCCATCCAACAGTCCGCTGTTGGTACAGGTCCGGGTGAAGCCAGAGGACATCGCGTTCATAGCGACAGGCATGCCTGCACTTGTCAAGCTGACGGCATTTGACTTCTCGATTTTTGGATCGATCAACGGCCGAGTTGTACGAATCGCGACCGATTCCACCACGGATGAGAGGGGCGCAATTTATTACATTGTTGACGTGAAGACCGAGACTGATCACATCGAACGCAAAGGCGAGAGTTGGCCAGTGAAGGTCGGAATGGTCGCAAATGTTGACATTGTGACTGGAAAACAATCAATATTTCAATACTTTACCAAGCCCATTCACCGCATGACACAATCTGCATTGCGTGAAAGGTAAACGCGTTGACCCCTGGGTTTCTCGGGTAACCTGGTAAGTCCATGAAGGTTTATGTTGCAGCTTGGCGGCGCTGCTAGAAGTGATGACAAGGCTTTTCTGATAGGGTAATGAGCTTTTGATATCATTTAATTGTTTATTGAAGGCGGGTCTGAAAATGTCGTGGCTGAAAATGTGGTTCTGGGGACTTATGCTTGCCGTAGTGGCTTTGGCCTCTACAACGGGCGCACAAGCCGCTTATCGGGTCAAACCCGGTGATGTTCTCGAAGTCCTGGTTTATCAGGATGAGAAGCTCAACCGACAAGTTGTTGTGGCGCCAGATGGCCAGATTTCTTTTCCATTGGCCGGCCACATTCGTGCCGCAGGCAAGACGGTGGAAGATATTGAATCGACTTTGACCAGACTGCTCAAGCCGAAATTTTCCGATGTTCTGGATGTGACCGTGCTGTTGGCAAGCGTTAAGGAAATTCCAATTCCGCCGCCTGAGCCTGAAAAACCCCTCCCACCGCCGATCGATCCTTCGTTCTACGTCACAGGCGAAGTTGCAAAACCCGGACAGTATTTTTTCAAAACGCGCACCAATGTATTGCAGGCCATATCCATCGCGGGTGGCCTTGGTCCCTTTGCAGCTGACAGGCGCATTGTCATCCGTCGCAAGGAGGGTGACCAGGAAGTGCTGTACGAATTCAACTATGACGCTTTTGTATCCGGCAAGGATCTCTCCGGCAACATGCGCCTGCATTCCGGCGACGTGATTGTTGTACCTGAAAGAGGTTTGTTTGAATGAGCTCAGAGAGCTCAATTAGTGGGTCATTGCGTAAGTACTTTAAATTCGCCGCAGGTGCCCAGGCTTTGATCGCATGCGCTGTCGTGACGGTGTCGCCCGCCTTGGCTGGCGACTGGTCATTCAGTGGACGTGCAAGCGATCGGCTTGATATTTTCGACAATTATGGCCTGCTGCCGAACTCTGCGGGATATGTGATACGGGATTCACTTGGTTTGACGGGGGATTTTTCCTATACAACCCATATCAGCAGGTTCGACATCATCGGCGACATCGTTGCCAATGGTTATGCAGGTCCTGGCAGTGGCAATCTGAACAATGGCATTTTTCCAAAGCTTTCGACCAAGTACCACCAAGATGGAAAACGCACCAGTTTTGACCTGGGTGCACAATATGCCTACGTCTTCTTGCCAGCTGAAGACGACTTTGATCCGGAGACTGGTCTGCTTGTTGAACAAGACGCTTCAGCGCGTCACTCCTTCGGCGCAAATTTTGGAGTACAACACAAAGTCGACAGGCTGAATGTAGTGTCCTACACGGCCTCAGCAACCAGCAACATGTATACGGGAGCAGGTGTTGACAATTTTTCGTTCAATAATTTGCTGACATGGAATCATGTGTTGAGCAAGCGACTGAACACCAATGCAAGTCTTGGCGTCAAGTTGACAGAAAGTGACGACATCGCAAATACCCAAACCTTGATTTATTCTGGCAAAGTGGGTCTGTCGGCAAAACTGACCAAACGCCTGAATGGCAACGTGGGCGTGGGAGTCAACGTACTGAGTTCGCAAAAAGGCGATCTTTTGTTGCCTGGTGCGCCACGTTCAACCAAAACCAGCATTGGCTATTCTGCCAACGCTGGATTTCAATACAGCTTGAAAACATTTTCATTGGGCGGCAATGCAAGCTATGGCCTTCAGTCAACGACACTGGGCGGCGTGCAGAATAATTTTGCAATTGGATTAAACGCGTCCAAAGCGATAAATGAGCGTTCTAGCATTTCTGCGGCGGCTTCAGCCCAATTCATATCGTCCACCACTAAAAACGATGGCAGCAGTACCATTTCAAGATATTCATTCGGTCCCACCTATTCCTATCAGTTGACAAAAGACTGGGACTTTTCGGCCGGTTATAAATTCACCCTGCGAGACGCAGCTGCAGCACGGGCAAAAGCACATAATGCGTTTTTGACGTTAGCCTATAAATTCAGGACAAAATAAGTCGGGCCTGTGCGTGAACGTTCTTTCCGAATACGCGGACTGGTTTCAAAAACAACTTCAGGATCGGTTCCAGTTCTTGCTGAGATGATCTGCTTTCGACAATTGCGCAGCCATACGACTGGCACGATAGAGGCGAATGCGAAACAATATCCAAGAAGCCAGTCGCCTTTCGCGGAATGTGTTTATGCGCTGAGAGGCAAGAACTTTGCGAACATCTAGAATTGATGAGAATACAATTGCTGCCGCAAGCCCGACCCATTTCAATTTGCCGAACGCTCCCTTTGGCAACTCTTGGTAATCGTGGCTGACGTGTCGATCCCACTTTCTGCAGAGTTCGTCGAATGATTTTCGAGCAGGGTGATAAACAATCATGTTGCTGAGATATTTGATGCGTAAGCCTTGCTTTTGGGCCCTTCGGCCCCAATCGCGGTCTTCGGCCACTAAAATTCCGGCAAACGGCCCGACCGCATCGTAGGCGCTCCGGCGCATGGCAAGGTTCCCTGTTCCAGAAAAGCCGACCTTTTCAATGTATTCCTTCTGCCGATAGGCAAATACACTTTCATAGGCCTCAAGTGCTGTGGGTTTGGCAGGATTGCCCAAGGCGATCCTCACATCGCCGCCGACAATCAACGTGGCAGGGTTATGCAAAAATTCAGTCAAGATAGTCGAGAGCCAGTCCGGATGGGACAGGCAGTCTGCGTCAATAAACGCCAGCAAAGGGGCAGACGACACAGCAATGCCATGATTCCTTGCAGGTCCGGGTCCGGGTGTCTTTTCCTGCACCAGACGTACCCAACTAAACGGCGAAGTTATCTGTGTTGGTAGCTTGGCAGAGCCATTGTCCACCACCAAAACCTCTGTGTTGCCCAGACTGGAGATTTGTGGGTCCAGAGATGCCAGGCAACGCGCGAGAAAATCAGGCTGGTTCAGATGGGGTATGATAATGCTGATGACTGGTGTTGTCACGTCGGCGCTGCTCCTTGAAGATGCAAACAGATTTCCCATGTTTCATCAGCTTCCGGTTTGGTGTATCATGCATAGCTCGCAACGCGAAACATTGCCAAACCTGAAGTCGCAGTGCTTTGGCACATGATTTGCTGAGCGTGCGTAAACCACCGCGCTGCACCACTCAAATCCGCAGAGCTGACCATTTTCTGACCCAAAACTGGAATTTGCTGCCACCATGAAAAATCAAAAACACACGTATCGTACTGGCATTGCATGCGCCGTCGCGCTCTGGATTTTGACGGGGTGCGGATCACCTGAAGAGCGTGCACAGACCTATTATACAAGCGGCATGCAGTATATCACCAGCCAGGATTATCCGAAAGCTGCGATAGAATTTCGCAACGCATTGAAATTAAATGAAAATTTTGCAGATGCTTGGTATGGTATGTCGCTGGTTGAACAGCAGGCCCGTGCTTGGGACAAGGCCTATGCCGACTTGATCAAGGTGCTTGAAATTGACCCAAAGCATATGAAGGCACTCACTTCAATTTCTTTGCTGCTCGCGGTTTCAGGGGACAAACAGGCCGCTTTGAAGTATACTGATACAGCGCTGGGTCTTGATCCGGTGAATCCGGACATCATGGCGCAGCGAGCGACTCTGCTTTATCAATTGGGCAAAACACAAGAGGGCGTTGCAGAAGCAAGCAAAGTACTTGCTCTGAGGCCAAACCACCCCGGTGCCATCATTGTAATCGCTACAGATAGAATTAACGCCAAAGACGTGCCTGGTGCCATGAAGCTTGTTGATGCAGCGCTCGCGGCAGACCCCAAGGTTCTGGGTATGCATCTGATGAAGTTGGCCGCTCTCAAGGATGGGAAGGACTTGGTCAAACTGGAAGCGGCTATTCGTACCATTGTGGCCACATTCCCCGAGCATCCCGAATATCGTTCTGAGTTGCTGTCGTTTCTTACAGCCAATAACAGATATGATGACGCCGAAATGGAATTACGGTCGGTGGTCGGGACACATCCCGACGATCCAAAATCGGCCTTGGAACTGGTTGCCTTCATAGACAGGACCAAAGGGCACGAACCAGCGCGCAAGGAATTGGTGTTGCTTTCCAAAAACTACAAGGATCCTTTTCCCTTGTTGATGGCGGTTGCCGAACTTGATTTTCAGGCCGGACGCTTTGACGATGCGGAAGTTCAGCTTCGTGAATTGGCCAAATTGAAAGGAACCAGCGACGAAGGCATGCAAGCACTTCTGATGTTGAATGAACAGTTGATCTCCCGCAACAAGATTGAAGATGCTGCAGCAGGTATTGCCGCGGTGCTTAAAGAAGATGGTGAAAACCTTGATGCCCTGAAACAAAGGGCTGCAATTGCGATCAATCAGGGAAAGTTTGAACAGGCCATTGCAGACTTGCGCACTGTATTGAGCAACTCAAAAAGTGACCCCAGGGCACTTGCGCTGATTGCTTCAGCTTATGAACGCAACGGTCAGATGGAGCTGGCCGAAAGTGCATTTGTCGATGCAACCCAAACCAATTTGAATGACCCTAATTTCGCGTTGAATTATGTTTCCTTTTTGGTCCGTCGGGGCAAACAGGAGACTGCACAGGCGGCACTACAAACGATCGTAGAGCGGTTCCCAGACAACCGCAGTGCCTTGGTCATGTTGGCAGAGATGTATCAACGCCAAGGTGATTGGGAGCGGGCAACGGAAGTTGGGGCACAGTTGAAACGTCGCGACGGCGCCGATCCCGCGCCCAACCTTATCGTCGGCCAATCACTGTTCGCCCAGCGCCGATACGATGATGTTATCAATTTGTTGGGTGGGAGTGTCGCCAAACGAGACATCGACGCGACAACCATGAAGACATTGGTGCAGGCCTATGTGGCCGGCAACAGGATAGCTGATGCGCAGGCCTATTTAGACACAGTGCTCAAGGACAACCCCAACAACACCAATGCAATTGTTTTGCAAAGTTCACTATTGCGACGCGAAGGCAAGATGCCGGAGGCAGAACAACGCCTGAAGGATGCGATAAAGGTTGAACCGGCATCGACACACCCATATGTCGCTTTGGCTTTTTTATATGAGGGCCAGAACAAGCCAGATCAGGCAATGGCGATTCTCAAACAAGGGGTGGAGTCAGCGAGCGACAAGCCGTCAATTCGCTTTACCTTGGCTGCGTTCTATGAAAAGGCAGGCAGGGTGGAAGATGCGATCGCAACCTATGAAATACTGCGTACTGAAACACCGGATTCCATGGCCGTGACGAATAACCTCGCGAGCTTGCTCACCGATAATCGCACCGACCAAGCCAGCTTGGACCGCGCTGCAGAATTGGCCAAAGTCCTCAAAGACTCGCCAATACCCGAATTCCGCGAAACACTTGGCTGGGCTCTCTTTTCCAGCAACAAGCAAAAAGAGGGCTTGAAACTGATGGAGAGCACAATTTCGTCCCTCGATAAATATCCGGTTGCGCATTATCATTTGGGTATCGCTTATGCAGGGGTCAAAAAAAATGACTTGGCAAAAAAAGAATTTGCTGCGGCCCTTGCACTGCAACCACCGGCCGACCTCAAGGCAAAAATAGAGTTGGCAAATTCCAAGCTGAATTAACACATGTTCTCTATCGAGGATTTTGAAATCGATTCTGAAATATTCATCATTATCCTTCTCAGTCAGGACACATGATGAAGACGCATGGTGTTCGGCATGACCAGCTTGGGCGAACTATATCAGGCATGAGTTGCTTGAGGGACAGTGTACTCTGCAACGTCAAGCGGACCGCGTTTGGCGACGAAACTCCAAGAAAAGGAGTTTCCTATTTTTTAGCAACAGGGTTATATAAGCCCTTCTATAATATCCCATAAATTGAAAGTGTTTACCATGTTGAGCGGCGAGGGCCTAGTTACCTTTATGGAAGAAGATCTCGGTGTTGATGTTGACGGAATCAGCCATGAGACCGCTTTGTTCAGCAGCCAGCTCGTAGACAGCTTTGCGCTTGTCACCTTGATGATGTTCATTGAACGTGAGGCAGGCATCCGAATTCCGCCTGCAGATGTTAACCTCGACAATATGGATTCGATTGGCAAAATGTTGGCCTATGTAGATCGGGTGAAAGGATGACGCGCGATTGGCGTTGCTCTGTCGCCCAAACTTTTGGCACGCCAGTCTATGTTTACGATCTTGATATCTTGACCAGCCGACTGGCTTTGCTGTCCAATCTGTTTGGTAATCGTTTTGGACTGAGCTATGCTATCAAAGCCAACCCCAACATGGCGATCCTGCGCGCCATTTTACCCTGGCTTTCGACTTTCGATGCCTCGTCTTTTGCCGAGGTTGAGCGGGCAATCACAGTTGGCATGAGTCCAGACCGTATTACCTTTTCAGGCCCTGCCAAGCGTCCGCAGGAAATTGCCCGCGCCATCAGTTTGGGTCTTGGCGAACTGGTGGTGGAAAGTGTGAATGAGGCGCGTCAGGCCAGCCAGTTGGCACAAGGCATGGGACGGATACAGAATGTTCTCGTGCGGATCAACCCAAGTCGGGTTCCGCGTGGTTTTGGCGCTTCGATGGCGGCCACACCTAGCCAGTTTGGCATTGATGAAGAAGATATTGCAGCCAGCCTGCCAGAAATTACATCATTGCCCGGCCTGCGCCTTATCGGGTTCCACATCTATTCCGGCACCAATTGCCGGACACCGCAGCCAATTGCCGATAACTTCCAGATTTTCGCTGATATTTTCAGGCGCGCCCAAGCCATTTCCGGAATAGAACCCACACGCCTGGTTTTTGGCTCGGGCTTTGGAATCCCCTATCTCGCAGGTGAAGCTGAACTTGATCATACTGCCCTGCCTGCTTTGATCAATCCCGTGATCGACGCGCTGAAGGCCGAAACGGCCTTTGCGAATGCCTCCTGTAATCTTGAATTGGGGCGATGGTTGATCGGCCCGGCTGGCTGGCTTTTGACCCAGGTGATTTCCGCAAAGCAATCGCGTGGAACATCCATCTGCACCTGTGACGCCGGCTTTAACAATCATTTGGCTGCCGCCAGCATGATGGGCACAGTTATTCCACGCAACTGGGTTTTTGAAAACATATCCAACCCGGACGGCGCCATCGGCCGCTACACCCTGACAGGCCCACTGTGCACTTCAATTGACCGGCTGGCGCTTGGCATCGATCTTCCAGAGGTACGCCCGCAAGATGTACTGGCAATCGCAATGTCAGGAGCTTACGGACTGACTGCCTCGCCCACACGCTTCATTTCGCATCCTGAACCAAAAGAGATTGTGGCGCAGTCAGGACAGCTGACAGATGTCACAGAGTCGTCATTGAACCATTGGCAAATGGGGACCAGTCATGGCGAACGATAAAGCGCGAAGGCTTGTCATTTTAGGTTTTCCGCGGTCTGGCACGACAATGCTGGCAAGGCTGCTGGATGGCCATCCCGAGATTTCGGCCCCACCTGAAACAGGGCTCTTGAGTGCTGCGGGACGGTTCCTGACGGAACTTGCAGATGTCGAAGGACCGCCGATTGGAGTTTTAACCGGGCTCGCCTTTGCTGGCATCCCGCCTGAAGACACGCTTGCCGCACTACGGCAAATGATTTTTGGTTTTCACGACCGGATCGCCGCTGGGCGAAAAGTCTGGGTGGAAAAAACCGCCACTGACCTGTTTTATTTGGACACGTTGGAGCCGCTTTTGGCCGATCATGTGCGATTTATTTGCTTGATCCGTAATCCGCTGGATGTTGTTCCGTCCAATGTTGACCTGTCTCGCACAATGGGCGCGCAGTTGCCCGAACTTTACGCAATGACCAGGGAAAGCAATTCAGAGTATGACGGGATTGCCCGCGCCTGGGTCTCCAGACAAGCAGCACTGGATGATTTTGCAGGACGTCATCCCGAAGATTGTTTTAGCTTGCGCTACGAAGACCTTTTGGCCGACCCAGAGTCAGTGTTGGGCCAGATCCTGAATTTCGCCGGCTTGACACAGGACTTGGCCGGCGACCCGAAGCGTATGATTGCAGCTGCTTTTTCAGACACTGCCCAGATAGGCCTTGGGGATTTCAAGATCAATGAAATGACTGGATTGCGGCCGCTGGTCGAAAATACCTGGCGAAAGCGCCTGCCGAGGGCCGTGACATCAAGAATTGTTCCCGTATTGGCGCCAACCATGGCAAGACACAAATATACAGTTCCCAAAGTGCCTCCTGTGAGCAATCGCGATACGTCAATGCGTCAGTTCGAAATGGCTGCCAGGCTGAAGCGGCAAGTTCGTCCAGCAGATTAACAGACAGACCCATGTCCACAACCCTTTGGCATCGATTTCAGACTACGGCCACAGCAAGGGGCGGTGCTGTTGCACTCTTGCACGGCGAGCGGTCGGTAACATTCGCGGAGCTTCTGGGTTTGGCGGGAGGATGGGCGAAAAAACTGGACCTGAGTCCAGGCGACAGGGTAGTCGTATCGGGGCGTAACAGTATTGCACTTGCTGCCGCAGTACCAGGAATATGGGCACACGGAGCGATACCAGTTTTCGTTCATGCCGAAGCACCTGACCGCCATCTATTTCACGCCTTGCAACAAACCACTGCTGCAAAGGCGTTGCTCGATGCGGCCCGCGACCTTGGTGATTTTGCGGCGGGTGTGGCGGTCCTGCCATTGCAGGCTGAACTTTCCGCGCACGTCACGCATCAGGTGCCCGAACAAACCGGATTGGCACCTGGGTCGATTGTTTATACGTCGGGTTCAACCGGAGCACCAAAAGGGGTTGTACAGGCGGCACAGACCCTGGCAAGCGGCGTCGACCGGGTGGCCGCAGCGATAGGCTTTAAACCTGACGACAGCATTCTGTGTCCGATCCCCTTTGCCTTTGACTATGGCTGGGGCCAATTGTTGTCTCTATTGCTGGCAGGCCTGCCTTTGGTTTTGCCTGAACCGCGCAGCGCGATCGGTTTATGCGCCGCAATCTCTGCGCATCGTCCTACCATTCTTGCAGGCGTACCTGCTGTTTTTGCCGATCTTCTCGCTGGAATCGCTCCGATCCGGGAAATTGATCGCAGCTCGATCCGGCTGATTACCAATACAGGATCACGCATTCCTGCTCCCGTCCGCGAAGGCTTGATAGAGCTGTTCCCCAAAGCTGCCCTGTCGCTGAACTATGGATTGACCGAAACTTACCGTTCAGCGACTTTGCCGCTCTCCATGGCGGACAGCCATCCGTCTTCAGTTGGTTTTGCACTCCATGGCTCCCGGCTGTCAGTCCTTCGATCCGATGGCACTGAAGCTGCGGCAGGTGAGGAGGGCGAGATTGTGCATCATGGTGCCGGGGCCTTCCTTGGATATTGGGGGGATCCCGTCCGTACTGCAGAGGTGTTGCGACCCGATCCCCTGTGGCCTGAAAAAGACGTTCCTGACCCACAGGCAGCGGCACCAATGGCGGTCTTCACGGGCGATCTGGGACATAAGGATGAGGACGGGCTGCTCTATATTCACGGGCGCCGCGACCGGCAAATGAAGTCCATGGGGGTGCGGGTCTCACCAGACGAGATCGAAAAGCTGTTGCTGGAAAGTCAAGCGCTACGCGAAGTGGCAGTGGTGGCACGTCCGAATGACATGCTGGGAGATCTGATCGTCGCCGTATTGTGCCTGCCTGTAGGGGCCGACCAGGCTGCGACGTTGAAAAATATCAAGCGCCATGCGCGTGAGACGATGAGCCCTTACATGCAACCGCGCGATTATGTTGTGCTGAAAGATTTGCCCCGCAACCACAATGGCAAAGTGGACTATCCTGGCTTGGTCAAACTTGTGATCACGCCTGCAACAGGTCAAAAGGTGGAGCATGGTTGACCGACCAGCCGCAAAGTCGCCGGTTCGCCCTACTGCTACAAAAAGCAGCCAAGAACCACCGCGCACAAAAAGTCGTCTCAGCCAAGTCGGAGCTGCTTTTTGGGCAGGTTTTTCTGGGGTAGATCCCCTAGCCTTCAAGGTGTTTTGTGGGTCTCTGCTGGCGACCTGTGCTCTCACTCTCTGGTTCTTTTCCGAAGCCACTTTGGCTGGGCCGTTTGGCCAATATCTGCCACGGTCGTCTCTTGATGCCGAAGGTTTTGCCACACACGAGGCGCTGCGTTCGGGGCACATGACGCCAAATCACCCGCGTCTGTTTGTGCTTGGAACCTCTACAATTGCCCAAGCGTTGGCGTCGGATACCGCATTGGAAAAGCAGATATATGAGGCGACCGGACAGAAATGGGAAGTGGTGATCCTGAGTACACCTTTGCAAAGCCCTGTCGATCAGTTCGCACTTTTGGATAGGGCTCTGGAAAGCCAAACCGAGAAAAGCCCGCCGGTGATTGCAGCAGTGGGTTTTGGTGTGCAGCGCTTGCGCTGGACGGTTGAGCGCACTCTGCAATACGCTGCCACACCACGACTGGGACTACAATCAGACTGGGCCGATGCTGAGATCATGAGACTTGGGGGTAAGCCCGCTGCGCGTACGGGATTCTATGCGCGGGACAATCTGGCATTTGTGTTGATCAATGGTGCCGAGTCTCTGGGTCGGCTGATCACCCTACACCCTGCAATGAAGCATTTTGACCAATATGCGCTGGGAGTTGCAAAACCTCCCAACCCGAACAATCGCAAAACACTTGGCTCTGAAATCAAATCCGGTTCAATAGAACAACCCGCCTATTTTGCCCAGATCAACAGGCTAGCCGACAATTTGGCCACGGTACCCAAAAGCGAATTCGTTCTGATCGAAGAACCACTTTCGCCCGGCCTTGTCAAAGATCAATCTCTGGCACCGGCTCAGGACGCATTAATCGAAGGTTTTTCCAAATTTAGTGCCAAACGTCCCCTGGCTTTTTGGCAGATCACGACTGAGGCGGGACTGAGCCAGGACGATTTTTTTGACGATCTGCATGTCAAACCAGGAACTCCACAGGCCAAAGTCCAAGCCGCATTGGTGAAACACGTTGTGGCGTGGATAAAGGCTGGCCATGAACAATGATAAGAACGAAATGGCGGAACACTGGCTGCAGCTGTTTCGCCAAGCCGGCGCAATCACTCAGGGTCTTGTGCTGGGCTTTCTTGTGGTATTGGCCGCGATAGAGCTTGCTTCGCTAGCCGGACACCTCAGTCCGTTCAAATATCAGGGGTTTTGATCCCCATGATTCAGACCAGTATTTGGTGGGGATTTCTGGCGCTGGGGCCGCTTGTGTATTGGCTTCTGCCGCAACGCTGGCGCACATGGGCCTTGGCTGCGGCAAGCCTGGTGTTGTTGGCCGTTTTTGCATTTTATGATGTTCTTGTCATGCTGGCGCTGGGACTTACCATCTTTGTAGCGTTCCGCGTTCCAACACGTCTAACTGCAAATTTGCCCAAGTCAGTCATATCAGCGCTAGGCTCGCCGTGGCCGATCTGGTCGGTTTTTTTGTATTTTCTATGGTCGAAGTATTTGCCTGCCCTGACGCATGTTTTTTCCGGGGGTGGCGTGGGTCCGGTGTTGGTTCCGCTCGGTGTCAGCTATTTCAGTTTCAAGCTGCTGCATTATGCAATTGAACAACGACGAGGAAATTTTCCGACCCATGGTCTGGAGGATTTCGTGGCATGGTTGTTTTTGGCACCAATTTTTACCGCAGGGCCGATAGAACGTTTTGAGCATTTCCTGGGTAAGCGCGAGATAACCAAGTTTGAAACCCGGTTCCTGACCGAAGGTATGCTACGCATCGCCCAAGGGCTGGTCAAAAAATTTGTCCTTGGTCGGATTGTACTTGAACTGACCGAAAACCTGGCAGGCAAGACCGGGGTGGCAGGATTAGCCATGGCAGACACAGCAAGCTCGCCTGCAATGGTTTGGAGCGTTTTGTTTCTGACTTTAGTTTATGTCTACCTTGATTTCTCTGGCTATTCCGATATCGCCATCGGCTCATCGCGGTTATTCGGGCTGAAGATCATGGAAAATTTCGATATGCCCCTCCTTGCCACAAATCTGCAGAATTTTTGGCAACGGTGGCATATGACGTTGGCGAACTGGTGCCGCACCTACATCTATATGTCGATGATCGGGCTGACCCGAAACCCCTATGCTGCAGTCATTGCAACATTTGCGACCATGGGACTGTGGCATGCAGCGGATCCGCATTGGCTGGTTTGGGGGATATGGCACGGCCTCGGATTGGCCTGGATGATGTTTTGGGGGCAACTCGTACGCAAGCGCAAGATCACGTTCTTCAAAACCCAAGCCGGATCGGTTGTAGGTTGGGTTTTGACGATCAGCTATGTAGCCTTGGGTGGCAGTTTTACGGTACTTTACGACAAGGCCCCAATAATTGATTCATTCCGGCTTATCGGCATGGCCTTTGGGTTGGTTTCCTGATCCTGAAGTGAGAGGTAGTGGCTATCATGACCAAAATGGACGATACCGCAGACTGCGCCACCAGCCCGGAAGCGTATTTGGAAAAAGCCCAAACACTATCCCAACGCTTGAGCCTGAAGCGGCAACCGGGTGATGAAAAGCCCTTTGCCGATGCGTTGCTGGCTCTCATGCGTGCCGACGGGCTATTGTCAGTTGTCGTACCGCGGTCCTTCGGAGGTCCCGGCTTGAGCCTGACCCAGACTGCCCGCATAACGGAGCGCATCGCCCGGCAATCAGGTTCAGCCGGTTTGACTTACGCCATGCATATGAGTCAGGTGCTATCGGTGGTAAACCATGGCCGGACTGGATTTTTCGAAGATTTTCAACGGCGAATTGTGCGGGACCAAATCCTGATTGCTTCGGGCACATCAGAAAAAGGCCCTGGCGGGGATATATTCACGTCGATCACAACAGTCGACCTGACTCCTGAAGGGAAGCTGACTGGAACAAAAGAAAGCCCTAACATCTCCTATCTTGATCATGCGGGCGCTATTCTGCTGACCGCCAACATGGCCCAGGCGAAAGGTCCCGCCCGACAAGTGCTGATCACGCTGGAGATGGGCAACGTGCAGGTCTCTGTCCCCTACAAAACAGGCTTCATGGGTATGCGGGGCATTTTGAACCAGCCCGTAATCTTGGGTTTTACAGCTGCGCGCGATGCCGTTTTCCCAGAGCTTTTCGCGCCCATAGCCCGCCGCACGATGACACCCAGCATCCAGATCCTCTGGGCCGCGCTTTGGTCGGGTATTGCCTGGACTGTGATCGACAAAACCAAGTCCTTTATTCACACTGAACTCAGCCGAAATGCCGATGTGGCAAGTTTGGCGCACCATGACCTGAGCGAGCTGATTAACAAACACTACGCCATGAACACAATGATCCGGGATGTTATTGCTGCCTATGAGGCTGATACCGGCACTGACAATATCGGCTTTGGACCCGCAGCGCAAATCAACCGGCTGAAAATCTGCTGTTCGGACTGGCTGAACGAAATTTGCATCGGCGCGTTACGACTGATTGGAATTCGCGGCTATGCATCGAGTGGGCCTTATTCCCTGTCGGAGCCACTGGCCGACGCGCTGTCAGCTCCGATCATGGTGTCAAATACACGACTCGTGATGAACAATGCCGCGATTGAAAGTTACATAGACGAGACTCTTTAGACCAGTCAGAACATCAGACTGCAATCATGCTGAAGCAGGTGCGCGTCATCTCGGGATGGCACCCAGCGTGCTTATCAAGCTGACACCAAACAGATGTGAGTTCGTCTGCGTAGAGCTATCAGCCGCTGCAGTCATAGCGCCAGAAGCCACTGAATATAGAAGAACGACGTTAAAGTTTTACGTTTATTACTTTTGGGTGTGTCTAAACGAACATCCGAATCAATTTGCATAAAAATCAAATCGGGATGCAGTTCAGCCCCGTTATTTCAAAATCCAATCAGCCTTCATTCGTTAAACTGATAGAGTTCAAAGTTAAGCTCGACTGTCTTCAACAAAATATCGAATAAGATAAATAAAAGGTTAAACAACTTCTACCTTCGCCCATCTCTTTATTTTTGTTTGATTTTTAGAATCCGCAACAAACCGCTGCTAGCGTCTCAAATGAAATTTTGAGTGCATCAATGCGGAATTGAATTGAGTTTTAGCAAATTCCATAAAACTCGGATCATGATCTTTCATCAAAATGCCTCACAATAACCCAAATCGGACAGCATCGAGCGTTCTGACGGTTAGAGGTTACGGGTGGGGTGAATGTAAATTTACCTCAAAACAAAATGAGGGATGCTCTAACATGTCAACAATTTCTACGGCGACTTCAGTCGTATCAACATTTCTGCCTGCAGGTCTTTTTCCTGAAATCGTCACTGGTGGTGGCGGAGACATTGCTGACTACAACGTCAATGAAAATACGCGGTCGGTAGCTAGCATATTCGCTGCCGCCGTGAACGGTCGTTCCAATATATCCTATTCAATCATTGGCGGGGCGGATGCATCGAAATTTGTAATCAACACCAGCACCGGAACTTTGAAATTTGTAGAGGCTCCAAATTTTGAAAAAGCCGGCGATGTCGGTGGAAACAATGTCTATGACGTAACTGTCATGGCCTTTGACGGTGTAGCTTCAGATACGCAGTCACTTGCGATCACTGTGAAAAATATCAATGACGCGCCGACAATTACATCGAATGGCGCGGGTTCTTCTGCATATGTTCAAGTGGCCGAAAATAGCAGTTATGTAACGAAGGTGGTTGCACTCGACGAAGACAGCGGGACCAAGATCACGCATTCGATCGCTGGTGGAGACGATGCTGCAAAGTTCACGATTGATGCTGCAACAGGCGTTCTGAAATTCGTCGCGGCACCTGATTTTGAAAACGCGCGAGATGTTGGAGGCAATAACGTCTATGATGTAGTTGTCAAAACCACCGATGGCGCGTTGAGCGACACACAGGCAATTCAGGTGAAAGTCTCTGATGTCGTCGAAAAGGTTGCGGCTACAGAGCCAGTTGCGCTGGCAGCTCAAGTGGCACCAGCCGCTCTTGCATCCGGAAGCGGTGTCATTACAGTTGGAAATGCAACCGAGTTGCTGGCAGCCTTGAAAAGCGCACATGGTGGCGAGACCATTCAGTTGAAAGCTGGCGATTATGGTGATCTCCGCCTGAGTGCACAGTCCGGAATCCCCGCTTATTCGTCGCAAGTCACCATCAAGTCAGCTGATCTTTTAAAGCCCGCAATTTTTCATAATGTAAATTTTTCTGAAATCGACAACGTAAAATTCGACTCGGTAAAATTTGACTACAACGCCAAGATTGGGGATTCCCTCAGCAACACGCCGTTCAAATTTGTCGGTTGTTCAGGCATCACCGTAACGAACACTCAAATCACTGGCGACGTGGCTCGTGGTGTCAGTGCTCTTGATGATGGTTTTGGGACCGGGCGGGCTCTGGTGTTCACTAAAAGCGCCAACATTGAAGTTTCAAACAATGTGATATCTGAATTTTTCAGGGCAGCTGCGTTCGGAAGTGTGACTGGATTGAAGGTTGTCGGAAATGACATTTCCAATTTGAGTTCTGACGGGTTCAACTTTGCAAATGTCGACAATGTGGTAATTGACAGCAACCACATCCACGACTTTCATCGCAACGAGGCATCTTCCGCCCATCCGGATATGATTCAGTTTTGGACAGCAGGGACAACCTCTCCCTCCACAAATATTGTTATTTCCAACAACTTTCTCGACATGGGAGGCGGAACCAGCACTCAATCAATTTTCATGCGAAACGAACTGGTAGACCAAGGCCTTGCTGGAAGCGGCATGTATTATCAGAACGTAAAGATTTTAAACAACCTTATCGCCAATCTTCATAGCAACGGCATCACAGTTGGGGCCAGCAACGGCCTGGTCATCGACAACAACACTCTGATACAGAAAATTGCTCCGCTAGAAAGCCAAGGCGCACCGGCACCGGGCATCGGTGTTTCAAGCCTCTCTCTCAACGTAAAGCTCACGGACAATGTCGCGCCTGTTCTTGGAGCAATTTTTGCAAACCCTCCCGCTGCCTGGTTGGTAAGCAACAATCAAGTTGTTCAGTCAACTTCACCTCTTGCAGCCAATTATGCCGGGTCAGTCTATGCTGATTTCCTTGATACAACCTCGTCTTCTCTCGCCGACTATCGTGTTGTGCCCGGCAGTGTTCTGGACGGCCGCGGAGCTGGGTCGACCTTGACTCTCATCTCCAAGGCAGCCGGACTTGTAGGGTTTCTGCACACGGAGGATATCAGCCATGGGTCTGTCTTGGCGCAATCGTTCGATGCAACCAATGTTTTCCTGAATGGCATCAAGTTAAACATGACAGGTGCCAAAGTGGTGTGGAACTTTGGCGACAACACACTAGGAACTGGTCTGACCACCCAACACGTGTACACAAAGCCTGGAACTTATGAAGCCAAGGCGACCATAACCTTGGCTGACAACAAGGTGATTGTGGTTGACAAGACGATGACGGTTGTAAGCGATCATTTGCTAAACTTGAATTTCGACCACCTGCTCGCAGATCGCTCGTTGGCAGTCAATGACTGGACATCTTCCAAAGTGTCTTTTGTGGCTGGGCTGGATGGTGAGGCTATTCGATTGAATGGCGGCTATGCAAAATACCAGACGGACCCGTACTTCTTCGGCAATTCAGAATTTACGGTATTGGCCGACTTCAAAAAAGATGCAGCAACCATCACCAAGGGCGGCACTTTATTGTACTTCAGCAAGGTAATGAGCGTGAATATTGGTTCGGAAGGTGTCCAAGTCAACATCTCGACGGACAACGGCCCAGTGGTACTCAGTGCGCAAAAGGTCGGACTTGCCAATGACAAGTGGCACAATCTTGCGGTGACGTTCTCAGGCGAGTTGGGCAAGGCATCGCTTTATGTTGACGGAAAACTTGCGGCCAGCGTTGCAGTGAAAATTGGCTCCAGCCAACTTGATGTTACAAGCGCCGATTTCTTTGTGGGTGCCCCCGCTGGTGGTAGTTTCATTGGGACAGTTGACAACGTTCACTACATTCGTGAACTTGTCACACCGCAGGAAATTGCCTCCGCCCATCCAGCAGCAACCTGGGAATCGGCTTCGCTTTCCATTTCGGCTGCGAGCGCACCAATCGATCCTGTCATGTCAACAGATCAGTTAATCTCTTCCATTTCAATGCCCAACGACATCAACCTGTTTTAAAAAGCATCTGATAGGACCAGTGTTGATCTCAAGTAAAAGCAATTATCAATAGCTGACAAAACCCTTCAACAATAGCGGATGTGCCGTAGAGGTGCATCCGCCTTTTGTGTGTGCGGGCATTTACCCGGCGGCAGTTATATTCTGTAGCCGCTGCGCTGGATTCTAAAACTGCGCAATCTGGACGAAGTGGCATTCATGTGCACCTGCATTTATTGCAGTCGCGAATTAGCATTTCACTGATTATGAAATTGGTCTATTACACCGCCGCATGACCAGTTGAACTTGGTGGGGAAATCGTGACGACGGCGAATATGCTCAACAAGGTTGTCGTGGTACGCGATGGTGTCAATGACGCCGGGATCAAGGCTGGCAAAGGCAAAATAGCCATGCTCGCCTTGTTCATGTTTGTGCTGCTGATTCCGGTACATCCTTTGATCGGGGGATTGCGGATGGACCCTTATCGGCTCTTCTTCATCATTATATATATCCCAATGCTGATTAAGCTGTTTTCAGGACAGGCTGGCAAGGTCAATGCCTCGGACAAACTGATTTTTTTATATTGCGGATGGGTCATACTCAGTTTCACGGTCAATCATGGTTTTGAGCATTTCGCTTACTCAGTTGTCTGGGTCATGGAACTTTCAGGAGGGTATATCCTGGGCCGACTGCTAGTGCGCAGCATTTCCGACTACAGGCGATTTATACGTTTTCATACCATGGCCATTTTGGCAATGGCGCCCCTGGCCTTCTATGAAATGCTGACAAACCATATGGTGATTGCGGAATTTCTTGGAAAGTTTTTGCCAGCAACGCAAAAAAACTTCGCAGATCGTTTTGGATTATCCCGTGTGCAGGTCGTATTTCCGCACTCAATTTTGTTTGGACTCTACTGCTCCATAGCAGTTGCAAACATTTTTTATTATGCGCAAGAAAAGCTATTCCGTCGGCTCATTTTGCTTGTTGGCGTGGTTGCGGTAACATTCACCTCGCTTTCGTCTGCGCCCCTTTTGTCCGTGTTGTTGCAGTCACTCCTTTCCGGCTATGACAAAGTGACGAAGGGAAATTGGAAAATTTTAATGGTGTTGGCAGTTATCGCCTATGTCATCGTCGCGTCCATTTCCAATCGCAGTCCCCTGGTAATTATCATCGAGAAACTGACACTTGATCCCCAGACTGGTTGGTACCGCATTCACATCTGGCGCTACGGAATGTTGAACGTATGGGCAAATCCCATTTTTGGGTTGGGCTTTCGCGGCTGGATTCGCCCGGATTGGCTCACGTCTTCAGTGGACAATTTTTGGCTCCTCAATGCGATGCGCAATGGCATACCGGCATTTCTGCTGCTTGCCGCAGCGATGATCGTCCACTCCGCGCGGGTCGTCAGGGCAACTCTCTCCACTGATTTGGAGAAAAACATCCGCACCGGCTACATGATCGTCCTGTTCGGCATTGTATTCACCCTGACAACCGTTCACGTCTGGGATGCTCTCGCAGTATTCATCATGTTTTATATTGGAATTGGCGCTTTTTTCTACAACAACATCGGCACGGGCCAACCTGCAGAAATAGCAGAGGCCGATCCGGAACAGACTATTGCCCCAGAAGCCGGACCGGCGGTGACCGAACAGGGGACAAGGCTTGCGAAATCGTCGCGAACGCCCAAAGACTATCGCATGACTGTCAAGAAAATGTAGTCCGCTACGGTTTCTCAGGTGCTCTCGCGTTGAACTTTTTATGCGTAGACATAAGTAAAAATTGGCATTTCACAAACTTAACTTTTAACGGAAAAGTCTTGGCCCCAAGAATTAAAGTCTTGGCCCCAGAATTGCAGCTGTAATTTTGTGGTTGTTAGGCATATTAGGGCACACTCAGTTGAACGTCAGGACTAAAATTGACATGGCATCGGATGACATCCCGCGGAAGGTGAGGCGCAACAGCCTGAATCTCGCTTTTATGACGTGGCTTATCCCAGCACTGCAGTTTGCCGTAGACAGCATCGCTCTCATTGGAACGGGCTATTTTTGCTATTACAATCTTGTGATTTATTCCTACAAATCATTTGATTTTTATCAGGTCGCAATCCTGTTCAACTGGTTGGCGGGCACTTTGATTTTCCAGTATGCGGGGCTGTATCAATTTGACACGATCCTGACTCCAAAGAGATCGGTTGATCGTATCATCATCACCTTGATGACAGCGTTTCTTTTGATGTTTGCCGCTGCATTCTCCCTCAAGATTTCGGATGTCTTCTCGCGCATATGGATAGCAGCGCTGTTTTTCTCGAGCATTGCAGTCGTGATTGCCGAGAGATTCCTGTCGGCGTGGCTGATCAAAAGTCTTGCCAAATCGCAGATAATTGCGCGGCGAGTTGCCATCTATGGACAACCACTTCAAATCAGCAGAATGTTGAATTTTCTCAAGCAGTCGCCAAACACTTTCATTGGTGTTGTCGGAGTTTTTTTTGAGGATACTGCCGATTCGAAAAACTTTGATTTCCCTCATTTGGTGAAGGGAAACATGCAAAGTTTGATGAATTCAGTCCGCTCAGACGAGCTGGACGACATTGTTTTGGCCTTGCCTTGGTCAGAGTCAGCAAAAATCAAACAAATCTCCGAAGCTTTGCGGGAGCTGCCAACGAACATTCTGCTCGGCGCAGACTTGGCAGGCTATGAAGTTCGCATGGAACGGCCCCCGAAGTACTATGAGTCATCTCCTTTGTTCCAGCTTGCAGGCAAGCCAATGAGCGGGCCTGACATCATAATAAAGACGGTGATGGATATCGTCATCGCCTCAATCTTGATTGTGTTGCTTTCTCCTCTGCTTCTACTGACCGGGATATTGGTGAAGTTGACCAGCCCGGGTCCGGTATTGTTCCGTCAACGCCGCCTAGGTTTCAACAACCGATTATTCGATATCTACAAGTTCCGCAGCATGACACACCATGACAATGCCGACGAAAAGGAAAAAACCGTACAGGCACAAGTCGGTGATTCTCGCATTACCCCTTTGGGACAATTTTTGCGAAAGACCAGCGTCGATGAGTTGCCTCAGCTCTTTAACGTCTTGAATGGAACCATGTCCCTGGTTGGACCGCGCCCTCACGCAGTTGATCATAATGAAGACTATTCCAAGCAAATTCGGGGATACTTTGCCCGACACAAGGTGCGGCCCGGAATCACCGGGTTGGCCCAAATCAAAGGCTATCGGGGTTTGACTGACACAGTTGAAAAAATGGAAAATCGCGTGAAGTACGATATTGAGTACGTTGAAACTTGGTCGCCAGTGTTGGATCTTAAGATTTTGGCACTAACACCTTTCGCTGTAGTCAGCGGAAAGAACGCAGTTTAAAGTAGTATCAGGTGTTCGAATGGCTCGGGCTTAAAAATGTCATCAATAAGTTGTACCCGCACACGAAATCAATTGAGCGAAAATTGCGAGTGAAATCAATGAGGCAAGTCAGTTAAGATGAACTACAGTGAAGAAATTGCCTTTTACTCCAGGATATTGAAACGGCGCCTAGCCCATCTTCTCGTCCCAATGGCGGTCGTTGGAGCGGTTGGAACCGGCATTGTCCTGAAACTGCCGTCAATTTACACGTCTTTCGGCAAGATTCTTGTGGAATCCCAGCAAATTCCCAATGTTCTGGTGCAGTCTACCGTAACAGCGCAGGCAAGTGAGCGTGTACAGGTCCTTCAACAGCGGGTCATGACCCGTGAAAACATATTGGCCCTTGCTGAAAAATTTTCGCTTTTTGCAAAGCGCAAAGACCTTTCAAAAACTGACCTGGTCAGCCTGATCCAAAGCAGAATCAAGTTTGAAATGATTGATCTGGAAGCTGCAACCAAGAAAAAAACCAAGAAGGACCAGGTTGCAATAGCGTTTTCAGTTGGTTTTGAACATGAGCAGCCCGGCATTGCGGCTAAAGTTGCCAACGAACTCATTACCATCATTCTTGACGATGATGCGAAGAATAGGACCAAAAGAGCTTCTGACACGACGGATTTCTTGAAACAGGAAAGCGAACGGTTAGCGCGGGAACTGTCAAAATTGGAAGGGCGAATTTCAGAATTCAAACTGGAAAACTCTGCGGCCCTGCCAGAAAAGCTGGCTTTCAACATGGGAGTGCTTGAAAGACAACAGCAGGAAATTCAAACCATTGACCGTGACATGCGCCTGGCTGAAGACGGCAAGAGACTGCTCACCTTGGAAGCCAACATTCGGAAGGCCCAACCCAATGCCGTTGCCCAAGGCGGCAAAACACAGACAGTTGACCAGCAATTGCAGGCTTTGAAGGATCAGTATGCTGATCGACTAACAGTATTTTCGGAAAACCATCCGCAAATGCGGGCCTTGCGAAAATTAATTGCAGTCAAGGAGGCCTTGGCTGAAGACGCCAAAGCCAAGATAACAGATCCGGAACCTGTCAAGCTGGATGACCCAAATTTGAGTGCGGAATCTCGCATTCTGGCTGAAAAAATTGCGGCCATTGACAGCAGTAATGGCGCGCTTGACGCGAGAAAATCCGAACTTGCCAGTTCAAATACAAGTCTTAAGGATATTATCTCGCGAACCCCACAAATAGGCGCGGAGTTGAGCTCGCTTGATCGTCAGCGTGACGCTTTGCAAAAGTCCAGCGATGAAATGGCTGCAAAGCTAGCGCAAGCGCAACTTGGCGAGCGGCTGGAAGAAAACCAGCAAGCCGAACGGTTTGAAGTTCTTGAAGCTCCTGTTGTGCCTCAAGAACCCTCGCGACCACAGCGAGCTCCGTTGATGTTGATTGTAGGAGGGTTGTCTCTTTTCGCCGGCGCAGCAACTGCATTTGGCACAGATCTTCTCAGCGGCACAATCAAGCGCAGTTCTGATCTGTCACGTCGCATGAATTTGCGGGTATTGAGCACCGTTCCCTATATTGAAACTTTGAAAGAGCGGCGCAGATCAAAGTGGGTCACTCGCCTTGTGCTACTTGCGTTGGTTTGTGGATTGCTGTTTGGGCTCGCCGCCATCCATTTCCTTTATTCACCGCTGGACATTTTGGGTATTCGCGCCCTGAGCTATTTCAAATCACTCGTCAATGGCTGACGTAAAGACCTAACGCCGTCTTTGGAGGAAAAATTGGAACGCATTAGAGACGCAATAAAACTTGCAAAGAGATCGCGCGACGTCTCCGGGAGCCCGAGTGCGCTTGGCGCAAGACCGATCATTCATCCGACAAATCCGCATCAAGCTGTTCATCCGGGACTGTCTCACGATTTGGCCCAATCTTCACTTCGCATGGTGCAGACAAATCGCAAGCACCTCGAGGAGAATCGGATTGTGGGGCATTTAAGCGACGGCATCGGCACCATACCGTTCGAAATATTGCGAACGAAAGTCATTCAGGAAATGACGGCGCAGGGTTGGACTGTCTTGGTCGTGACGTCTCCAACACAAGGTTGCGGTAAAACAGTTACGGCCATCAATTTGGCGCTCAGCATGGCAAAACTGCAAGGCCGTTCTGTCTATCTCGTGGATATGGATTTACGCAAACCTGCAATTGCAAAATACCTTGGCGTTCCAAAATTGCCAGGGTTCAATGACTACCTCTACGGAAAGGTCGAAGCGGGTGAGACACTTTTCAATATCGATGTTGCCGGGCAAAAACTCAATATTGCCTGCAACTGGGACGTAACATCAAATCCAGCAGAAGCCATGGCGTCCCAACACGTCACAGAGTTTTTAACTTATCTGAAGAAAAGGCAGGAACAGGCGATCATCATTGTGGACCTGCCACCTTTGCTAGTATCCGACGATGTAATGTCTATATTGCCATTGGCCGATTGCTGTTTATTGACGGTGGCCGAGAACTTGTCGACGAGTCACGATGTCGTTAACTGCGAAGAACTGTTGGCAACCACTAATTTTCTGGGTTGCGTCTATAATAAGTCCCGCGAAGTCAACAAGAATCAGTACTACTATTGAAATTGGAATGGGATGCACAGCAATCAAGAACTGGTACACCGAAGGGCCAGTGGGCAACTTCGCAACCCGGTGTGCCGATGTGCATATTGCGTTGACATCTATTGATCCACGCTATGTATGAAAGTCATTTCAAATTACGCGAAAAGCCTTTTGGCCTCTTGCCTGACCCCTATTTCATTTACTGGAGTCAGGTCCATTCCATGGCTTACACAATGTTGGAATACGGCGTCATGAGTAACGCTGGATTTACCGTAATAACTGGTGGCATTGGTTGCGGAAAAACCACATTGATACGTTGCCTTTTGGCGAATTTGACCGATCAGGTCACTGTCGGACTGCTGTCCAACACCAATATCAAGGACGGCGAGTTGATGCGTTGGGTGATGCTTGCACTTGGACAGCCGTTTGAACAGACCACTATCATGGCGGTGTTCAATGATTTCCAGCGGTTTCTCATTGAACAATACGCCAAGCAAAAACGGATAATTCTGATTGTTGACGAGGCCCAAAATCTAAGCACCTCTACACTTGAAGAGCTGCGCATGCTGTCGAATATCAATGCCGACAAAGAGCAATTGCTGCAGATTGTTTTGGTGGGGCAGCCAGAACTCCGGGAAATCCTGCGTGGTCCGGGGCTTGTGCAGTTTGTGCAGCGGATAAGCTCTGACTACCATTTGGCGCCGCTTCAACCCACAGAAGTTTACGACTACGTCAAAACCCGGCTAGTCCAGGCAGGTGGGTCGCAAGACCTCATTTCGCGACAGGCGTGCAAGATTTTGGCGGAAGCAACAGGCGGCATTCCACGTCTGATCAACATGTTGAGTGATACAGCCCTGGTCTACGCCTATTCTGCGGGCGCACGCCAAGTGTCTTCCGGGATCATGGCCCATGCCATTAATGACAAAAAGAAACATGGCCTGGTTCTCGGGTAAAATGCCGGTTTGCCATTCGGCGCGGAATGAATGATAAATTCAAATTCAATTGGTTGTCGATTGACTGAAAGGCTCAAGACGCAAGCAGGGCAGCCGGACCAACCGGATAACCTAACATTGCCGCGACTTCAGCGGTTTTTTCAAGTACACGTCTTGCCTGTTCATCGGTCAATTGTTTCTTCCATCCGCCAATATTGGCACGGATTGGCTCACGCACCTGTTGCTGCCTCAAAAGCATATTGTGCGTGAGGTTGGCGTTGTCGTAGGTCGACGTGCCACCTGCAACAAAGCTGTCTGCCCACGCTTGCCCGGTGAAGCTGACGAGTTTGTGACCCTCTTCCTCGGGCATCGTAACAAAAGCCTCATAGGAAAGATGATAAACGTCCGTAGCACCTCGCAATCCTGCCGCCGCCAGGTTATCAATACAATATCGTTCAATTGCGAAATCCAGATCGCCCAAACGCTTTGTCAGGGACGCGCAGGTATCAAGAGGGCCCCTGGTTATAACAACGAGCTTTGCGGCGGGAATCAGCTTTTTGATACGGTGCCAACAGTGAATGTGTTTTGGAGTCTTCTCGACTACCGTGTCAGCGTCTATCTGTTGGGCTTCCTGGGCCCATGTTTCCAGATCGCCTCGGACTACCGACAGTCTGTTTTCCGGACGGAATACATAAGTTTCCTTGGGGACGACAAAGGTTTTTGGCAAATTGCCAAACCGGGCTGCAAGAAGCGTGGTTCCGCTATGCCCACAACCAGCAATGAACAAGAATTTGGTGGCTCCATCATGCGGTTTCGCGAACCTGTCAACTGTAGCAATGGCAGCATATTTTGAAACAGAGAGCAAGAATTGACGGAAACTGACGTTGTGATTCAACCGGTATTTATACTTCATTGCCCAGCCCAACCTCATTCACTTCATTTTCATTTTCATGCGTTCCCGCCATTTCCCGAAAGGTCTTGCTCTTCAACAACAACTGCTCATAATTTCCTTGTGCCGCCAACACACCCTTCTCGAACAGGAAAATATTATCGCAATTCTGAATTGTTGTGAGACGATGGGCAATCATGATTACCGTTTTGGTTCCACTTAGATTGTTCAATGCATCCATGACAGCGCGCTCGGTGCTGGAATCCAGAGCGGAAGTTGCCTCATCCAGTACCAATACATCGGGGTCATGATAAATCGCACGCGCAATTCCGATGCGCTGTCGTTGTCCGCCTGACAACTGCACGCCACGTTCTCCCACTCGTGTCTGGTAGCCATTTGGCAAGTCATTGCATACGAAACCATGCAGATTGGCTATCTTTGCAGCCTTCTCCACAGCTGCCATGTTAATGTTTTCTGGCTCCGTGGCAAAAGCGATATTGGCGGCAATTGTGTCATCATTCAGGAATATTTGCTGTGGAACATAGCCGATGTTTCTTTGCCAGGAACGAAGGTTGTCCCGTGTCAACGGTCGGCCGTCTACCTTAACCTCGCCACGCAAGGGTTCAAATAGCCCCATGATGATGTCGACCACGGTTGATTTTCCTGCGCCCGTTTGTCCCACAATGCCGACGGTGGAATTGGCCTTCAACACGAACGACACATTTGAAAGGATATCACGCTCCGATGTTGGATAGCGAAACGAAATATCCCGCATTTCGATTGCGCTTTTGAGTGGCATGACGTGCCCCGAAGGAGCATCGACAATCGACTTCTCGAATTCGGATAAATCCTTCTTCAATTTTTCCAGTGTTGGCAGTGAGAACCGCATGGAGCTGGCGTAAACATACATTTGTTGCAAGGAGGGCAATAGGCGCATTCCTGCCATTCCGATTACGCCCAACACTGGCAGCACATCCGCCATGCCCTGACCACGCCTGACAAACATGATCAAAAGCATCGCGACAAATCCACCATACACAATCACCTCTAAAACATAGCGTGGTAATTTGCCGATGTTGCTGCCCAACACCTGGTAGCTTGCAAGATCACGGGCAGGACCTCTGAACCTGCGTAAGACATGGTCTTCAACGCCAAACACCTTCACTTCTTTGATGCCGTTGGTTGCTTCTTGAATGATCTTGAACCGATGACGGTTGGCCTGTACCCGCAAACGCCCAATACGATCCAAGGTTGGACGCAGCACCATATAGATTATGACATAGGCCCCGAAGAGAACAACAAGGGACGAAATTGCAATGACCGGTTCGATCACAAATACAAATGCAGTCATGAAAAGTGCAGCCGTGGAATTCGCCAGGAACATGACTGCAGTCAGTATGCAATCCCGCACAACGGTGTCCACTTCAGAAAGAATGGTTTGCCCGAACTCTGAACTGTTGCGTGATATCAGCCACACATAGGGTTGGCTCAGGTAACCGCGCAACAGTCGCGAACCAATGCTGTAGGCACGCATCATTGTGAAACGAGACAGCGCGTAAGTCGCGAATGCCCGCACTGCGATGCTGACCAGGATCACGGCAAATGTCGCCAAGCCGACGAATACCAGGAAATCAGAGTCTGCTACAATTCCCGTAGCAGATTTTAACCAGGCCAAAGTCGGGTTTGTATGAATGAGACTTTGGTCTGCCAACAATCGGAGCAGAGGCAGAATACACGCAACGCCAAGTACCTCAAACACTGACATTACAAAAGCCAGAGCAAACACCAAGATGGATCGCTTGCGTTCTGATACAGAGAAAATCTGCCAAATCAACCAGTATGTGCGAAACATCAAATCTCCTGACAAAGGCAAGAATTACGAGTGGACGGGGTTTAGATTCACCTAAACAAGACCTCCGCCTTGATCTACGATTTTATGCTAATCCCACAATGGTCCGACAACCACAATTGACTTTTGCTTTCCCAATATGACATTTATTACTTATAGTTACGTTTACTGGCAGTTGATTTTCCTGCGTTTTGTGCCGGTTTCGAAAATGCTACGTCCTCACAATGATGCAAATCGCTACTTGAAGAACTGAGACTACCTTTTAAATGGAAATGCACTTGCCCCCAGTTACTTTGCCGCCCGTTCGCATTGGTTTGCTTTGGCATTCGGTGAATTCTGACAACTTGGGCGTTTCTGCTTTGACTGTGGCCAACATTGCGATTGTCACAGAGGCTGCCCGTCAATTGAACCGGGGGGTCAGTTTTCTGATACTCGGCTGGTCTGATCCTGGGCAACCACAGATATCCGCTTCAAACATTGAAGTATTCGCAATGAAGGGCAAGGATTTCATCCGGCCTCGTGGGCTGTACGCCAAAGTCAGGCAGTGTGATTTCGTACTCGATATTTCAGCAGGTGATTCATTCGCTGACATATATGGCGCAAAGCGGTTTCTGTTTAACGCCATATCGAAATGTGTAGTCTCGCTTGCCCGACGTCCCTTGGTCATGAGTCCCCAGACACTTGGGCCCTTCCGGCGTTGGTGGGCCAAGCTGGCTGCCGGAATCTTGCTCCGCAATGCGGCAGCCGTAGTGACCCGCGACGCCTTGTCGACAGCCGTTGCCAAGTCTTTCAAGGTGAGCTCAGTGGTGGAGGCGACTGACGTGGCTTTTCGCCTGCCCTTTACGCCGTCGAGCAAATCAGTCGGCCAACCGCGCGTGGGCCTGAACATTTCCGGGCTGCTGTTTAACGGTGGATACACCAAGAACAACATGTTCGGACTTAAAGATGACTATCCTTCGCTGGCGCGAATGGTCATCGGCAGGTTGCTGAAGCAGAACTGTGAACTTCATCTCGTCAGCCATGTGATTTCGGATGATTTTGAGACGGAAGATGATTACCGGGTGTCGCAGGCTTTAGCCAAAGAGTTTCCGACGGTCGTCGTAGCTCCGCGGTTCAAGACGCCTTCTGAAGCCAAATCCTACATTTCGGGCCTGGATTTCTTTGCAGGCTCGCGCATGCATGCCTGCATCGCTGCCTTTTCGTCAGGCGTGCCCGTCGTTCCCATGGCCTATAGCCGCAAATTCATAGGGTTGTTTGGGTCACTGGGATATAATCAGGTGGCTGATTGCGCCAGTTCGACAGCGGTCGACATTGCCGACATGGTCGTGCAGGGTTTTTTAGACAGGGAACATCTCAAACAACAGGTTGTGGCTAGCAACACACTTGCGCAGTCGCGCCTTGAGACTTATTCGGAAATACTTCGCCGGTTTTTGCGCAATAGCCCTGACTGACGTGCAGTCTATTTCTTCGGAATCTTGCTTTGATATCGCATGAGCTTTCTGTGCAACATCGGCACATAGCTCAATACAAGATGTATGAACAGCTTCGGGTTGTTGGGGTCGTGGGCCAGCGAGGCTCGCATGAATTTTCGTGCGAAGCCGACATGGCCGATGCGAAGCAGATAGTTTGACGAAATGCTGTAGTGTTTGGCGAGGGGTTTACCCTTCAAACCCTGGCGACGCAATTTTCCGGCAATGCGAACAAAGCTCCTCGCAGAAAACTTGGTCGAACGCGAAATTCGCTGTGCGTTGACTGTTTTGGAATTTTGGAACTCGGTCATATACAGAGGTTCTGGAATGAAAGCGAATTTGCCCTGTTTCGTCAGACGAATCATCAGGTCCCAGTCAACATTGTTGCGCATCAACTCGTCCGAGGGCCCTGCAGCCAGTAAAGCCGATTTGCGAACCACAATGGTCGGTAAATTGACCGTGTTCGCCTCCATCATTTGTGATGACAAATCTCCACTGAGTAGCTTGGTGTCTGGAAAGGGGCGAACATATGACTTCATCGACGTGTAATTCGACTCATCCGCTGCAAAATAGAAATGCACCGCTGTATAGACGGCTACATAGTCTGCGGGCAGCGACTGGAGCAATTTGACTTGCCTTTCAATCTTGTCAAACACGACGACGTCGTCGCTGTCATGAAATGCAATCAAATCGCCGATTGCAGCTTGCACTCCAATATTGCGGGCTGCGGCCGCACCGCCGTTCTTGTCACGCCTGATCAGGCGAACGCGCGGATCTTTCAGAGCTTCAACTGCGGCAGCGATATCGTCGGATGATGCATCGTCTATAATGAGGATTTCGAGATTGCGATAGGACTGGCAACATATGCTGCCAATTGAACGCGCAATTGCATGGGCCCTGTTGAAGACGGGCACAATGACTGTTACCAATTCACTCTGGGTCAATTTAAGAAATCCGTCCTGCTGCACTTGAAGCCGGTTTGATCATACCGCGATTCACCTGCCGACAGGAGCGAGGTCTGGCATAAGGTAAACGCAATTTCACAAGCCACTGAACCAGTTATATCCTTGGTCCTCCCAATAACCACCGGGATAGTCGTTGGTCACAAACACAGACATGATATGTTTTGGGTTCTTGAAACCCAATTTCGTTGGCATGCGCAGTTTCATGGGAAACCCGTATTTGGCCGGAAGCACTTCGTCCCTGAAGGTCAGAGCCAATATGGTTTGCGGATGAAGTGCTGTCGCCATGTCTATGCTGGTATAATATTTATCAGCACACGTAAAACCGATGTATTTGGCGGTTGTGTCCGCGCCGACAAGTGCCAGGAACTCTGAGAACCGAACGCCGCCCCATTTGCCAATAGCACTCCAGCCTTCGACGCAAACATGACGCGTGATCTGGGAAACCTGCGGAAGCTTTCGCAGACGTTCGAGCGTCCAGCTTTCCTTGTTGTCGATCAACCCACCCAGTTGCAGGGCGTAGCCTGTTTCGGGCACGTCTGGTATCTCCGTTACCTTGTAGAAGGCGTTGAACGGAAAGGGATCCGTAATGTCTTTTTCAGAATAGGTTTCAGCCAACCTGTTACCATCAAACAGGGCCGCCTGCGCACCGTCGTTCCAATTTTGCAAAGCAGTCCTGATGTTGGCCGTAACGGACTTATCTTGATCCTTGCATCCTGCCAACATCACGGCAGCACCCAGACCAGCCGACTCTTTCAGAAACTGACGGCGCTCCGGTATCAAAAACGATTGTCTGCGTGCCATCGCGGTTCTCCCTTCTGTCTTTGCTTTACCTATCCCGGTCTGCTGCCTCGATATTGGATGCCCCCCAACCCGTTATCATGGGCAAAAGTGTTTTGGGGATAAAGGCAACAAGAGCAACATGAAAAAGGGTGAACGCACAAATAATGGCCATGCCTGCAAAATGCACGTAACGCGCCCGTTCATATCCCCCCATGAGAGACGTTAGTGCCTGCAACTGTACAGGCTTCCAAATTGCAAAACCTGAGGCAATGACCAGCAAGATAACCAGCAAAATGCTCAAGTAGGCTGCCCGTTGAATTACATTATAGGTTCCCATCTTATGGTCTAGCTGCCCACGCAGGGCGGCGTTTAAGCCCCCGAAGAGAGCGACAAAAGACAGCGGAAGCATAGTTCTTTTGAAGTGACCTGAGAGCAATCCGTAAAGCAGATATGCTGCGAGATTGGCCATCAACAACCACATTGCCGCAAAATGCAGTTGCAGCGCTCCAGCAAGCCAGTTTCCCAATGTGATCATCTTCGGAAACTTGAATGCAAACAACGGAGATGCGTTGTAGATCAGCCATCCGGAGGTGATCATGACAAAAAGAATCACTGCATTGAGCCAGTGAAATATCCTGGTTGCCAAGGGATGTATCAATTTGCGTTGATGAACCATCAGTCTTTCGTGCAAAATTCCGTCTCCACCCCATGTTTCCAAGAATGTGCATGTTTGAGCGTTTCGTGTTTGAAAGCAAGTAGCTTGCCATGATCCGGGTGCGTTAGATCTTTCGCAATATGTCAGGTTGGATGTAACTTTGCGAAGTGGTTTCCCCGGTTGCAAGGGCCACATATTCAGGCCAGTGCGTGGGTATGTCGTGAAAGCTGTTTATCAGATGCGGACTGTGCGGATCACGCAGCATTTCCTGGGGGAACAGGGCAATAATATCACACTGTGGCGCGTGAAGGCTGGGCGAGACAACTCTGCCCGTGATTTTCTCGAATAGCAGGTGGCACAGTCTTTGGCCCCGGCTATTGGACAAATGTACCGTTGGAACACTCCGCGGATTCAATTCGATCATGAGTGGCTTATTTTCCGGACCACTCAAAATGAAGTCAACTCCGCAAATTCCAGAAAGCTGCAAATCGTGGACTATACGGTGAATGGCATTTGTCATATCCGGGCAATCAATGTGACGCACGACCGTGGCAGGTCCAGTTTCTCCAGCAGACTGTATGACTTCAAGGGTGATGGAGCCCAACACTTCGCCCTTCCAACAAGCGACTGCGGCGTTGGCCGGCCGGCCTGGCAGATACTGTTGCGCCACTATTGAAATTGCCCGCCGTCGCAACATGGTGTGAAATGGTGTAAGGTCATGGTTGATAATGAACCTCTTGAGAGCACGCAACACGTTGTGTCGCGACGATAGTCTTGCAAAAGCGTCACGCAATCCCGTTTGCTCATGCACAATCGCCACGCCTTGCCCTCCCCAGCTTCCATCACTTTTAAGGACTGTTGGCAAACCCAAAGTCCTGGCGGCTGTCATCAGGTCGTCGGTTGATTCCACGGAAAGCGTCGGTGGACTTGCGATTGACAATGCAAAGAGCCGTTTGGCGAATTCCTTCCGCGATCTGACGACGGGAAAAAACGCTGGGTCTCCGAGGGAGTTTGCTATGAGGATGCTGAGTTTATCGTCGGCGCCGCGCTTATAATAAACATCGTGCAGGATGGGAACGACAACGTCATCAAACGGAACCAGCAAAACAGGCTTGCTGCCGGACACAGCTTCAATGAGGGACTGCTCCGCCGAAAAAATATTGAAGATATGAGTGGAGGCAGCAATGGATAATTTTTCAACGGCGTGGCCCTTGGGAACCAGTGTAGAAACTGAGAATCCAGCCTCATGGAAGGCTATTGCGGCCCGTGCCACCGTAATCCAGCGAAATGATGAAATGAGAAGTACCCTTGGTTTTACCTTTTTGAATTCTTCCTCCTCATCATATATCGCGTTCAGCATCGCTTCACATGCTCATTGCTGAAATTTGTTTCTTGACGTCGCTACTTATGCGCCTTGACGCGAAGTCGCAGCCATAGACAAACCTCATTAATGGACCAAAACTGCCGGCTGCCGCAATACCGGCGACATATAATCCCGGTACTGATGTCTCCAGGCTCGCCTTCAACTCTGGGAATTGACCAGTCGTGGAAATTGTATCAATCAAGACTGGATCAAGGAATGGTACGCGCTTCAAATCAACTCTATAACCTGTTGCCGCAATGATGTGGTCACATGTAATATCTGTTTGGTGGCCATTCGAAGCGCTGACAGTCAGCTTCACGCGGTTTTCCAGCACGTGGACCTGTCGAACCTCACAACCTGTCATGATCTTGACCTTGTCATGGAGAGATCGTTTGAGGTAGCCAGGAGACGAAGGACCCAAATGGCGACGCACGATTTCAAGACGAAGTTTTGCTGGCATGAAACGGAAAAATTGGGGTAAGTCGCTGAATATCTTGGATCTCAGACCGGAGCCGAGTCCGGATTGCGGGTGCCGCAAACGTTGCCACAAGCTGCGACCTCCTGGAGCTGCACTGCCCGAAAATCGAATGCTTGATGCCCGCGCAATGAGATGAACCTCCGCACCTGCTTCAGCAAGATGCACGGCAATGTCCACAGCCGAAGACCCCGCACCCAAAACTGCAACCGATTTTCCACAAAATGCTGTCAAGTCATGATGTTCACTGCTGTGTGAGATATAGCGCGGCCCAAGATTTTCAAATTCGGCAGGAATATGCGAAAAATGGGTAATGCCCATACAGAGGATGACCTTGCGGGCGTCAATGGCAATGCCGTCTTCCAACGTTGCAGAAAATCCTTGCTTGGTTGACGTGAGAGCAACAACGTTGCGCTGGTCAAGATGTGCAACATATTTGCTTTGGAAGTCCTTGGCATAGTCAGTGAATGTTTCCAGTCGAACTGGCAGACCAGTTGCGTGGTAGTCTATGCCCTTGGACTTGCAGTATGCAGATAGACTTGCCGTTGAACCAGGGCCCGACAGGCATGAGGCAAAGCCATCAGATTTTAGGGTCATGCCCTTTGGCATGTGGTTCAGCCAGGTATCAACTGGCTTGCCGAACACAGCATAATCGACGCCCAGTGACTGAAGATGCGCAGCCACGGACAGACCATAGGGGCCTGCGCCGATAACGATGGCTTCTTTTGCTTTCAATTCGCCGTTACTTTCCCAATAAGTCGCAACTTTACACCACAGATTTCAGTATGTTAGCTTCGAAATGAGAATTGAAACAAGTGCCGTACTTCATAACGGGGCCGAATTTCGGCATGTGATCCGAATTACCTTCTGCTAAACCACTGGTTTACCCACCTTCAAATACGCCTGACAAATAGGCCAACAGCCGAGGTTGGGCGAATTGTGAAAGCCGTTCAATTGCAGGCACATTCAGCATTGCCTGGGCCAGGGCGATGGAAGCTGGAAGGTCTTGGGTATCCTTGGCGACAACAATGCCCTGCTTTTCTGCAAGTCTTGATGCGGTGGCAATTTGGTGGTCGTTTCGTGTTTCGTGCAGTTTTCCTTGACGCGGCATCACGACGATGGGTTTTGATTTGATGAGCGCAGAGATGATTGTACCCATTCCGGCATGAGAAATCAGGATTTCCGCCCGGTTCAACGTGTCCTCGAAGGCGCTGATGTCAAGATTTTGCACAAACTGGAAATACCGGGGCCTATAAGTTCCTCTTCCGGTGACTTGGCCAAAAACCTCTGTGCCTGGGTGCTTCTGGCACCAGTCGTCAACGGCTTTGACGAGCCTGTCAAAAGGTTCATGCGAACCGACCGTCAGAAAAATCATAATACGGCCCCTTCGTATCCGGGACCACCGTTTGAATTCGCAATGTGCGGCCATTGGGTAAGCCAAACATCAGCATGCTTTCTGACCAATTGTCCTGAACCTGACATTTCTTCAGCGTTTGCGATACTGTCTATCCAGATTGTTTTGGCTCCCAGAAATTTGCCAATGAAAATGGCAAAATATCCATGAGCGGCGCCCGTGGTAATGACAAAATCCGGCCTTATGCGGAGGAGGAGGATGGTAATTTTCAACACGAGCACAGCCAATTTAAACTTATGCCATTGATTGGCTTCCGGCAGGTTGTAGTAAAGTGGCATGGCCTGGCCAGACATTTTTGCGGTGTCGTGCAAGGCTTTTTCAGTTCCTGGCATCGTCGAAGCATAAAACACGTCCATATTTTTCCAGGACGGGCTCAGTCGATTCAATTGGATCCAGTGCCCTCCTCCCGATGCAATAGCCAGCACCCGTTTTTTTTTCTGTGCACCCCTGGTCATATGCGAACCTGTCCAGCATTTTCCTCGCCCAAACTGGAATAAGGTACTATGCGGTAGTTCCCGCGCTTTGCAAATGCTATAATTTCCCGTGTGAGTGAAATCACATGGTCAGCATGACTTGGATTTTGCGGGGCTTTCACATAGTCGTCGAAATCGTGCATCAACACGACGCCTCCACCTTTGGCTTCGATTTCAGATAGCACGTCGTTGATAGGCCGCCGATTCCAGCTGTCCCTGCTGTCAACTGTCCACCAGACAACCTGTAATCCCAGGCGTTTGCACAAGTATAAACTGGCAAGTGTCATCTTGCCAAATGGGGGGCGAAACAGTCGTGAGTGTCCGCCACTGCGCTGAACAACCGAGATGCCAGCAACTATATCCCGGTTCACGACCCAGGGCGTTGCTTTCCAAGCATTGGTGTGAAGAAAGGTGTGACTTCCAACATCGTGTCCTGCAGCCATCAGTCTGCACAACGTCTCGTCTTTGCCTTCGGCATTTTTTCCAAGTACAAAAAAACTTGCCAGAATATTTTCGTCAGCCAGTTCATCCAGCAGTTTGTGTGTGAGGTCCGAACCGGGGCCATCATCATATGACAAAACAATCGACCGAGTTTCCCGGCACTTTCTCTCGAGTTGTTTTTCAGCGATTTTGCGAAGAGCAAAGGGAAACAGAAACCAGAAGGTCCCTGTCACCATGAGTATGGATGCCAGCAAGAAAATTACAAGTAACATGGTACGAATTTGACTTCCATCAGACACTCAAGCTTTCAGACTAACAAATTAACAACATTATATTAAATCGAGCGCAGAGACTTTACAATTGCTATTGGTCCGCACATGCAGTGCAAACTCCATTCATACGCGAGACACATCGGGCCAAGGCGGCGGAGTCAGGGAATTGTTGAAACACGATACAAGAGTGAAAGCCCTGGGGTTGCTGGGAGTGGTTGGTTGGGTCGCCATCGTTGTCCTGTCCGTTCTGCCTGGATCAGCCAGACCACATTCCGGAGCATCCGGATTCAGTGAACATTTTGTGGCGTATGCAGCCGTAGCCTTTTGCCTCTGTTACGGAATTGAAAGCAAGCGCAAGCGACTCATGGTGCTGGTGGGACTGATCGTTTCGTCAGGATTTCTGGAGCTTTTGCAGACCTATATTCCGGGCCGAACTGCGGAGCTGAAAGGTTTGCTGTCTGCCGCAGCTGGTGCGATGCTTGGCTTTTGCGCAGCTTGGGTATTGTATCGGGAAAAGTCATGAGGTGGAGCAAGTATCAGCCGTCTTCACAGGCTGGCTGCACAGAGATAGGATATCGGTTGAAATGTTGGATTGGCAGGAGAGAATCGTGAGCGCGTCATGTCCCAAATAAAAAAAGGAATCGTGCTGGCGGGTGGAAGCGGCACACGACTCTATCCCTTGACGCTGGCTGTTTCCAAGCAACTGCTGCCAGTCTACGACAAGCCGATGATATACTATCCGATCTCGGTCTTGCTCTTGGCAGACGTGCGCGACATCCTGATCATATCAACACCCCATGACCTCCCGCACTTCGAACTGCTGCTTGGAGATGGTTCTGCTTTTGGCGTTAAATTCACCTATGTGGCACAACCACATCCGGGCGGACTTGCGCAGGCCTTCCTGCTGGGAGAGAAATTTTTGGCTGGCGACGGTGCGGCAATGGTATTGGGCGACAACATTTTCCATGGCGCGGGGTTGGGTGATCTTTGCCGAAAAGCAAATGGCCAGTCCGACGGTGCCACCATTTTTGCTTATCGCGTACAAGACCCGGAACGCTATGGCGTTGTTGAATTTGATGCCAATTTCAAGGCGAAAAGCCTTGAGGAAAAGCCAGTAAAACCAAAGTCAAACTGGGCGGTCACAGGCCTGTATTTTTATGATTCGGATGTTGTAGACATAGCCAAGGCCCTCAAACCATCACCGCGCGGCGAGCTTGAGATCACTGATGTCAATGCAGAATATCTACGTCGTGGAAAATTGCGGGTTGAAGTGATGGGGCGTGGCTTTGCGTGGCTTGACACTGGCACGCACGAAAGTTTGCTGGATGCGGGATCATTCGTGCGAACTATCGAAACGCGGCAAGGTGTCAAGATTTGCTGTCCAGAAGAGATTGCTTTTGAAAAAGGCTATCTCAATGAGGCCGACATGCTGAAACGCGCGGATCAAATGGGCAAGACCGAATACGCAAGTTATTTGCGTCGTTGTGTCACCGAGAAGCACGGTTGAGACATGGACATTCTCAAGCTGCAACTGCCAGGAATTTTTGAATTGAAGCCAAGGAAATTTGGTGACATCAGGGGATTTTTCTCAGAGACTTTTTCTAACGTTGCCATGACGGCCCATAATTTACCAACCACTTGGGTTCAGGATAATCATTCTTTCTCGGCAGAAAAATATGTTCTGCGCGGGTTGCACTACCAGTCACCTCCCGTGGCCCAGGACAAACTGGTGCGCGTGGTGCGTGGCAGCATTTTCGATGTTGCTGTCGATATACGCAAAGGCTCTCCCCATTTCGGAAAATGGCTTTCACTTGTGGTTTCGGCGAACGCATGGAATCAGATTTTGGTCCCCAAAGGTTTTGCCCACGGCTTTCTCACCTTGGAGCCTGATACTGAGGTTGTGTATAAGGTCAGCGCACCTTACTCACCCGCGCATGAGCACGGCATAAGATGGGACGATCCGGAACTCGCGATCGATTGGCCCCTGGCTGGGCATCTTCCTGTGTTGTCGGCGAAGGACAAAATCTCACCCTCTTTCAAAGACTACAACCATGTCTTCACTTAGGGGGAACTGACGGCATGAAAATTCTGGTGACGGGTGGTTCGGGTTTTATTGGTTCGGCGGTTTGCAGGCATCTGGTCAATGACTTGGGCTTGCATGTGGTCAATGTGGACAAATTGACTTACGCAGCAACGCAGGCCAGCACTGCTGATCTCGAGGCCAGCAATCGCTACCGTTTTTACCATCAGGATATTTTGCACCGCGAGGCAATGGAGGAAATTCTGAAAAGTGAGGCTGTCGACGCCGTGATCCATCTGGCTGCGGAAAGTCACGTGGACAGATCGATTGACGGCCCCGATTCATTTATTCAGACCAATATAGTCGGCACCTTTTCGATATTGCAGGCAGCGAGAAGTTACTACGAGAAGCTGCCAGAAGCACGGCGCAACAGGTTCCGTTTTCACCATGTCTCCACCGATGAAGTGTTTGGCGAACTGGAACTGGACGACAGCCTGTTTACGGAACAAACGCCATATGCGCCAAAGTCTCCCTACTCTGCCTCGAAGGCTGCGTCAGATCATTTGGTCAAGGCGTGGCACAAAACCTATGGCTTGCCCACGTTGCTTTCAAACTGCTCCAACAATTACGGGCCTTACCATTTTCCCGAAAAACTGATTCCACTGATGATCATCAATGCTCTGGAAGGCAAGCCTTTGCCAGTCTATGGCAAAGGCAGCAACGTGCGTGATTGGTTGTACGTCGAAGATCATGCGCGCGCCTTGGCAATGATCGTCACGCGAGGAACGCCCGGCGAGAGCTACAATGTGGGAGGCAACAATGAGCGCACGAACCTGGACGTGGTCAACGCCATTGTGGATCGTCTCGACGATATACATCCGTCAGCCGACGGCAAGTCGCGCCGGTCACTGATAAATTTTGTTGCGGACAGACCGGGCCATGATCAACGTTATGCAATCGACGCCAGCAAAATCAGGAAGGAATTGGGTTGGGTGGCCATCGAAAATTTTGATACCGGCATAAACAAGACAATTTCGTGGTTTTTGGCGAACCGGGAGTGGTGGCAAACTATCAGAGCCAACAGTTACGATGGAAACCGTTTGGGATTGAAAGTGGGCTGATGCGCATTTTTGTGTCTGGCGCTGAGGGGCAGCTCGCCAAAAGCCTTGCTGTGCTGGCTTCGACCAAAACTGATGTGACGGTCATTTGTCGGGGACGACCGGTTTTCGATCTCGCCGATGCAATTGAAGCGGAGCGGCAAGTCTTGGAGATCAGGCCTGACCTGATCATCAACGCAGCGGCCTACACCGCCGTCGACAAAGCCGAAAGCGAACCCCGCCTGGCCTTCGCTATAAACTGCGATGGTGCGGCCGCCATGGCCCGCGCCGCAGCGGCACTCGCAATTCCTATAATACAGATATCAACTGACTACGTGTTCTCTGGAAAAAAGTTGCTGCCCTATGTTGAGTCAGATGACGTTGGCCCGGCGAGTGTCTATGGGGAATCCAAATTGGCAGCGGAATTCATGGTGCGAAATATTGCTCCTCACCATGCGATACTGCGAACGTCGTGGGTCTATAGCCCCTATGGCTCCAATTTCGTAAGGACAATGGTCAGGCTGTCGCGCGAAAAGAGCCATTTGCGTGTGGTATCCGATCAAACTGGTTGCCCGACATCAGCCCATGACCTTGCCGGTGCTGCCCTTGAAATCGGCAAGCAATTGCTGGCCGATGCGAAATTGAGCGGCATTTTCCATGTGGCAGGCCAAGGCGAAACCAGCTGGGCGGGATTTGCTGATGCAATATTTGCGGAACTTTGCAGTCGCAGAATGTCTGTTCCCGTCGTGGAACCTATTGCTACCACGGAATATCCCACGGCAGCCAAAAGACCCGCTAACTCGAGACTTGATTGTAGGAAACTTTTGTCGGTCTATGGAGTTGAGCTGCCCGCATGGCAGACCAGTCTGGCGGTATGCCTCAGGCAGTTTGAAACGCTGTAATCACGACTATTTGAAATCCAACACGGCCTTGGGTTTTGTAAAACTGGCACAATTTCTGCAGTTGTGGTAAGTGCCACGCCAGAGTGTGCATGAGGGAAAGAATATTTTGCAACAAGCGGAGCAAATCGGCAAGGCCCCTGTGACTGAGAAATCAAGGGTCTATGCCCTTGCGGTTTTCTGGCTGGTTGTCGCTGCGATCGGTAGCATTGCTTTTTTCTGGAAGGGTTTTGAGGCACTTTTGTCAGCCTGGACGCGACCTGAATATAGTTACGGTCCACTGGTTCCAATCATAACCGGGTACATGACACTTCGGGAAGTCAAACGTCACCCCATTACTGTATTTGATGATAGCCGTATTCCGGGCATACTCGTCCTCATCCTCGGCATGTTGATCGGGTTGCTTGGCAACCTTTCCGAAATTCCGGACTTTGTGAGCTATGGCTTCATTGTTTCCGTTGGCGGACTGGTCCTTGTGATGGCGGGCAAGCAAGGTTTTCGATTTTGGCCTGGCTGGCTGCATCTGTTCTTCATGATTCCTTTGCCCAGCATTCTGTACTGGCGCGTGTCTACAACATTGCAATATATCTCGTCCCATCTGGGCGTTGCGTTCATCAAGCTTGCGGGTGTTCCGGTTTTGCTGGACGGCAATGTGATTGACCTTGGACAATACCAGCTGCTTGTCGCTGAAGCGTGCAATGGGCTGCGCTATTTGTTCCCTTTGCTCAGCTTTGGCTGGCTGTTTGCAGTGCTCTACGAAGGTCGGAGATGGCACAGGGTCGTGCTGTTCGTCTCAACCGTACCTATAACAATCCTGATGAACAGTTTTCGTATCGGCGTCATCGGGGTGCTGGTAAATTATTTCGGCATCAAACAGGCAGAAGGGTTTTTACATCTGTTTGAAGGCTGGATCATTTTTGTGGCCTGCATAATTTTACTGTATGTCGAAGCCTGGGTTCTCAACAGGTTTTTCAGTGGAGGCGAGCGTAGGCCCAATATTCTGGATTTGGATGTCCATAAAGTTGCTGCTCCCCTCCTTGCGCTGGCTAGATTGAAAGCCATCAGGCCTTTGGTAATGGCGTCAGTTCTGCTGCTCGCCGTCGGTTCTCTCTGGCAGGGAATTCCTTCATTCACGAGTGCCAGTGTAGATCGGGCAAGTTTCGCGTATTTTCCTGATCAGGTGGGGCCTTGGACTGGAGCACCACAAGTGCTCGATACTGCTATTGAAAATGTATTGAAGGCTGACGACTATTACCTGTCAGACTACGCTGACCAAGGTAAAAACGTAAACCTTTTCATGACGTTTTATCAGAAGCAGACAGGAGGCTCGGGTATCCATTCACCGGAGGTATGCATTCCCGGCGGTGGCTGGGAGGTATCGAATTGGGCAGCCAGGACAGTAGATTTGGGAGCAGAACTTGGAAACATTCCAGTCAACCGGGCCGTCATTCAGAAAAACCTGAACCGTCAGCTGGTCTACTACTGGTTTGAACAACGCGGACGCCGCATGACCAGTGACTATCAGGCGAAGCTGTATTCAATTTTTGATCAAGTGACGCAAGGGCGTTCTGACGGCGGCTTGGTGAGGCTGGTCACGCCCATCGCCAAAGGCGAAGACATAGCTGCCGCTGATGCGCGGCTCAAGAGTTTCATGAAAGATCTCACGCAAAAATTACCAGACTATTTTCCACCAAGAGATAGCAAGGGTCGTTGAACTGACCGACGCGCACCCGATCACGCAAGCCCGTTAACGTGATTGAGTATGGCTGCTTAACCAGATTGAGCCACGCAGCGCGGGGGCATCGATAATGTCTTTGTGAGTTTCAAAAACTTGGTTTGAGAGCCATTTGGCACGCATGTACTGCCAGATGTTTTCGGCAGGGTTCAATCATAGATTCCGGATTTTGCGGGCTTGTCCTCATCCAGTCCAAAAATCCGCGCCAGCAGTCCCCGCTCGCGTTTCTTCCTTTGCACCTGCCGCGCATCCGGGTGCTCGCCAGGTGCCGCGACTTGGGGCGATGGTTCCACCACATCATTCACATCGACCTCGGACGTCGCAACCAGAGAATCCCGTGACGGAGACGCCGTACCAGGCAGCGGCAGCTCCGGCATGTCCGCATGGGCCTTCTGCATGATATCATGCCAGATCAGCGCCGGAAGAGAGCCGCCTGTCACTTTTTTGGTGGGCGTGTTGTCGTCATTGCCCATCCACACACCTGTCACCAGATAGGGGGTGTAACCCACAAACCACGCATCACGATAATCCTGTGATGTGCCTGTCTTGCCACCCATGTCCTGCCCGTCAAAGCGCGCCTTGGTGCCCGTCCCCGTCAGGATCACCTGCCGCATCATGGCATTCATGTCGCCCAGTTCCCGGTCACCAATCACCTGGCCCAAACCATCTCCGCCCCGGGTGTAGAGCACAGTGCCGTCCCGCGAGAGAATGCGATTGACGATATAGGGCTCGACAGCTTTTCCGCCATTGGCAAAGGGTGTGAAAGCCGTGGTCATTTCCAGAAGCGAAACCTCCGATGTGCCAAGTGCAATCGACGCATCCTGACCCAGTTTCGATGTGATGCCAAGCCGCTTTGCCACTTGCGTCACACTGGCAGGCGACATCTGCGCCGTGAGTTTCGCCGCAACCGTGTTCAGCGACAGCGCATAGGCCTGGTCCAGAGACACATTGCCAAGATACTTGCGCTTGTAATTCTCCGGGCTCCAGTTGCCAATCTTCACCGGCTCATCCACTTCAACTGAATCCGGGCGATAACCATTCTCCATGGCTGCCAGATAGACAAAGGCCTTGAAAGCGGATCCCGGTTGGCGCTTGGCTTCCGTTGCCCGGTTGAACTGGCTGCGTTTGTAACTGCGCCCGCCCACCAGCGCGCGAATGGCACCCGTGCCATCCATGGTCACCACGGCTCCCTGGGACACATTCAACTTCTTGCCATTGTCGGCCAACCGTTTCCGCAGTGCATTTTCTGCATTGGCTTGCAGGTTGGGCTCAATGGTCGTTTCAATGATCAGCGATTGCGTCTGCTTCTTGATCAGCAATGGCAACTGCCCGCTGATCCAGTCGACTGCATATTGCGTGGCAGGGGTAAAACTGCTGGTCGTAGCCTTCGCCGGATTGTCGATTGCCTCCTGCGCTTCTTCGCGTGTGACGAAGCCTTCATCAACCATATTGGCCAACACCAGCTTCGCCCGCGCCGCAGCCTCTTCCGGATTGCGCGCCGGGTTATAGGTTGTTGGCGCCTTCAACACACCGGCAAGAGTGGCCGCTTCCATCAGCGACAATTCATAGGCTGACTTGCCATAAAATGTACGCGACGCCTTGTCGATGCCATTGGCCCCGCCACCGAAATACACGCGGTTCAAGTAGAGCTGCAGGATTTCATCTTTGCTGAACTTGGCTTCCAGCCACATCGCAAACACCAGTTCCTGCGCCTTGCGGCTGAACGTTCGCTCATGACTGAGGAACAGGTTCTTGGCCAATTGTTGCGTCAGCGTCGAACCGCCCTCGCGCATCTGGCCCCGCATGGCATTGCGCACCAGCGCCCGGCTGATGCCGATGGGGTCAACGCCGTAATGCGAATAGAAACGCCGGTCTTCAATGGCGATAATGGCATTTGGCACATAGTCAGGCAATTCCGCCATGTTGACTGCATCGCCAAAGAACGTGCCCTGCTCGGCAATCTCCGACCCGTCACTGGCCAGAATCATGATGCCGGGTTCACGCTGCGGAATCTGGAACAGGCCCTTTTGCTCCAGCGAAAACCACGTGACAGCAAACAACCCCGCCGCGGCAACCGTTCCCCAGAAGCTTAAAACGAAAGTCCATTTGAACAGCCACCAGAAAATACTGCGGCGCGGCTTTGCAGGCTTTTTGCTATTCCGCCCCCGGGGTGCAGGCGCATCGGCAAACAGTCGAGGCTCAGCCCGGCCCTTGCCCTTTTGCTTCTTCTTGCCCCCGAAAAGTCCCATACACACAACTCCAAACCCGAAAGCTGGTCTAAAGCCCAAACTCTGACAGCCCGTTAACTGGCCATCGCGCAAAATGATGGTGCAAAAATGGCTTGATATTCACCTCTCCCGCTTGCGGGAGGGGAGGCGCGGAACGCGCCGGGGAGGGCCCGAGAAAAGCGTCGCCCCCACCCCCACAACACACCTCTCTTTTTTCATCCCCCACTACCGCGCAAGGCCCATGGGCGCTTGCAGCAGCTTGGCCGGTGCGGGTGCCGACCCTCTCTCAACCGTTCCCTTGCAAGCTTGCGCTCTGGGGGTTCGCGTGAACCGCAGGTGTGGCCGCACCTGAAATCCCCGCAAGAGCCGCCCGCAGAATTCTTCCTTGGGCGACCCTCCGGATGGAGGTGAACGGATTTTAGTAGGTCTCGTTCCTGACCGCATTCAGCAATGTAAGAACGTATATAGAACAAACAGCAAGGATTGTCAACAACTATTTCCAGAAAAAATTCTGTTTATATATCAATGTGATCCTACATCACCGCGCCAATGTACCACGGCACATACTCATTCTCGCCATAGCCCAGCTCTTCTGATTTGGTTTTCTGCCCGGATGCGGTTTTCAGGATCAGGTCAAAAATCTGCCGGCCCTTTTCCTCAAGTGAAACACCTTCAATCACGTCGCCGCAATTGATATCCATATCCTCGATCATCTGATTATAGATCGGCGTATTGGTGGCAAGCTTGATCGAGGGGCAGGGCTTGTTGCCGTAAGCTGAGCCGCGCCCAGTGGTAAAGCACATCACATTGGCACCCCCCGCCACCTGGCCCGTTGCGCCCACGGGGTCATAGCCCGGCGTATCCATGAAGACGAAGCCCTTGGCGGTCACGGGTTCCGCATAATTATAGACCGCCTGCAAAGTAGTCGTGCCACCCTTCGCTGCAGCCCCCAGTGATTTCTCCAGAATTGTGGTGAGGCCCCCCAGCTTGTTGCCGGGGGAGGGGTTGTTGTTCATTTCCATATTGTTGCGGCGGGTATAATCCTCCCACCATTTGATGATGCCCACCAGCTTCTCACCCACTTCGCGATTGGCCGCACGCCGGGTGAGCAAATGTTCCGCCCCATAGATTTCAGGGGTCTCGGAAAGTATGCCCGTTCCCCCATGCCGCACCAGAATATCCACAGCAGCCCCAAGGGCCGGATTTGCGGTAATGCCCGAATAGCCATCGGACCCGCCGCATTGCAGCGCCACGATCAGGTCCGACGCAAGGCAGGTTTCCCGCTTCACATCATTCACATGTTTCAGCATTTCGCGCACCGCAGCCACGCCAGCCTCAACGGTTTTGCGGGTGCCCCCGGTCTCCTGAATGGTCATGGTGCGGAAGGTGTCGCCTTCCTCCACCTTGTAGGCTTCCTTGAAGCGCGGGATTTGAAAGCCCTCGCAGCCCAGCCCCACCATCATGACGCCTCCCATATTGGGATTGGTGGCATAGCCCCAGGCGGTGCGCTTGAAGGTATCGAAAATCACGCCGCGATAATCAATCACACAGCCATTGTCCTGCCTGAGTGCCACCACGCCATCAATATTCGGAAAATCATCCAGCATGCCGGGCTTCGACATTTCTTTGGCGATCATGGTGGCAACAGTGGCCGAGCAATTCACCGACGTCATGATGCCGATATAGTTGCGCGTGCCCACCTTGCCATTCTTCCGGCGAAAGCCCTCGAAGGTGGCCCGCTCGGATTCCGGCAAAATTGGTTCTGGTTTGGCGGCCTGTGCATAAGCGTAGTCGTGGGCAAGTTCCCCCATGACAACATTATGCTCATGCACCCAATCACCAGCCGCGATGTCGCCCTTGGCAAAACCGATGATCTGGCCAAATTTGCGAATGGGCGTATGATCGACAATTGCCGTGGACGCCATCTTGTGGCCGCGCATGATTCTGGCCCGTGTCACCACCCCTTCAAGCGTTGTCTCGCCCTTTTCCACAATGCGGGTGGAGACCAGAACATTGTCGGCCCGGTTGAGGCGCAGCATGGAAGGCTTCGGAACGATTTCAAGGGTCATGGTGAATTCATCTTGCAAACTGATATAACAGTTCATTAGACTTGATCACCAGACAACACAACAGCAACCTATAGGTCGTTCCCCATGAAAAAACGCCGCTTCAAAGCCCCCTCTGGTGCTGAACTGAACTTCACCGAGCTGGGCTTTGGCTCAGCGCCCTTGGGCAATCTCTATCGCCCCCACTCGAACAAGGACGCATTGGCAACATTCGAATCAGCCTGGAAAGCCGGCATCCGCTATTTCGATACTGCCCCGCTCTATGGCCTGGGCCTGTCAGAAACGAGGCTTGGCAATTTCCTCTACGGAAAAAAACGCAGCGACTATATTGTGTCTACCAAAGTCGGTCGCGTCCTCGAAATGAGCACGCCAGCCGAACGGACCGCCATCGGCAAATTCTTCGATACGCCATCGCGCAAGGAAAAGTTTGACTATAGCTACGACGGCTTCATGCGCTCTTTCGAATTTTCATTCGAACGCCTGGGGCTGGACAGCATTGATGTTCTGCTCGTGCATGACTGCGATATATGGACTCACGGTTCCAAGGCCGCGAGCGATGAGCATATCAGCACCGTGATGAAGAGTGGCTACAAGGCCTTGCTGAAACTCCGGGAAGAAAAAGTCATCAAGGCCTTTGGTGTCGGCGTCAATGAGTGGCAGGTGTGCCAGACCATGGCCGAGCAGGGTGATTTCGATCTCTTCCTGCTGGCGGGGCGCTATACTCTGTTAGAGCAGGAACAGTCGCTGAATTCATTTCTGCCACTCTGTGAAAAGCGCGGCATCGGCATCATTCTGGGGGGACCCTACAATTCTGGCATTCTCGCCACGGGTGCAAAGAAGGGAGCCTTCTACAATTATGAAGTCGCCCCTAAAGCCGTTCTGGACAGGGTGGGAAAAATTGAGAAAGTCTGCAATTCCAACGAGGTGAAAATTGCGCAAGCCGCCCTGCGCTTCCCTTTGACGCATCCTGCTGTTGTGACCGTTCTCGCGGGTGCAGCGAGTCCCAAGGAAGTGGCGCAGAATGTGGAAACCCTGAGCGCCAAAATTCCCAAGAAACTCTGGAAACAATTGAAGGCCGAAGGTCTGCTCGACCCTCGTGCACCCACACCATGAAAATCGACTCCCATCAACATTTCTGGAATCCAAATCGGGGTGATCATGGCTGGATGGAGAATGAAGGCGCGAGACCCCTGCGCCGCACCATCATGCCAAAGGATTTGTTGCCGCATCTCAAGGCCCACGGCATCGACAAGACCGTGCTGGTACAGGCCGCCCCCACCGTCAACGAAACCGAATTCATGCTGGGCATTGCAGACGCGACAGATTTTGTGGCCAAGGTCGTGGGCTGGGTCGATTTTGAAAACCGCGATGATCTAAAACATTTGGCACGTCTCAAAAACCATCCGAAATTTGCAGGCGTTCGCCCGATGATCCAGGATCTGCCCGATCCCGACTGGATGCACCGCAAAGATGTGCAATGGGCCTTCGCGGCAATTGTTGATCTCGATCTTACCTTTGATGCCTTGGGCTTTCCCATCCATCTCGACCCGTTCCGCAGGCTGTTCGATACTTATCCGAGAATGCGCACAGTGATTGACCATTGCATGAAGCCGGTCATCCGCGAAGACCAGTATGATCCCTGGGCCAGCAAATTGGCTGCCATTGCCCGCTATACCCCGGTGTTCTGCAAACTCTCCGGTATCGCCACCGAGGCCCGCCCCGGCTGGACCACCGAAACCCTGAAACCTTATGCCCAGCACGTCATCTCAAGCTTCGGCGCAGATCGCGTGATGTGGGGCTCCGACTGGCCAGTTGTGGAATTGAACGGCAGCTACGCCAGCTGGCACGACACGGCACAAAGCATCATCGCGCAACGGGAGGAGAGCGCCAAAATATTCGGCGCAACTGCGGCGAAGTTCTATCAGATTGGAGAGATGTAAACACATCATAAATTGACTTACGATAACATAAACCAATGATGTAAATACCTCTTTACATCAACAAAAACATCAGCGACAACATCTTCAAGCCGGGCTAAATCGGCAATGGAGAAACGCACATGAACGCTGTCAATGATCTGCTTGATCCTGTCATCCGCGCCCAACTGGCCATTCTCGGCCTGCGCTGGGCCAATTGCATTTCCTGGAATGCCGCAGACGCCGTGCTGTTCCAGGAAGCCGTTGAGCGTGGCGAAGCCACCGTCACCGCCACCGGAGGACTGGCTGTCACCACAGGGTCCCACACCGGCCGCAGTGCCAAAGACAAATTCATCGTCCGCAATGCCGCAAGCGATGCCACAGTCTGGTGGGACAACAACCAGTCACTCGAGCAGAGCCAGTTCGACGCTTTGAAAGCCGACATGCTGGCCCATGCCCGCATGAAGTCGCTTTTCGTGCAGGACCTCTTGGGCGGTGCCGATGCGGCCCATACCCTCGAAACCCGCGTTATCACGGAACAGGCCTGGGCGGCACTTTTCATCCGCCACCTGCTCATCAGGCCACAGGCGGCCAAGGCCTTCACGCCCAAGCTGACGATCATTCATCTCCCAAGCTTCAAGGCGCAACCTGCAAAACACGGCACCCGCTCGGACACCGTCATCGCCATCGACCTGAAGGCAGGACTTGTTCTGATCGGCGGCACGCAATATGCGGGTGAAATCAAGAAATCTGTCTTCACCGTGCTGAATCACAGGCTTCCAGCAAAGGGCGTGCTGCCCATGCACTGCTCTGCCAACATGGGACAAAACGGCGATACCGCAATTTTCTTCGGCCTCTCCGGCACCGGCAAGACCACACTGTCTACCGATCCGAACCGCAGCCTGATCGGCGACGATGAACATGGCTGGTCGGAAGATGGCATCTTCAACTTCGAAGGCGGCTGCTATGCCAAGGCCATCAACCTGTCAGCCGCAAACGAGCCGGACATCCACGCTGCTGCGCTT
>JANPCL010000029.1:0-3441 GCA_031430915.1 Hyphomicrobiales bacterium
CAGCGACGCCTCAATTTCCCGCAGCTCATCCGCCGAAAAATCTGGTTTCGACAACGCCGCTACCGCATCATCAATCTGCCCCACGCGACTGGCCCCCATCAGCGCTGAAGTCACTTCAGGCCGACGCAATACCCAGGCGAACGCCATCTGTGCCAAAGACTGCCCGCGCTGATGCGCCAGACGGTTCAAAACCGAAGCCCGTCTCACCACATCCGATGTAATGTTTTCCTTCTTCAGGAAATGTCCAAACGTTGCCCGGCTGCCCTCCGGAATACCGTTCAGGTACTTGTCGGTGAGCAACCCCTGCGCCAGCGGCGAATACACAATCGACCCCATGCCTTCATGGGCAAGCGCATCAAACACACCCTCCCGCTCCGGCTCCCGCTGCAACATGTTGTAGCGCGGCTGGTGGATCAAACAAGGCGTGCCCAGTGATCGCAGAATTTGCGCCGCCCGCCGCGTGGCATCCGCTGGATAATTTGAAATCCCCACATAAAGCGCTCGCCCTGAGCGCACCGCCGTATCCAAAGCACCCATGGTTTCTTCAAGCGGCGTCACCGGATCATAGCGGTGCGAATAGAAAATATCGACATAGGGCAGACCCAGCCGCTTCAACGATTGGTCAAGCGAGGCCAACATGTATTTGCGCGATCCCCACTCACCATAGGGGCCATCCCACATATGATAACCCGCCTTGGTCGAAATGATGATCTCATCGCGGTGTGCCACAAAGTCACCGCGCAGAATTTCACCGAAGGCCGTTTCGGCCGAACCCGGCGGCGGACCATAATTATTGGCAAGATCAAAATGCGTAATGCCAAGATCAAAGGCCCTGCGGCAAAGAGCCCGCCGGTTCTCCGCATCACTCTCCGCCCCGAAATTATGCCAAAGGCCGAGCGAAATCGCCGGAAGCAGAAGGCCACTTCGGCCACAGCGATTGTATTTCATCCCGTCACCTCATCAAGGCCCGCGCCTCATCCGGACCCAGAGGTGCCGGACGCTTGCATGTGGACTTTAACGTCACAACCTTCTTTGCGGTTCCCGCATCCATCATTGCCGTCATCACTTCGACCACATGCGCAACAAGCGAGATATCACAGCGCGGCAATTTCTTCTTCTTGATGGCAGCCGCCATGTCAGCCAATCCTGCGCAGCGATAATTCGCCCAGACCACATCCGTCTGGCTGTTGGCGTGGCCCCAGTTATTGACACCAAAGGGATGATCCCACGCTTTCATCGCCTTCGGAGTCTGGTCGCTGCCAGCCACCATCACATCACCACCAAAGAAATTCGGATCAGGCACAAACATTGCACCGTCTTGACCATAAATTTCCATGTTCTGATGCTTGTGTGCCCAAACATCCCACGACAGCGAAACCGTGACACAGGCACCTTGGGCAAATTCCAACAAAGCATGATATGTGGTGGGAACCTTCACCTTCACCTTTTCACCATTGCGCGGATTGTTAGGCTGGTTGTTAATCACCCGTACTTTGCGCCCCGTGCCCGCAAGAGCCATCACGCGCTTCACCGGCCCAATCAGGTTGATCAGGTTGGTAATGTAATAAGGCCCCATATCCAGCACAGGCCCGCCACCAGGGTTAAAGAAGAAATCCGGATTGGGATGCCACATTTCCATGCCCGGCCCCATGAAATGGCAGGTACCCGAAACAATCTTGCCAATGTCACCCGCATCAATCGCAGCCCGCGCCTGCTGGTGCGAAGAACCGAGGAACGTATCCGGCGCCGAACACACCCGCAGCTTTTTCTTCGCCGCATATTTCTGCAGCGCCAGCGCATCCTTGTAGGACAGCGTGAGCGGCTTTTCCGAATAGACATGCTTGCCCGCATCCAGAATCTGCTTCGACACTTTGTAATGCGTGGCAGGCACCGTGAGGTTCACCACAATGTCGATGTCATCCTGCTTCAACAGGTCTTTCACCGTGTGCGCCCGCACACCAAACTCGCTCGCCCGCGCCTTCGCAGCATCCATATTGATGTCAGCCACCGCCTTGACTTCAATATCCTTGAACAATTTCGACAGCTTCAAATAAGCCCACGAAATATTACCGCATCCAATGATGCCAACGCCCAATGTTTTTTCCATGTTCGCCCCTTACTGTTTCTTGCAGAAATTGATCGACGCCTTGGCCCAAACCGCCACGTCCTTTGGATTGTCGTGCTCCATCACATAGGTCAGGCAGTTGGTTTCTTCACGCAGCACCTTGAAAATCTCCGGCCACTTCACGGTGCCCTTGCCAACATCACACCAACCATCCTGATCCACATTCTGGCCCTTGGGTGCTATGTCTTTCACATGCGCCGAAGTAATGCGATCACCATAGGCTTTGAGCCACTTCACCGGGTTCTGTTTGGCCCGCGCAATCCACGCCACATCAACTTCCCAGTTCAGCAATTCGCTGCCCTGAAATATCCGCTCGTGCGGTGTGGAACCATCCTTCAACTTCACAAATTCAAAATCATGATTGTGCCAACCGAAGATGTAGCCTTCATCACGATAGACCTCTGCCACATCGCCCAGGCGCTTGCCGAATTTCTTCCAGCCACCCGCCGTTTTTGGACGTTGATCGGGCATCACATAGGGGCAATACAAAGCCCGCATGCCAAGCGTCTTGGCGATGTGAAGGACACGCTTCTTTTCTTTCTCGAACATCTCTATCGGAAAGAAGTGACCTGACGGCACGGTCAGGCCGTGCTTGTCCAACAGATCACGGAATTTCTCCGGCTCGTCATAAAACGCGCCGGGCGAACCATAAGCCCCGCCAAAACCTTCGACTTCCTTGTAGCCAGCCTTGGCCAGCATTTCGATGATGCCCTCCCATGGCTGGAAATTGCGGGCGGAATAAAGTTGGAACGACAGACGTTGTGGCATTGGATGGCCTCCTCAGTGAGATGATGAATAGAGATCGCGGACCAGCAAGGTGTCTTTGGCACGTTGCAAGTCAGCGGGGTTATCGGCGGTGAAAGTAATGGCGCTGCTTTCGCCTGCCAGAAGGTCAAAAGCATTGTCAGAGAAATGCCCGGCCACATCGCATTCCAGTGCCACGTAAAGCGCCAGATGCTTGGCAGCGACAACAATGGAAAGCGCCCCATCCTGCTCCGTCACAACAGAGGTGAGCGCTGGGTTCGGCAAAGCCATATGCTTGTAGGGAACAGGCGTTACATGCGAGCGCCGCATCATGCCTTTTTCATCCGTCCACTGAACAATCAGAAGGCTTTCGTCACTGAACCCAAGACGATCAAGCCGCGTGATCTCCTGCCCGTCACCCGACAGTCTGTGCGACTGCTGATAAAGTGTATGAACTCCACCATGGACAGACACGCGCAATAACGTGATCTCGGTCTCAAAAACCTCGGGCAAATCACGAACGGCTGAGACAATGAACTCATCACCCGCCTTCCGCGCTGTCACCAGCACAG
>JANPCL010000030.1:0-16780 GCA_031430915.1 Hyphomicrobiales bacterium
TGGGTGTTGCAACATGTACCCCCTCATCCTGAGGTGCCCGCCCTATTGCGGGCCTCGAAGGATGCGCCACAAGCAAGATCAGGCGGTTTTTGCTTATGCGGTCACCGGCAAGAAAAAGAACGCAATCGCGATCAGCGAATAAACTCCAAGCAACATGGCCGATGCTAACCAGACCTACGTGGGAAACACAGCTGTCACCAGCCAGGATTTGCACAAAGCCCGCAAGCCCACTATTGCTTGGCCATGCGCATTCTGATCCTCTACGCCCATCCTCGCCCATCAACATCGGTCGTCCAGCATGCGCTGGCGAACGCGGCGAAATCTCTTGCGGGCGTCACCTTCCACGACCTCTATGCGGCCTACCCCGACTTTGGCATTGACCCCGCCCATGAGCAAAACCTGCTGCTTGAGCATGATCTCATCATTTTGCAGCACCCCTTCTACTGGTACTCCTCGCCAGCCATTTTGAAAGAGTGGCAGGACATCGTTCTGGATTTTGGCTGGGCCTATGGTCCGGGCGGCAACAAGCTGCATGGCAAATTCATGCTGCAGGCCATGTCCACAGGCGGTGCCGAAGACTTCTACCACGCCAAAGGTCGCAACCGCTTCACCATCGACGAGTTGCTGCGCCCCTTCAACCAGACCGCATTCCTCTGCGGCATGGGCTATATCAAACCCTTCATCGTCTATGAAGGCCGCCGTATTTCTGATGACGAGCTCGAAGGCCACGTTACCCGCTATCGTGATTTGCTCACGGGCTTGGTGAAAGAAACCGCAAAGCCGCTCAAACATCTGGCGCATGGGTTCACACTTCCCGCGAACTTCAAGGCGGGAGCAAAGTTATGAACGCGCTCTTGTTCGGGGCCGTCGTCTATCTCGCCGCCGCAGTCATATCAGCCCCAATTGCAACGCGCCTCGGACTTGGATCCGTGTTGGGCTTCCTTCTCGCTGGCGCTGTCATCGGTCCATCTGTGCTGAACATCGCAGGTCAAACCGACGACGTGATGCACTTTGCCGAATTCGGTGTCATCGTCATGCTGTTTCTGGTGGGGCTTGAACTGGAACCTTCGCGCTTGTGGACTCTCCGCAAACAAATTTTCGGCCTCGGTTTGTTGCAAGTCGTCGTCGTAGCAGCCATCATTGCTGCAGCAGTTTTGGGCTATAGCGGCAACTGGCGCGATAGTGTTGCGATTGGCCTCATCCTCGCTCTGTCGTCCACGGCAATCGTGCTGCAAACCCTGCAAGAAAAAGGCCTGCTGAAAACCCCAGTCGGGCAATCCACCTTCTCGGTGCTGCTGTTCCAGGACATTGCCGTCATCCCCATTCTGGCCTTGTTGCCCTTGATCGCCATATCAACGGGCCACACCAACGACAGCCACGGCACTACGCTGATCGCAGGCATGCCCGTCTGGCAACAAACCCTGATCACCTTGGCCGTGGTCGCAAGCATTCTCCTCGCGGGCCGCTTCCTCATGCGGCCCCTTTTCCGCATTGTGGCCGACACCAACGCCCGCGAAATTTTTGTCGCTTTCGCCTTGCTGTTGGTTGTCGGCATTACACTCTTGATGGGTCTCGTCGGTCTGTCCGCAGCGCTCGGCACCTTTCTCGCAGGCGTGGTTTTGGCCGACAGCGAATACCGTCATGAACTCGAAATGGACCTGCAACCCTTCAAAGGCCTGCTGCTCGCCACCTTCTTTATTGCGGTGGGTGCGGGTATGGATTTCTCGCTGTTCCAGTCCCAACCCTTGTTGCTGGCACTGGGCCTTGTCGCCTTCATCGCGATTAAACTCGTGGTACAATTCGCACTGGCAAAGCTTTTCGGCATGAACGCACCAGACCAAAGCCGCTTCTCGTTTGCACTCGCCCAAGGCTCGGAATTCGGCTTCGTGTTGATTTCCTTCTGCGTTGGCCTGGGCCTGCTCAGCGGGCAATGGCCGGGCCTGCTCACGGCCATCATTGCACTCTCGATGGCAGCAGCCCCGCTGCTTATGATGTTCGACGAGAAAGTTTTGCAACCCCGCTTCGCCGACGGCGACTTCAAACGCGATGCTGATGTCATCAGCCATGACGGTGTTGACGCCATCATCGCAGGCCACGGTCGCTTCGGCATGACCATCGGTCGCGTGCTGAACGCCCAGGGCCACCGCTCAACCGTGCTCGACATCGACTCTTCACAAGTGGATGCGCTTCGCAAATTCGGTTTCAAGGTTTTCTATGGTGATGCACTTCGCATGGACCTGCTGGAAGCCGCCGGGGCCAAGGAAGCAAAGCTTCTCGTCATCGCCCTCGACGACAAGGAAAAAATCGTCGAACTGGTGAAGATCGCAAAACACAACTATCCCAACCTCAAAATTCTCGCCCGCGTTTATGATCGCGCCCACGCCTATGAAGTCTTGCGCGAAGGCGTTGATGACGTGTACCGCGAAGTCTTCGGCTCCTCCATGGACCTCGCGCGCGACGCGCTCATCAGCCTCGGCAAACACCCCCACGAAGCCGAACGCGCCATGCGCCTGTTCCGCAAACATGATGAACGCATGTTGCGCAAATCCTCGCAACACGCCGGAGACCAGACCAAACTCATAGACCTCGCCAAACAAAGTCGAGCTGAAATTACAAGAGTCTTTGCCGCTGATCGCGGTGAAGAACGTCCAAAGGGCGACAGTGCCTGGTACGATGAAGATGGAGAACGCAATTGACCCAACCCCAATCAAATCTTCACGACATCAAGATCGACACCCGCAATCTCGACATCTTGATCTCGGTGAACGGCCAGCTCGTGCCCCGCGCCGAAGCAGTTATCTCGGTCTTTGACTCGGGCTTCATATTGGGCGACGGCGTATGGGAAGGTCTTCGTCTCGTCAACGGCGGCGTACCGTTTTTGCACGAACACATTGAGCGCCTTTACGAAGGCGCCAAAGCCAATTTTATGGATATTGGTTTGAAACCGGAAGAATTGGTAGCGCGGCTTTTTGAGTGTGTTGACGCCAACACGATGACCGACGGCGTCCATATCCGCCTCATGGTCACACGCGGTGTGAAAGCCACGCCCTATCAAGACCCGCGCGTGACCATCGGCAAAGCCACAATCGTCATCATTGCAGAATACAAAGAATCCAACCCGCAAAAATTCCGCGATGGCCTGTCACTGCATACCGTCAACGTCCGCCGCGGCGCGCCAGATGTGCAAGACCAGAAACTCAACTCCCACTCCAAACTCAATTGCATCACCGCCTGTATTCAGGCCGCAAACGCCGGAGCCGACGAAGCCCTTATGCTGGACCCCTTGGGCTTTGTGGCAACCTGCAACTCCACGCATTTCTTCATCGTCAGGCGCGGCGAACTTTGGACCTCCTCAGGCCAATACTGCATCCCCGGCATCACCCGATCCGCAATCCTGCGCGTGGCAAAATCCCTCGGCATTCCCGCGCACGAAAAGCAATTCTCGCTGTACGATGTCTACGGTGCCGACGAAGCCTTCGTCACCGGCACCTTCGCCGGACTTATTCCAGTGCGCGTGATAGATGGCAGACCCGTGCGGCACCCCATGTCGACAGCAGAATGGACGGGTGCAGGGCCAATTTCCCTGAAACTCTCTGAAGGCTACAAAGCCTTGGCAAAACAGCATGCGCAGCGCGCACTGTGATGCTGTAAGCCGTCATAAAAAGCCACTTGGCGACCAGCCTCAATCATCCTATATTTGAAATCATGACCGAACTTCTCGAACACGCCATAAAAACCGTAAAAGCTTTGCCGGAAACCAGGCAAGATGAAATTGCTGACGTTATCTTGTCATGGCTGGACAGTTCAAACGAACCTTTGAAGATTCCGGCAGAGCATAGTGATGCTGTAAGAGAAGGCTTGGCTCAGTTGGATCGTGGAGAATTTCACACTGAGAGCGAGTTGCGTGATTTGCTGAAAACCTTCCATATATGAAGCTAATAATTTCGCCGCGCGCCTTCCGCGATATCGAAGAGATCAGGGATTATTTGCACGAACGAAATCCACAAGCTGCCAAGACAGTCGCTGCCCTATTCGAAGCGGCCATTGACAGGATAATGCAGTTTCCTGACGCGGGACAGGATCAAACCGATCCAGGTGTAAAGCGTGTCGTCGAAAGACAATTTGGATACCTGATTTACTATCGTTATTCCGAAAGCAAAAATCTCGTTGAAATTGTCACAATTCGTCATGCGCGACGCAAACCGATTTTTGAGAACACATAGCCCATGACAATCCTCGCGCCAACTATCCTCGCCATGTGGTCAGGCCCACGCAACATCTCTACCGCCATGATGTATTCTTTCGCCAATCGCCCCGATTGCGAAGCTTGGGACGAGCCCTTTTATGGCTTCTCCCTTCGGCACAAAGGCAACGACCACCCCATGCGCGACGACATCATCGCGTCAATGGAAACCGACTGGGACAAGCTTGTCACCAAATGCACCACCCCGTCACACAAGCCCCTTCTCTATCAAAAGCACATGACGCACCACATGCTCGAGGGCTACGACCGCGCATTCATCCTTACACTGACGAATGCCTTCCTGATCCGTGATCCCGCGCGCGTGCTGGCAAGTTACACGCAAAAATGGGCTGACGTGGATTTGCGCGCCATTGGCTTTATCGAGCAAGCTGAAATCTTTGACATGGTGGCACAAAAACTTGGCCATGCGCCGCCTGTGGTGGACTCGGATGATATCTTGGCAAACCCAGCCGCAGTTTTGTCCAAACTTTGCGCAGCCTGCAATATCCCCTTCGACGACGCCATGTTGAATTGGCCCAAAGGTCCAAAATCCTGCGACGGTGTTTGGGCGACCCATTGGTATAACGCAGCATGGGAATCCACTTCGTTCAGCGCACCACCAAAGAAAGCCGTCACCCTTCCGGACGCCCTGCAACGCATTGCCGATCAAGCCCGTCCCTACTATGATCGCCTGAAAGCCCACGCCATTCGGGCATAAAAGGAAGACGACGTCATGATCTTCGCCATCATTATCGCCGCGATTGCCGCTTTTCTTTATTACGTTGCGCGTAAACCCGACTCCTTCTCTCTCCAGCGCCAGATCAGCATCAACGCCCTGCCTGCCGACATCTATCCATGGATCAACAATCTCAAAAACATGAACCAGTGGAACCCATGGTCCACACAGGATGCCAAATCCGTCATCGCCTATGAAGGACCGGACGAAGGCCCAGGTGCTGTTTACACTTGGTCTGGCGGCAAAATGGGCCAGGGTAAATTCCAGATCGTTGACTCAAATCCAACTCAAATCAATTGCCGCCTCCTGATGATCAAACCCATGGCGGCCGACAATGTGGTGAGCTTCAACCTTACACCCACAAGTGGTCCAACAACAGTCGTATGGAGCATGTCCGGCAAAAACGGCTTCATCAACAAACTCATGCACACCGTCATGAACATGGACAAGATGGTAGGCCGCGATTTTGACAAGGGCCTTGTTGGTTTGAAGTCACTCGTCGAACAGAAGAAATTACATTGACCCTGAAGCGAGCCGCAATTTACGTGACTCTCTGTATTTGGAGTTTCATTTGCGTTCTGCCACTCTACTGGGTGTTCATCGCATCGCTAAAACCTGAAGACGCCATTATCCACGGACCACGTTATCTGCCATTCTTTGACTTCACACCTTCAGCGGAAGCATGGCGGTTTATTCTCATTGACAGCAGCGAGAACCTGCTGTTTCCGTTTTTCAACTCGTTCGCTATCAACGCAGCAGCAACACTTATCGTCATCAGCAGCGCGTGTCTCCTGCTCTATGCCCTCACGCGTTTCGGAAAAGTCCGGCCTTGGCTTCTGACACTGGTGTTGGCCACTCGCATTCTGCCACCTGCCACAGTAGTGATCACACTCTATTTGATGGCACAGGCCACCGGCCTGCTCGATACCCGCACAGCCTTGGTACTTACATACAGCGCAATAAATTTACCTGTGGCGATTTGGTTGTTGCTGCCAGTCTTCGGCAATCGCGCTACGGATCAGGAAGAGGCAGCCCTGCTGGAAGGTGTCAGTCACATCTACATTCTCTGGGATATCTTGCGACCCATGATCATGGGCAGCATCGCGGCCGTCGCCCTTGTCGTGTTCGTACTGGGCTGGAATGAATACCTCTTCGCCGCCATCCTCACGACCAACCACGCCTCGACCCTGACACCCTGGATGGTCGGCCAACTCTCCATCAAGGAAGCGCAAGTGGGAGGCGAGCCTGAGGAATGGGCACATCTCTCTGCGGCCACGGTGTTGATGGTAACGCCGCTGTTGCTGTTCTCAAGCATCGCCATGCGCTCGCTGGCAAGACGCAGCGCAGTGGCAGGCCGCTGAAAAATGCCGGTTCGCAATGGCGGCGCATCCTTCGAGGCTCGCAAGGGGGGCGGGCCTCTATGGATGCGCCGCAATTGTCCAACATAAGAAACAGGCCGGGTCACCCCGGCCTTTCAAACTTTATCGCGCGATCGCCTGCCCGATCATGGCACCGGGTGGCGGCACCATCGGCATGGGCTTTAGCGATCCGCCCTCTTTCTCGACAAGCATTTCAACCTTGCGCAGCTCGGACTCTTCATCCTTCAACCGCTCCAGAATATCCGAATGCTGGTCGCGCAATTCGCCGACCGATTTCAGTAGATTGTCAAGCCTGACCCGCGACGACTTTGCCGCCATGGAATAGTTCACATGGGCCGGATCGGTAATGCCCGTGCGCCCTTCTTCAAACTTGATATGCTGCTCAAGATCATCATGCTTGCGCATCAGATCCTGAATCATCATGTCGATGTCTGCTGCCTGACGCCGCACATCTTCGGTGCGGAAACGGTGGAGACGCAAAAGACTGTCTCTGGAACGCATGATACCCTCACTTTACACAACTCACTGGCACCGCTCCAGACATACAACCTTACATGAGTCTATCCACGATTCCGCGAATCAACTAGCAAGGGCTTGGGGCGGCCTTCGTGTCTTATGATGAACAAACACATTTAAGACGCGGTAAACCGGAGACAGAAAACGTAAAGTGGCAAGTTGGCCAACGGCACGTCCAAAGCAACCCTATATCTGGTGTAAGTCAGTTTCAGCATACAAGCTGTGGTGTGTCAGCCGTTAAAGTCCAACGGATTTGGCTTAGGTTTTGTTAACCTTTCTAAGTCTATCTTAATGAAGAGAGTTAATGCTCCGTAATGCGTGAGGGCCCGTTGGCCAGCGTGTGGGGAGTGATTCAGGGTGCCCGAGGCGACATCGGCATCCAGGGAACAAGGGGATACGCATGCGGGTTCTGCTGATCGAGGATGATACGGCCACAGCTCAGTCGATTGAGTTGATGCTGAAGTCCGAAGGCTTCAATGTTTATACAACCGACCTCGGTGAGGAAGGTGTCGATCTCGGCAAGCTCTATGATTACGACATCATCTTGCTCGACATCAATTTGCCCGACATGTCAGGCTATGAAGTGCTGAAGCAGCTTCGTGTCTCGAAAGTCGGCACTCCCATACTGATCCTCTCGGGTCTTGCCGCGATTGAGGACAAGGTCCGTGGCCTCGGCTTTGGCGCCGATGATTATATGACCAAGCCGTTTCACAAGGACGAGCTTGTCGCCCGCATCCATGCTGTGGTGCGCCGCTCCAAAGGCCACGCCCAATCCGTCATCCACACCGGCGAATTGCTGGTGAACCTCGATACCAAAACCGTCGAAGTGGCAGGCTCGCGCGTGCATTTGACTGGCAAGGAATACCAGATGCTGGAGCTGCTTTCGCTCCGCAAGGGCACCACCCTCACCAAGGAAATGTTCCTGAACCACCTCTACGGCGGCATGGACGAACCCGAACTCAAGATCATCGACGTCTTCATCTGCAAATTGCGGAAGAAACTGGCCGCAGCAGCCCAGGGCAAGAACTTCATCGAGACAGTATGGGGCCGCGGCTACGTGCTGCGCGACGGCGCACCTTCAATGGGCGGCAGCGTAGACCTCGAAATGGACTTCCGCGAAAGCGCGTAAACACTCCGCACACGGAACAAAAGGGCGCCCGCAAGGCGCCCTTTTTTCTTCTAGGCGGCCACTACAAAATAAAATCAGTATCGTGCAGATTGGCCGCTATCACATTGTCAAGACGCAGGATCATTTCTGCAGCTTTGTCACCCGACGCGTTCACATAAATATAGGTTCTCGCCCCGGACTGTACGGCTCTGATCTGTCCAAGTCCGGTGAAACCAGCGGTGCCGATGAAACTAAAATCATCATTTGCCACCGTCGATCCGTTGGCATCAATATCATGCAGGTCGATCTTGTCCTGCCCCACTACAAAATCAACGATCTGGTCTGGCACAGAGCCAAAGGCAGACTCGTTCACCAGATCGTAATTGAATACATCAGCACCACCGCCACCTTTCAAAGTGTCAACACCCAACCCGCCTGTCAGCACATCGCCCCCTGCCCCGCCTCTGATGGTGTTGTTGAGAGCATTGCCAGTGAGCGAAACGCCCGCTGCCCCATTGGCCAAAAGGAATTCGATGTTGTCGTCAGCGGCAAGGCTGAAACTTACTGACGCGTAAACCGTGTCACCAACACCACCGCCCACAGTCTCGTTGATGACGTCAGCCTGACTGTCAACGTAATAGCTGTCGTTGCCGTCTCCGCCCGTCAGCACGTCATTGTCCGCACCACCATCGAGGTAGTCCGAGCCTTTGCCGCCGATCAGCGTGTCGCTGCCATTGCCGCCTTTCAGGCTGTCTATCCCGTCAAGCCCGGTCAGCTTGTCGTCGCCGTTCAATCCATTGATGGTGCCGCCGTTAACGCGGGCCATGATGGTGTCTGACTGGTTGGTGCCATCAAAGATAGACCGGCGCGGATCCCAGATCGCTGCAAACACATCAGAGTTGCCGCCAGCGTCAGTGTCTGTCACCGAGAGCGCTACGCGACCATCCGAAAGGGTCACAAGATGCGGATCAGCACCATTGACCAGCGAAGCCATGGTGAATTCCGAAGTGAGAGCCACGCCATTCACCGAATATTGCTGCGCCATCACATCGCCCGACGGTCCATCGATCCAGGCTATGACCAAACTGCCATCTTTCAGTCCTGCAATCGTCGGTGCGGATTGCACACCCGCCGTTCCAACCTGGTTGGCAATGAAAGCGGTCCGCACTACTCCGGCAGCCGAATAAATCACACAAAGAACCCCGGCATCACCAACACCATTGGCATCTGCTTCCACCCAAGTCACTGCAAAGCCGCCACTCGTCAGCGCAGCAACCGCAGGAGCTGTGAGGTCACTGATCCCAGCCTGAATTATGTCCGAGAATTCCACCACGCCAGTTGCCCCGACGATGGAGAGATGGATGTTTGCAGGTCCACTGGAATACTGGGAAACAACCACCACTTTCCCGTTGGTCAGGGTAGTCACAACAGGTGCCGAAGACGCTGCAGCACCACTGTCGATCATGAAGGAGGCTTGTTCGGCGTTCGGGCTATTGACAATAAATCCGCGAATATCCGCATTGCCGCTACTGTCATCCACATAGGCGACGAAAAATCCGCCTCCCGCAAGGCTGGTCACTGAAGGATCGGTTTCATTGTCAAGCTGGAATATGCCCGATGTTGACGCGGGATCATTGGCGTCGCCATTGCCGCGAAACACCGAATTGAAGGTGGCTGTATCATAAATTTCGTAGCAGACATTCTCGCCAGTTGTGAAAAAAGCCTGGTCTTCTGTTTGGTAAACCGAAACAAACTTTCCTCCACCGAGATTGGCCACTTGGCCATGTTGCTGTTGGCCGTCGAAAAACAGAAAGCTGACAAGATTTTCACCACTGCTCGGCGTTCCATCCGCAGAAAAGTTGCGCCCACTGATATCGGGAGAACCGAGAGCAGTGGAATTGCTATCATCACTCCATTTGATGAGAAATCCTGCGTCCGGCATGGCGGTAATCCAGGAGTCATATTGCAGGTTTGTACCACCCGGATTGAGCGCCTGATCGCGCACATTGATTTTGTAGGGGGATTTCCAAAGTGTGAAGGCCATGTGGATGACTCCATATTCATTGGTTGCCGTACTGCCGATAAGTCAGATTGCAGCATGAGCGGCAGTTGGTCTACTAAACAAAGGCCACGACGACCACGTTGCGTTAAACCTAAAATTTAGTTGCAGTTTGCGGGCAAAGCGGTGACAGTCACAGACCATCACCGCTGTTTTAGAACTGGGGCACAAACAGTTCCGCGCCCTGCTTGATCAATTCGGTACTCGGCCGATAGCCGATTTCCCACGGCGTATGGTTGACAAGAATGCTCTGCATCAACGCCGTTGGCTTGCCGTCAGATGCGAAAAGCTCAAGCACGTCAGTGGATGTTTTTCCCGTGCCCTTGAGCCAGGATTTCACAAACACCGACGGGCAGTTGCAGACCCGGCACTGTTCGTTTGAAGGGGCCGAGGCTGGTTCTTTGCACAATGGTCCATGGAAACTGGCAGGTGGCTGTTGCCCATCACCACAGCTGCGGCCCCACACACGGCCCGTTGCTGCATCACGCTTTGTTGCGACCGACCCTTGCGTGTCACACCAAGGTGAATAGCGCTCAGCCAGTTGCTTTGCAGTTTTCAAACCCAACTTCTTGTAGCTTTTTTCGAACCAGAAAAAGGACGCGGCAACCGACCATTTTGGATGCTCGAAAATCGCATGCCCCCGCGCACCATCCACCCCGTCATGGGCCCCCAATTGCCCATTGGGCGCAAGTGTCCCCGCATAGGGTTTGCCGGGGCTGTGTTTCAGACAACCATAGTTATTGTACTTGATGCAGCGCGGTGTTGCATCAACAGAACATTTGAAAGCCCGGTCCTCGCTCCTGTTCCACAGAAACTGCTCTGCGAAGGCACACCATGTTGCACCCGCTTTTGGTGAAGGCACAAAGGGATTGGCCGCCGTGGCGGGGCCGCTGAGCCACAGCATGGCCAGCACGAGCGGAACAGCCCGCATCAGCGCGCCCATCATGGTTCTCCATCTACAACGATGAATGCCTTTGGAATTTTGCGACCATTTGTCGAGGGAAAGCCTGTCCCCACAAATGCCTTCATGTCTTCGATCATGGCGATAACCCGTGAACGACTTGGCTTGTAATCAATGGTCACGCTGGCATTCGCCAAGGCCGTGCAAGGATTAAAACATCCAACTGATGACAGGAATGAATTTTTTCCAGGGTGAACCAGTATGCCAACCCGCTGGTTCGTATCCAGAACAAGAAAACCAGGTTTCGGATTCTTGCCGATGTTTTCCGTAGGTTCATAGTTCCAGGTTTTGTAGTGGGCACCATTCTGCGTGCTGAGTGGATAGCGACCTTCTTCGATGCGGCGGCCATTTCCGGCCGGCGCATTTTTTCCCGGACCTTTTGACTCCGCCATGGTTCCCGCCAATCCTGGTCCAGTCTGCGCTGTACCATCATGAAAAACCTGATAAGTGCCCACCGTGCGTATGCGCGAGGTTCCAACACTCCGGGAGTGGGTGGTTTTCCTCACAACATGCAATTCCCAGCCTTGTCCAGTGATTGGCATGATAGCCTCCTGTCAATAAGCCCCCGGGTTTTCCAATCCGCGCTACATCACGGCAACGCCTGTTTTATCCGCAAAACGTTGTGCTAAGCCCGCGATTGAGTTTCAACTGCACTTTGCTGGCAGCTTCACCCTTCGTCACAATGCCGTCCTTGTTCACGTCAAGGCCTTTGTTTTGCACATAGGCCTTTGCGGGACTGACAAACAAGGCTTTCGCCTCTGGTTTGCCAACTGCACTTGGAAGCAGAATGGTCATGTAAACATCAGACAATGACTTCATCCGGTTCTTGAACGGCTTGAGATGACGCTCCACCACATCCAGCTGTTCTTCCGCTGTCATGGCCAGCAGTTTGTCAATCGATGTGCCCAAACCTTTCGCGGTATTGGGCATGAACTGGATAAGGCCAGTCGCCCCGGACTTGCCGTTTTGGATTGTCGGCGAAAAACTTTCACCTGTTTCAAATGCCATGGCCGACATGAGATGACTTGGATCGCATCCAAGCATGTCGCAGATGGCAATCACCTTGGCTTTGAAGTCCTTGCTGACTTTTTTGCCCCACGCAATCTTTGCCATGAGTTCCTCCAAAGAAACACAAAGCCCCCTTGATGACGAGGCTGCGAAACATCCAACCACTTGTCATCACCCATTTCGGTGACGGCGCTGATTTCGCTATTGGCACCGACTGAGAATGCAAATTCTACGACCTGTAATTACAACATCCTTTCGATGCCGTAGCAATCACTCTGGAGCACCAAGATCGCCCTGAGTGATCCCAACATATGAATGCTGCTGTTTTCCGCAACCTCAATCGCTGCAACTTTCAGCTCCGCTTCACGACGTCGTAAATCTTAAACTGTTGAACATTGTCACCTCCCGCTGTTAACAGGGTCTTGCTTCGCTTCGGGACAAGGAAACAGCACATGCCAGCCAAAGAACCAAACCGCCTCCGCGTCGGCGTGCTCGGTGCCGGCCAGATCGCCCAAGCCGCACACTTCGAAAGCTGCACCAAGGCAAAGAACGCCGACCTTTATGCCATCTGCGATGTTGCCGATGATCTGCGTGAACGCATGGCTATCACCCACGGCGTGGAAAAACAATTCAACGACTACGACAAGATGTTGGCTGACCCTGATGTGGATGCTGTGATCATAGCCACATCCGACGCCTTCCACGTACCGGCCTCCATCCGCGCATTGGACGCAGGCAAGCATGTGCTCTGCGAGAAGCCGCTGGGCCTCACCGTTGAGGAAACGGAATCCCTCCGCGCCGCTGTAAAACGTTCTGGCAAAGTTTTGCAAGTCGGCCACATGAAACGTTTTGACCCCGGCCTTGAAGCCGCGAAAAAATTCATCGACACCGAAATGGGCGACATCGTTGCGCTGAAAGCCTGGTACTGCGATTCAACTCACCGCTACCCCATGACCGACGCCGTGCAGCCCCTCGTCGTCACCAGCAGGCACGCCCGCAAACCCACAGAAAATCCAAAAGCCAACCTGCGCAAATATTACATGCTGGCCCACGGCTGCCATCTCATCGACACAGCACGTTATCTCGCTGGCGACATCATATCAGTCCGCGCCCGTCTCTCCGAAACCAAGGGCCTCTATTGCTGGTTCGTCGATGTGAATTTCGCCAACGGCACGCTGGGCCACTTGGACCTCACCATCGCCGTGCGTATGGACTGGCATGAAGGCTTCCAGATGTATGGCAAGAACGGCAGCATTATCGCCAAGACCTTTAACCCCTGGTACTACAAATCCAGCGAGGTCGATATTTTCAGCGAAGCCACAGGGGCCACAACCCGCGTGCTGGGCGCCGACGGTCACTTCTATCGCCGCCAACTCGAAGGCTTCGCCGATGTGATCCTCAATGGCGCAAAGATGACAGGTGCCAATATCGAAGACGGCATCGCCTCCGTCCGCGCCATGGTGGCCATCGCGCGCTCAGTGGAGTCAGGAAAAGAATTGAACCTCGCCGATGTTGAGGGAGGCCTATGATGCAACTCGGCATCTTCGCCAAAACCTTTGACGGCAAACGCCCCGGCTTGGTATTGCCACACGTGAAAGCCGCAGGCTTCGCCGTCGCACAATACAACATGGCCTGCTCTGGTTTGCCTGCCATGCCGGATGAAATATCGGATGCAGTCATCGCCGACATCAAAGCCGCCGCGAAATCCAGCGGCGTATTCCTCAACGCGCTTTCCGCCACCTACAACATGATACATCCCGATGTGAGCGAACGCGAAACCGGCCACCGCCGTCTCGCCATCATCGCAGGAGCCGCCCAAGACCTCGACATCCCGCTGATCACCCTCTGCACCGGAACCCGCGACGCACAAGACCAGTGGAAACATCACCCCGACAACACCAGCAGCGCTGCATGGCGAGATCTCATCCAATCCATGCAAACCGCCATCACCATTGCTGATCGCTACAACGTCAACCTCGGCATCGAACCGGAACTCGCCAACGTCATCAACTCCGCTGCGAAAGCAAGACTTCTCATCGACGAACTCAAAAGCCCAAGACTGAAAATCATCTTCGATCCCGCGAATTTGTTCGAGACTGAAACAGTCGCCGAACAGCGCCGTATCGTCTCGTCAGCACTCGCACTTCTGTCCAGCGACATCGCCATGGCACATGCAAAAGATCGTACCACCTCCGGCGAATTCGTAGCCGCAGGTACAGGTGTGCTTGACTATCCGCATTTTTTGTCGGAACTCAAACAGTCAGGTTTCGACGGCCCCATTGTCACCCACGGCTTGAGTGCGGCGGAAGCACCTATGGTGCGTGAATTTTTGCAACGCGAGTTGAACCGCCTTGCAGCATGATCAACACACGAGATCGCGCCCATGACTCTCCACCTGCACAAATCCAACACCACAGGCCAACCCGTCTTCTTCCAGCACGGCCTCTGTGGCAGTGCCGTCCAAACCATCGAAGCCTTCCCCGAAGATCCGCGTTTCCGGCTTCACACCCTCGAATGTCGCGGCCATGGCGCAACTGACGCAGGCGACACAAATGCCTTTTCAATCAACAGTTTCGCCAATGATGTTGCAGAGTCAGTTGAAGCAGGGCCCGTTATAGTCGGCGGCATTTCCATGGGGGCTGCAATCGCCCTGCATCTCGCCGTCTACAAACCCCAACTGATCAAAGCACTTGTGCTCGCAAGACCTGCCTGGACCACAGAAAACGCCCCCGCCAATATGCAGCCCAATGCCGAAATCGGCGAATTGCTCGCAAACCATTCACCGGAAGTCGCCAAGACAAAATTCCTCGCATCCCCCACTGCACAACATCTCGCAAAAACTGCCCCCGACAATCTCGCCTCCCTTCTCTGCTTCTTCACACGTGAACCCATTTCCGTCACATCGGCTCTGCTCACAAAAATTTCCGCTGATGGTCCGGGTGTCACCGAAACTCAAGTCCGCGCCCTGACGCTTCCAACTCTTATAATCACCACCGAACAAGACGCCATTCACCCTATGGCCCACGCGCAAAAACTGCACGCCCTCATCCCTCATTCCCGCCTTGTCGAAATCACCCCCAAGGGCATTGACAAAGCAGCCTACGTCAAGGAATTCCGCCAAGCACTTCTAAACTTCTTCGAGGAGAACACCTGAATGTCTGCCGTCGTCAACGCCCTGCCCCATGGTCAACTCATCGCTGAATTTTCAATGTGGTCTGCGAACCTCTTAAATCTGGAAGCAGACCTGAAGCGCATCGAAGGCCATGCCGACGTCTTGCATATCGACGTCGCCGACGGTCACTTCGCTCCCGCCTTCCTGTTCTTCCCGGATCAAGTCGCCGCCATGCGCAAGAAATCAGCGATCCCCATCCACATTCACCTGATGGTGGCCGACAACGTCCTCCTCTCTCAAATTGACCAGTTCGCAGAAGCAGGCTGCGATGTCATCAGCGTCCACGCCGAAAACACCAACGCCGCCGAAGCCATCAACCAGATCAAGAGCCACAACATTGCAGCGGGCATGGTATTGAAAGTTTCAACCCCGGTTGCGGAAGCCAAACCGTTCCTGAAAGACCTGAGCTTCCTCACGCTGCTTGGCACCGCCATCGGCGTCAAAGGCCAGGGCCTCGACGCATCAGCCTGTGACCGCCTGCGTGAAGCCAAAGCCATGATCACCCAAGCCAACCTGCCCCAGCGCATTATCCTCGCTGCCGATGGTGGCATTCGCGAGCACACCGTTCCCGAACTGCGCAAAGCCACAGCCGAAACTGTGGTCCTCGGCTCCCTCGCCTTCGGTGCAGCCAATCTTGGCGAACGTATCGCCTGGTTGAAAGCACTTTAAAGACATGCCCTTCGCCATCGCCCTTGATCTCGGCGGCACCCAAACCCGCGCCGCCCTTGTCGACGAACATGGCAACGTCAGCAACCGCGTCTCCCTTCCCACGCCTGCGCAAGACGGCGGCGATGCGGTTGTGGCAAAACTGGCCGAAGCGGCAGAGCAAGCTGCAAAGAGCACGACCGATATCGTCGGCGTCGGCCTCTCATCACCGGGCCCTCTCGACACTGAAAAAGGCCTCGCCATCGATCTCCCCACCATCAAGGGCATGATCAATTTTCCACTTCGCGCCGCCTTGGAAGCAAAGCTCAAGTGCCGGGTCCATTTGGAGAACGACGGCATCGCCGCCGCCATTGGTGAATGGAAACACGGCGCGGGAAAAGGCCTGAAGTCTCTCGTTTACGTCACTGTATCGACGGGGATTGGTGGCGGCGTGATCGTCGATGGCAATGTGCTGCATGGACGCAAAGGCATGGCTGGCCACGTCGGCCACCTCGCAATTTACCCCGACGGGCTACGCTGCAGCTGTGGCAACGCCGGCTGCTGGGAAGCTTACGCCGCAGGTCCCGCCTTCGCCGCACGAGCGGGCAAAGCCCTGGGAAAAACTGTTCAGCCCACGGACGTTTTCAAGATGGCCCATGAAGGCAACACAACAGCCCAACATCAAGTCAACGAACAAGCCCGCCTTCTCGGCATCGGCATCACATCACTGCTGCATCTCTACAGCCCGGAAATGGTGGTCATCGGCGGTGGCCTGTCAAACGCCTTCGACCAACTCTACCCTGGCATTGATGCATACATCCAGAAAAACGCCATGCTGGCCTTCAAGGACGTGCGAATTGTAAAGGCCGCGCTCGGCGGAAACTCAGGACTGATCGGCGCAGCGTCAATGGTGTTTGGCTAGATTAGAAGAAAAGAATCAATTTTTCTCAAAA
>JANPCL010000031.1:0-8633 GCA_031430915.1 Hyphomicrobiales bacterium
CAAATCTCTCCCCCTCCCCGCCCTTGAAAAACTCGCATCAGCCGATTGCTTCCGCTCCCTGGGCCTGGACCGCCGCGCCGCCCTCTGGGAGGTGAAAGCGCTGACAAAATCCAAACCCTTGCCCCTCTTCGCCTACGCCGACGAAAAAGATCAGGGCACGGAGCAATCTGTCATCCTCCCCGAAATGCCACTCTCCGAACATGTGGTGAATGACTACCAGACCATCCACCTCTCCCTCAAAGCCCACCCCATGGAATTCCTGCGCGCCCGCTTCAACGCCGAAGGAGTGACCGACAACGCCAAACTGAAAACCATCCGCCACGACCGCACCGTCACCGTCGCCGGAGTGGTGCTGGTGCGCCAGCGCCCCGGCTCCGCCAAGGGCGTGGTCTTCCTCACCCTCGAAGACGAGTTCGCCGTCTGCAATGCCGTGGTCTGGCCCGACGTGCTGGAACAACACCGCGCCGTGGTCATGGGCGCGCGCCTTATGCTGATCAAAGGCCGCGTGCAACGCGACAAAAGAACAGGCATCATCCACGTCATCGCCCATAAAATCGAAGACCGCACCCACTGGCTGGCGGACCTCACCGAAGACGGCATTACAATGAAAAACACATTGGCCCGCGCCGACGAAGTGCGAAAGCCGGGGCCTGACCCGGCAAACTACCAGCAGAGCTCGACACGGCATCCCCGAAACGTGCGGGTCATCCCAAAGTCACGGGATTTTCACTAGCGCCACACCCAAGCTCGGTGTCGTCGCCGCATCACCAGGCATCGATACATAGGGCTCTGTCTGCTCCGCAATCATCACCACCCCTCGCCTAACAAAATCATCAACCCGGGCGGCAAAGCCATTGTCCCATAGCGTGCCCTTCACCGTCAGCGCCACGGCCCCACCCCTTGCGCAAATGCGGATCAATTCATCCAAACCCTCAGGCCCCACATGACCGGACGTGAACACGCCCGCGCAGATGACCCCAGCATAGGCCCCATCCGCAAACGGCAGCGGCGAACCCAGGGCCAACTGGTGATACGCAGTATAAACATTCTTCGCCCGCGCAATATCCAGCATTCCCCCGGATATATCGAGCGCTTCAACCTCAGGATATCCCAGCGTCTGCAACCACGGGCCAATCAAGCCAGTCCCTGCCCCCGCATCCAAAATCGGTGCCGCACCCCGCATCACATGCCGCGCGAACAGGGCAACGCACGCCTGCGGATGCTGATAGCCAGCCTCGGCCATCTCAGCATCATAACTGGCCGCCCACTTGTCATAGAGGGCAGCAACGTCTTCGGCACCCTTGGCCTCATAGACAGCGCCCAGATAGCCTGCATGCTTGGCCATGGTCTCTTCCCATTTCTGTTTTCGCTATGTTAGCCTCCCCACCATGATCACAGAAGACGAAAAAGACATCCGCGCCCTTTTGCCCGCCATACCCGCCTTGAGGGATTATGCAGGGCCGATTGAACGACTGGGCGGCCTCACCAACAAGGTCTATCGACTGGATAACAAAGTGCTGCGCATTCCCGGTGCCGGAACAGAAGAATACATCAACCGCGCCAATGAAGCCGTGTCGGCGCAGGTTGCAGCAACTGCCGGCGTATCACCCGCTGTTTTGTTTGCCGACGCTGCATCAGGCATCATGGTCACGGAACTCGTTCCCGATGCCGTGACGATGACACCGCAAAACTTCAAAGCCCGCCTGGGCAGCCCCGCCCGCGCCGGTCTTGCCCTGCACAAACTCCACACCTCAGGCGGAACATTCCCCTTCCGCTTCGAACTCTTAGCCATGATTGACGACTACCTGAAAATCCTTGCAACCAAAACCGTGACCTTGCCTGAAGGTTACCACGAGGTCGTGCGCGAAGCCGAAGTGATCCGCACGGCACTCGCCCGCAACCCCGCCCCTCTCGCCCCCTGTCACTGCGATCCCCTCTGCGAAAACTTCCTCGATACAGGCACCCGCATGTGGATCGTCGATTGGGAATACTGCGGCATGAACGACCCGATGTGGGACCTGGGCGATCTCTCGGTCGAAGGCGGCTTCACATCAGAACAAGACCTTGAAATGCTCTACGCCTATTTCAACGACGAACCGCCAAAACAAGACTACGCCCGCATGGTCATCTACAAAGCCATGTGCGATCTCTTGTGGACATTGTGGGGCCTCATCCAGCACGCCAACAAAAACCCGGCAGACGATTTCTGGGCCTATGCGGTGACGCGCTTCGAAAGATGCAAACGCCTGATGGGATCGAGCGAGTTTGCGAGGTGTTTGAAGGTTCTAGGCTAATTGAAGAAACCTCATCAGCCCTTCGGGCAGCTTCTCCAGAGGAGAAGCAACTTGCTGCAACACCTCCCCAAACAATCAACATTGAGGGCGCTCCAACACCGAGTCGCTTCTCCTCTGGAGAAGCTGCCCGAAGGGCTGATGAGGTCCTTTTGTCTCCACGCAAACCAAACTCAAAAAACCTCTATGCTACCCAATACTCAACCCAAGCTCCCGCAAAGACATATCAACAGGCTTCTTCCATCCCACATTTCCCTGTGCGCAAGCAGACTCATAAGCGTCGAGCAAAGCCCCTGGATCAGATTTCGACAAAACCTCAATAAGACTCCGCGCCTGCACCAGATCCTTCCCGCGCTTCAATCGCTCAACACTTGCTCTCTTCTGCGCAACAATTAATTTATGAACAGCATAGCGCGCAGGCTGCGGCACTTGCACCAATAGTCCCGAACCAAACAGAACCACTGCAAGTGCAGGGTCGTCCATTAGCCACTTCATATGCTGCAACGGCATCGCCCCCGCTTGAATATTGGCCAGCGGAACGGCACTCTCAGACCGGGAACTCCGCATTTGCGTGAGCAGGTCAACCCTATAGCCATTGTCCGCCTTGAACTGCGATGGCAATCCCGCTTTGGCAAGAGAAGGCACTGGTCTGAATGTTGGGTCTGCCAGCTGTAACAATTGCAAAAAGCTGACGTCCGCTTTGTTGCCTTTCAACGCGAGATTCATTGTGGCAATATCGGTGTCATCGGTTGCCATCACTTCACCTTGCAATCGCGACCCCACCAAAGCAGGATAGCACGTGTAGGCGTTAGTGCCCACAAGCACCGCATCACCCATCAAACCGCCCCATTTCAACACATCAACAACACGTGCGACAGTGGCATGTGGCGATGGCAAATGCCGCTTCAAGGTTTGGACCAGTTGCTTCCGGTTTTGAAGCGAGGCATTGGCGCGCTCAATGCGTTCACGAGCAGCAATTGTCTCGTCCGCCTTTGACCTTCCGATATAAGTATCCTTCCTGACAACACCAATCTGTGACTTCAAATAAGTATAGCGGTCGCCCTTGATCACCTGTTCATAAAGCGAACCAGTAGGGCCAGAGCCAGCAAGGCACTGCGAGATCAACTCGGCATACAATGTCTGAATATGAAGCGGTAAAATTTCCATGAGTTATAGACATAAATGAAATATCCGTCTATAACAAGGGTCATAGACACAAAACAAATATCGTCTATAACTCTACACCCACCTGACAGCATAAACCTGCGGCAGTGTCGAACTCACCTGCGCCCACTCATCCCCTGCGTTCTCGCTCACCCACACATTTCCCGTGGTGGACCCCATCGCCAAGCGCTCTCCCGTCTCATCAATCGCCAGCCCATGCCGGAACACCACGTCATAGGCATGTTTCTGCGGCAAGCCCTTTTTCAAAACCTTGAACGTCTTGCCGCCGTCCCGGGTGCGCGTCACTACCACTGCGCCATCGACGGGAATGCGTTTTTCATCCTTGATGCCCGGCACAAACCACGCCGTGTCAGGCTCCTTCGGATGCACCACAACACCAAAGCCAAAACTCGACGGCTTGGCCCGCACCTCGGTCCACGTCACCCCATCATTCACCGATTTGAAAATGCTGGCATGGTGCTGCACCCAGAATTTGGAAGGGTCAGCAAGACATTGCACCATCATGTGTGGGTCCTGTCCGTCCGGGCTTTCCGCCTCGGACTTCGGACCATTGTCAAACTTCATGCCATGGGCTGATTGCGCCCAGGTTTTACCACCATCTTCCGTCCGCCAGACGCCACCGCAGGACACGGCCACTCGGACAACGTCGGAATTGCGGGGATCAACGCAGATGGAATGGATGCCCGGAATATCCGCGCCGCCGCCCAGCCACTTGTTGCGATCGGGGTGACGCCACAAACTCTCGATCAACTCCCACGTATCCCCGCGATCCGTTGATTTGAACAAGCCACCCGGCATGGTGCCCGCCCAGATCGTGCCCTTGGCTTTTGTCCCGCCACCACATTCCAGCGCCCAGATCAGTTGCGTGGACCAGTTGACGTCCTTGCCCCAGCCATCCTTGTCCACCAATCCGTCCGGCTTTTCCGGATATTTGGGAGAGGCAATCTCCACCCACTTTTTCTTGCCCCTATCCCGACGATGCAGCTTGATCCCGAAATGCCCGTGGTTGAGCGCGGCATAGTCCGTGCCATCCCGCGGGTCCCGCAACATCAACGTGACATTGTCGCCGACGAAATGCGCATCAGACACTTTCCATCCGCCACGGGTCTTCACGGCCTCAAACAAACCCTTCCGCGTTGAAATCATCAAAGTCTTTTGCATCTCATCCTCCCGACAGCGCCTGCATCACCCAGATGTCAGCATCCGGGGAAACAGCGTCTGATTGCTTTTCAAGATCACGAATGGCCTGTCCGTCAACCAGAATGCGCATGTGCTTGCGAAGCTGCCGCTGATCATCCAGCACATAAGTCTCCAATCGCGGATGAGCCGCGAACACCTGGTCCAGCACCACGCGTACAGTAGCACCATTCGCCAGCATCGACGGACAGTCGACATGGCGGCGCAAATTTGACGTGAAGTGCACAGTAGCCATGCGACAACGCTATCACGTCTATTGGCTTTGACAATCGCGGAATGAAGGGCCAATTCAATATCCATGCTCAGACGTTTATTTCTCGCTCTACCCTGGATGATCGCCAGCGCCCACGCCCATTCCGCCCATGTGGGCGATATCAAAATCGGCCACGCCTGGGCCCTTCCCGGACTTGCCGGTCAGGATGGCCAATGCTTCATGCCGCTTCTGAACACCGGAAAAAACGAAGATGAATTGGTGGCAGCGCGTTCTGATATCTGCCTTGCCATTCAATTGCGCCACAACGCCCGTTACGATGACCCACCTGAAGTCCAGTTTGACCTCGCTCCCAACAAGCCCATTGCCATGCGACCGCAAGCCGTTCATTTCCGGCTTCTGGGGTTACGCAAGGAATTGAAGCTGTTTGAGAGTTTCGCCGTGGTTCTGGATTTTCTGAACGCAGGCGAAGTTGAAGTTGAAGTCAGAATCTCCAATTCACCGGACGAGTGAGACAGCATGAAAGCCAAAGTAACCTGGATGAACGGCCGCGCCTTTGTGGGTGAATCAGGCTCCGGCCACGCCATCGTCATGGACGGCGCACCGGACTCGGGTGGCCGCAATATCGGTGTGCGGCCCATGGAGATGATGCTTCTCGGTCTGGGTGGCTGCACCGCTTTTGACGTGGTCATGATCCTCGAAAAATCCCGCGAGAAAATCACTGGCTGCGAAGTTGCCCTCGAAGCGGAGCGCGCAACCGAAGACCCCAAGGTCTTCACCCATGTCAAAATGATCTACACCCTCACCGGCAAGGACCTGAAACCCGCCAGCGTTGAACGTGCCATCAAGCTGTCGGCAGATAAATATTGCTCTGCCTCAAAAATGTTCGAATTCACCGCAAAGATCGAACACGAATGGCACATCGTACAATCATAGCCGCTGCGGCGCTTCTGTTGGCACTCCACGGTGCCAATGCCACCGAGCAACCAAAGGGCCCCGTGGCGCTGGATGGTCCAGCCATCATCCGCATTTTCGAAGGCAAGGCCGTGTCTGGCGTCTACTCCGACGGCAGCCCCGTCAAGGAAACCTACAAGCAGGGCGGCGGCATTGACTATTGGGATACGACCCGCACCTCGACAGGCACATGGTCCGTGGTCAACAACCTGTTTTGTACCTTTTACAACACCCCTGAAATGAGTGGCGGCTGCTTCCGCGTGGAGCAAGTGAGTGCGAATTGCTTCGATTATTTCGCACTCGCCTCGAGCCCAGGCGAAGCCTTGAGCCCCACCGACAAGCCGCGCTACACCGCCCGCGCCCACATTGAAGGCGTGGCTGACACCTGCCCGGATGATTTGTCCGTGTGACAGGCTCTGGCCTCTGAGACTTCACTGAAGTAACGTCAGCCCATGGACAATCCCTTCCAACTGCTCTTGCCCATATCGCTTGGCATAGGCTTGGCCGCCGCTGCTGGGTTTCGCGTGTTCCTGCCGCTGCTCGCCATGGGCCTTGCGGTGAAGGCGGGCTATCTTCCCATCAACGAAAACTTCCAGTGGATCGCCACCACGCCGGCCCTGCTGATGCTCGCTGTTGCCGCCATCACGGAAATCATCGCCTATTATATTCCCGTGCTGGATAACCTGCTGGACAGCATCGCCAGCCCCACCGCCATTGGCGCAGGCATAGCCATGTCCTACGCCGTGCTGGGCGACTTGCCGCCCATGGTGAAATGGACGCTCGCCATCATCGCAGGCGGCGGAGCCGCAGCCGCCACACAAGGTGCAACGACACTTCTGCGCGGCACCTCCACCCTCACCACAGGCGGCCTCGGCAACCCGGTCATCGCCACACTGGAAATCGTCGGTGCGATTTTCATGTCCCTGCTGGCGATCATCATGCCCTATCTCGCGCTGATAGCCGTCCTCATCTTCATCTTCACAGCCTGGCGCATTATCCTCCGTATACGGAGGAACAGACTCAGATCAACGCCCGACACCGCCTGATCCTTCACCCCTACCCGCTCTTCGGGGGGAGGGGACAACGTGCGCATTTTTCATCAAGCAAACAACCCCAAATTCCGTCATTCCAGCCAAGCGAAGCGCGAGCTGGAACCCCGCTCTCTCTCAACCCATCACGCCTCTCGCCACCGAAGCGGGCTTCCAAATCACTCACGCCGCTACGCTGCGTTTCGCGTTTGGAATGACGCTGGTGGGGGATTGTGTTTCTCTGCGAATGATGTTCACAGTCACAGACAGCGACCACAGCGAACTTAAAACCACCAACCCAATCTCGTCATTCCCGCGAAGGCGGGATTCTAGCATCTAACGGTAAATGTAGTCATTTAGAAAGGCACATTTTCGCCTTTGCGCTCGCAGTCAGTTATTGGTGAATCTAAGTATCTATTTTTCGGTTCCGATAACTAAGTATATCATTGTGAAAAACGTTCGCTGAAATTAGAAAGGAACTTCATCATCAAGATCTCTCACAATTGAATAGCGCTCAAAACTGTCAAATTTTGAATGAAGGTTGCGGAGAATGATGTTCCTCTTTGTTTTATCACAAGCTCGCAAGAGCTTGAGAAATGCTCTGAGGGCAGCAACTTCAATAAAGTTTGTTGTAATGTACCTAAAACCACCATTCAGAAAACACCGAATAATTTCCGCACTGTTTGGCGTGAATTCTTCCAACATGACCGACTGGTAAATTGCTTCAAGCCGAAGAATGATCTTATCTACATCTTCGATATATTTCGTACTGTGGTCAATTTTCTTAAGCGTATTGCCAAGCTGACCTGTGAATTCGCGATAATTCTGAATTTCGTCATTTTCAAAATCAATTTCAGCGAAACTCGAATTACTTATTTTGGTTTGAATCTCATTAAAAGAGCCAATCCGCTTCATTGGGTCAATGCTTATCATTCCTTGTAGAATGGACTTGTATTGAAAGTGATCAAGCTGACTGTCATCAATCACGGATTCAAACAGCCTTCCTAGAAAATATACCTCCGTACGAAAGTCATACTTTCCCAATGCCAACTCTCGTGGTGGAGTGAACGGCCAGTTTAGTGAAACACTCTTGTCAAAATCCGTCTCTGTTTTGACTTTTTTACCAAATCCAAAATCGATTATCTTAACTGAAGCATTCTCCCCCACAAGAATATTTTGGCTTCTGATGTCCCTGTGTAGAACGTTGTTGTTTTCGAGATGCGCAAATCCACCAATTGTTTGGACAAATACAGAATTGAGAGTTTCAGGCGAAGTTCGAAGGTGATCTTCGAGGTCTTTGCCTTTTACGTGTTCCATCAGAATGTAACCTGTATAGTGTTCAGGATACAGAAAGTAGTTGAACACGCGAACAACATTTGGATGATTTATGAAATAGAGTATTTTGATTTCTTGGATGAAATTTGCAAAAAACTCTACTTTGTCTTGTTCAACGAGCGGTGAATATTTCTTGCAAACTAGTTGTTCGTCGATAATTGGATCGTGGAGCAAGACCGTTTCGCCGAATCCTCCTCTTTCCAGCTTCCTCACTAATTTATAGTCTTTGCGGCGGACAAACTTGATCAAATTATCTTCCATAATTTCAACTTTGATCAACTCAACGCGGTTGTCAATTTGCGTGGTGGAAAACCTGCTCCTTTATGATCGCGTATTCATCGCAGATTGTTAGCTCCTCCCATGTCCTCCCTCACACGCCCTACGGGAACACAATACAATTTGAAGTAACTGGAGGTGGAGATAATCGTTGAT
>JANPCL010000032.1:0-8566 GCA_031430915.1 Hyphomicrobiales bacterium
AGCCGCAGACGTGTTCACAGCCTATCTGGCCCGCTGCCGCGAAGCCGACGTCTCACTCTCCACGCTGCCACCGGGCCGCTTTTTGCTGCCCGGTGACTTGGCAGGTTCACCGCTACTGTCTTTTGCACCGCTTGATGTGACCGCGACTCAGGACTTTGAGCCGGGCACACTCGGTGCCTTGATGCAGCGGCGCTACGATTCCTATGTGGCGAAAGTGGTGAAGCCGTTTTTCTTCGGTCACTTCGCCAGGCTGGACCGGCAAATCGTTTTGGTTGACGCTTTGACGGCGTTGAATGCAGGCGCATCATCCGTCACAGATTTGCGCAATGCCTTCACCGATGTGCTCGCCAGCTTCCGCATGGGTAAGAATACCATCCTCACAGAGCTTTTCGGTCGACGCGTTGATCGCGTGCTGTTTGCCGCCACCAAGGCTGACCTGCTGCACCACTCTGGCCATGACAAGCTGGAGGTGATCCTCCGTACACTGATTGATCAGGCCGCAAACCGCGCCGATGCCACAGGTGCCGCCTTCGACATAGCCGCCATCGCTGCGGTCCGCGCCACCCGCGAGGCAACACTGAAACAGAACGGCGAAGACCTGCCCTGCATCGTCGGCATTCCGCAAGCTGGCGAAATGATCGGCGACTTGCGCTTCGACGGTCAAAAAGAAGCCGCCATTTTCCCCGGTGACTTGCCGGACGATCCGCAGGCAGCGCTGGATGGGCGCCTCGAAGGCAAACTCAAATTCGTGAAATTCCGCCCACCCCTGTTGAAAGACGGAACCTTCCCCCACATCCGCCTCGACAAAGCGGTGGAATTCCTTCTCGGAGACCGCTTGCAATGACGGATAAACCCCGTGCACCCCAGGGCTTTGTTCTCGATGAACAACCTGCAAAGCCCACGAAAACCAAAGCCAAAACAGCTGCACCCACATTGGTTTTTGAGCCAGAGCTTGAACACACTGATCTGGTCGCCCTGCCCCACACTGTAACAGCCCAAACCCCACATCGTTTCCGTTGGCTGACCCTGCTGATATCAGCCCTGTTCGGGCTGTTCACCATGTGGGCAAGCCTGTCAGTCGTCCAACTGGTACAGAGCTTCTTTGCACTTTCGCCGTGGCTTGGCTGGCTGGCCTTCGCCATCGCGGGCGTCGCAGGATTTGCCGCTATCGCCATCATCTTGAGGGAAATCATCGGCCTTTGGCGTTTGCGCAAAATCGAACACGTGCAGGAACAAGCGGCACGCGCCATCAATCTGGACGAACAAGCCGCTGCTACTCTCGTTTGCCAGGAACTCGAAGGCCTCTACGCCGGACGTGCCGATGTGAAATGGGGCCTCCAGCAATTTGCAAGTCACAGCAATGACATTCTGGATCCGCGAGACCGTGTCAAACTGGCAGAATCGCTTATCGTTACACCATTGGATGAAGCGGCCCACAAGATCATCGCACGCCGCGCAAGACGTGTGACATTGCTCACTACAGTAACTCCCGTCGCCCTGCTCGACATTCTGTTCGTGGCATCGCAGAACCTTGGCATGTTGCGCGATCTTGCAACGCTTTATGGCGGCAGGCCGTCAACACTCTCTACATTGAAACTCGCCCGGATGGCTGCCACACATTTAGCTGTGACCGGCGGTCTGGCGATCTCGGATAATCTGATCCAGCATTTTGTCGGAAGAGGTCTGCTCGGAAAGCTGTCATCGCGTCTGGGCGAAGGCGCTGTAAACGGCATACTCACCTCACGGATCGGGCTTGCAGCACTTGCCGTATGCAGGCCCATTCCGCGTGATGACTCCACATCTGAAAGCCTGACAAGTCTGCTGCGCGAAGTCTTGAGTTTCGGCGACAAGACCGAGAAGGAAATCAAGGATTAAGCCAGTGGCAAAAAGGTCGGTAAAATGCAGTTAACCGATTATTTACCAAGGCCTCAACTTCACGCATTCATCACTAAAATTTTCCTTATTGTCCCCTAATGGTGGCCACACCAGCGTGGAGAGTGGGTCTATGTTTAAATCACTTAGGGTGGACGCGACTATGAAAGGCTCACGTGGCGGTCTGAAAGCAACGACCATGCCAGCCTCACCCATGAGTCTCATAACCACGCTGCCTGCTCTGCGCGACATCGAATCCAAGTGGCGTGACCTTGAACTGAATGTGCAAAATCACAGCAGCGTGTTCCAAAGTTTTGATTGGGTCATGGCTTGGGCTGAGACCTATGTGACCGAAGGTTCAGGAACATCCCTGCATGTGTTTGCGGGTTACGATAAAGATGAATTGGTATTTGTCTGGCCGCTGATGCGCACACGGCAAATGGGCTTGAATACACTGACCTGGCTCACTGAACCTTTTGGCCAATATGGGGATGTGCTCTGCCGTAAGGGCCAATACCCAAAGCAATGGGTGGACAGCGCACTTACAGTGTTGCGCCGCTTGAAGGATGTGGACCTGTTGCGACTCCGCCATGTGCGCGCCGACAGTCATATCGGCACCTGTGCCACGGCATTTTTTCACAATGCACAGGTTCCCGAAAAAGCTCCCTTTCTGGACCTGACGCCGTTTGCAAACGAAGAAGCCTATGACGCCCGCTACACATCTACCCAGCGCAAGCGCCGAAAGAAAATCCGTAAATCCATTGAGGATTTGGGGCAAGTAACGTTCAAACAGCTTTCCCCGGGAAGTCTCGCAGATATGGCAATGGCCAGCGCCATCGCCGAAAAGAATGCATGGCTCACGGAACGCGGTCGCATAAACCGTGTCCTCGGCTGCCCGAAGCATCTTGCTTTCCTCAAGACACTTTCGCGCCAGTTGAACGGTACTGTAGACGTGGTGGTCACCGAGTTGAAAGCGGGAGACCAGCCTGTGTCATGGGAAGTTGGATTCCGCCACCGCAATACACACTACGGGTACATCACATCACACGTGAATGCCCTGACCGACCTGTCACCCGGTCGTCTGCACATGGACCAATCGCAACGCGCCTGCATCAATGATGAAATAGCCGTGTTTGACCTGATGGTACCCAACGATGCCCATAAAGAATCATGGTCATCGGGCACAGTCGACACGAATGACTATTATTTGCCCCTGTCTGTTCTGGGGGCCGGCATGGGCCACGGCTACATCAGAACCCTGCGGCCCTTGCTCCGCAATATTTATTACCGCATGGAAACCTCGACCTTGCGCAAATTGAACTTTAAAACTGCTTTCAAGAAGCAGAAGGCGACGCGAGAAGAGACCTGATCCGCGTAACCACCGCCTCATGAGACGCCGCAATCGCGTTGATTTGCGAACTGTCCGACAAATAGCCATCAGCCTGCAAACGCAACATCAAACCATCCACATCACGCGGCGGATGTAAAACACCCGCACGCGCCAACATCGCACCAATTCCGGACTGGGCCGACCAGCGCGGCACAAGAGAAGAAACCGGCAACCGAAATATCGTAGTGGGCTTGTTCGTCAACAGCATTTCCGTCACCATGGATACGCTGTCCGAAGTCACCACGAACGCATCACCAAGAGCAAGTGCAGACTGGTAGGGATTGCTTCCACTGCCATGTTGGCAGTGCCAAACCAGGACTCAACACCTCGAGCTATCCACTTACACAAGTCCCCATCTTTTCGGTTTGAGCCGATTAACAAGTGTCCTTAATTTGGATTTGACGCCACTTTGGATGTCCTCGTAGTCGACAAGCGAAAGGTCCGCGTTGAAACGGTAGCGGCGCGGGATGGCGGTGGCAATGCGGAACTCTTCTGTAGCCGTATCATCTAGCCCATGAATGATTTTGCTCAAGGCACGCAAGGAACTCGTGTGCGCAACAACTAGTATCGTTTTGTCGGCGCCTAAAGCTGGCATAATCGCGTCATCCCATACGGCTTCGGCCCGGACGGCCGCCTGTGCCATGCTTTCCGCACGCGGTTGACTTGCATATGGGATTTCTGGCCAACGCGTTACTTGTTCAAGCCAACGTCCATCATCGTCGGCCAGAAGTGGCGGCACCGCATGAAATGAACGGCGCCACGCCACCACCTGTTGATTCCCGAAGCGAGCAATCATTTCGGCCCGACCATGCCCCTGCAATGCTCCATAGTGACGCTCGTTGAGGCGCCAGTCCGCGCGTATTATCGGGGGCCGGGAATTTGATTGCTGCATAACGCAAATTGCAGTTTGCTGGGACCTTAACAAAACCGAAGTAAACACCAGATCAAAGTCAAAAGTGGCAAGTGCCTTTCCAGCAGTTTTCGCTTCTTGCAAACCTGTTGCACTCAAGGCGGTATCGCCCCAACCGGAAAATTTATTTTCCTGCCCCCATACCGTGGCACCATGGCGCATTAAAACAAGTTCTGGCATTCTTTTGCAGTGACCATATAGATGAAGTTGACGCGGTTTATTACATCCCCTATCGCAGAGACTACGCGATTTCAACACACCCATCGAGGCAGATGACTCAAGGCCCCACGCTAACTGACGGCAACTCCGGTGTCTCGCCCAGCGTATGGCTGCTGCTGGATGATCGCCCCGGCCATAGCTCGCAGGTAACTGGCCTCGCCCGACATATGGAATGGCAAGCAACTGCATTTCCGTTAAAGTTTAACCTTCTCAATATTCTGCCTAACCCGCTGCTGGGCGCAAGCTTGCTGAGTTTAAAGACCGAATGCAAGGCCGCCTTGATACAAGACTTTCCTCAAGTATTAGTCGGCATGGGACGACGCACTCTGCCCGTGGCTCGCTGGATCAAGAAACAAAGCGGTGGCAAAACTAAAATCATTATGCTAGGGCGCAAGGCCATCGCCGGACCTCCCGTCATTGACCTCTTGATAAGTTGCGTGCATTTTCGGCAATTGCCGCGGGCAGGATTATTTACATTAGCCGTGCCTCCGACAAAAATAGATGCTGCGTCCTTGGCCAGCCTCCGTGACAGCACGCCAAGTCCATATCAAGCTACGGTGAAACGCCGCGTACTTGTCTTGGTAGGCGGACCGACTGCACAGCATGTATTCAGTGGACCGGCGGCAGCAGGCATGGCGTCGGCGTTACAGGTCGCTGCCGATAGGATTGGGGGTGAGCTCACGTTTCTCACCAGTAGACGAACGCCTGCAGATGCTGTCGCCGCAATCAAACGGACGGCACCATACGCTCCTATACATGTTTGGCAGGCGGCTAACGCACACAATCCTTATCTGGATTATTTGGCCCATGCCGATTCCATTGTGGTGACCGGCGAAAGTGAATCGATGCTTGCCGAAGCTGTGGCCAGCAAGAAGCCATTGACGATTTATCCTCTAGATGAAAGGCCATGGAAGCTCAAGCACCACATTGCGGAATCAGTTTTTGCCGCAGCAACAGGCACGGGATGGAGTTCGGGTTTGGCGCGCCGACTTCTGCACAATGGTTGGATTGTGCCGGTACGCGATCTCGCAGTGATGCATCAGACGTTACAAGATCGCGGCCAAGCCACCATTTTTGGGAATGCCATCGCCATTACCCCGCCTAGCGAAACACGAGAACTCGAACATCTCAAAGTCGGGATTAACCGCTTGTTGGTTTAGACTGAATGATTTCAGTCTCACTGTTCGGCATGTCATGCAAGTTAATGTTTGATTTCAGTTATCTGTCACAGGTTTTACAGGCAATACAAAATCTCCCAACGTGAAAGCGCCATTGCCAACACAGGCAGCAAGATGGGCGCAGGAGCGGTGACGCACGGACGTGGTTCATTCACTCTTCCCTTTTGCGAGGAAAATTTAGTGAGGGTTGTGAGGCAGATCAGAACCTTCGCTGACTATTGCCCTTCCAGTAGCGGCTGATCTCCAAGTCTTTCCTATGTACATGCCGTGCTGCTTTGTCCACAATCACCCGCATGGCCAGTGACTCTTTTTCTCACTACAAGGATATTCTCATCGTGCTCGGGGCGGCAGGCATCATTGTGCCGCTGCTCATGCGGATTGGATTCAGCAGCATTCTCGGCTTTCTGGTGGTGGGACTTTTGTTGGGTCCGCACGTTTTGGGCCGGATAAGCGAGAATATTCCATCGCTTCCCGTCCTGACAATCACCGACCCTGAAGCGGTGGCCGGACTGGCAGAGCTGGGTGTGGTGTTCCTGCTGTTCCTGATCGGACTGGAATTGTCCTTCGAGCGCTTGAAGACCATGCGCAAACTGGTCTTCGGCCTCGGAGGATCGCAAGTGATTTTCTCAACAGCTATGCTGGCCACCGGGGCCGCCCTGCTGGGCTTTGAGACGAAGCAGGCCGTTGTCATCGGTATGGCCCTCGCCCTCTCCTCCACCGCCATCATCATTCAGTTGTTTTCGGAAGAGAAACGTCTGGGATCGCAAGCCGGGCGCATCAGCTTTGCCGTGCTGCTGATGCAGGATGTGGCAGTCATCCCGATGTTGCTGATTGTCACGGCCTTGGCCGCGCCTGCTGGTACCAATCTGGGTCTGGCTCTGCTTTGGGCCGTAGGGCAAGCCTTGTTGGCAGCCCTGTTGATTGTCGTGATTGGACGATTTGCTTTAACACCCCTGCTGCGCCTCGTCGCATCGTCTAAAAGCCCTGAACTGTTTCTGGCAGCAGTGCTTTTCATCGCAGTCGGTACCGGCGCCGCCGCAGCTATGGCCGGCCTGTCCATGTCGCTCGGCGCTTTCATCGCCGGGCTTGTCTTGGCGGAAACCGAATATCGCCGCGCTATTGAAACCATCATTGAACCCTTCAAAGGTCTGCTCCTCGGCATGTTCTTCCTTCTGGTAGGCCTCAATCTTGATATTGGCCTATTATTGCAATCGCCCCTGCAGATCGTCGCTGCGGGTCTTGCCGTGATCGCCATTAAATGTGCTGTGACGTTGGCCTGTGGAAAACTGTTCGGCTTGCCCGAGCGCCCCATGCTGGAAGCGGCGTTGCTGTTGGGACCCAGCGGTGAATTCGCCTTTGTCATGTTGGCAGCAGCCACAAGCTTGGGCCTGTTTAAAAATCAGGAAACTTCAGCAATCCTGTTGCTGGTCACCCTCACCATGATGCTGATTCCACTCTTGGCAAAACTGGCGAAATCCCTGCGCAACAAGCTGGGACCCAGTATCAGCGATCTGGCGGCAAACATGGAGCAGCCACCAGACCATCAAACCTCCCACGTCGTCATCGCAGGTTTTGGGCGTGTGGGAGCTTTGGTGGCAGATATGCTGGCGGAACAATCCATCCCCTATGTGGCAATGGATTTCGACGTTGCCAATGTTACCCGTGGGCGCAAGGCTGGTTATAAGGTCTACTTCGGCGATGCCGCCAATCTTGCTTTTCTCGAAACCTGCGGGCTGAAGGACGCCAAGGCCTTGGCTATCACCATGGACGCACCGCAGCGAGTCGAACAGATCTTGCGTCTGGTGCGACTAGACCACAAGGATTTGAAAATCATCGCCCGTGCCCGTGATGAACGCCACGCCCAGAAACTTTATGAAGCAGGCGTCACCGAAGCAGTACCCGAAACCATGGAAGCAAGCTTGCAGCTTGCAGAAGCCCTGCTGGTGGAAACCGGAGTGCCCATGGGCCTTGCGATCGCTGCTGTGCACGAGAGGCGCGATGTCTCACGCAAATTGCTGGGCAGACCAGACCGTCGCGCAGAAGTCGCGAAAATGCGGAATAGGCTCAAGAAGACGATGAAGTAACGTTCTTTCTTAGAACTGCTTTTCCGGCACCTTCACCCTAAGGCCATCCAGCGCGTCACTCACCTTGATCTGGCAAGACAGACGGCTGTTGTCACGAATGTCAAAAGCAAAATCCAGCATGTCGGCTTCCATTGGGCCCTTGGCCGAAAGTTTGTCCAGCCATTCTGGCTCGACATAGACATGGCAGGTGGCGCAGGCGCAGGCACCGCCGCAATCGGCGTCAATTCCCGGGACGTTGTGTTTCACCGCCGTTTCCATCACCGTCATGCCGGTAATGCCCTTTGTTTCGATTTCCGTGCCGTTGTGTTGAATGAAAGTGATCTTGGCCATGGTTGAACTATCCGAATGCAAATTTGGCGTTCTCTTAGGAGAAGCCATCGGACATGGCAACCTGCAGCGTCAGAGTTGATCAGCAACCGCATTGAAAGCAGAGAAACACTTGGCTAATTCCGTAGTCAGCGCGAGGCGGGCTGCACCCGAAGCAGGAAAACCTTCTGCTTCCCATCGCTCCGCCAAAGCCCCAAGCTCACCCGCACCGACAGCCGAAGCCGACCCTTTCAGCGTGTGGGTCAGATAGGTCCAAGTCTTGCCGTCTACAGGCCCGGCCAATTGATCGCCAAGGGTTTTTATCTGTTGTCGGAACAAGCTAATAATTTCACTGCGCAAGCTAATGTCATCAAAGGTTGCAGAATTGAGATAGTTTACATCCAAAGCGGGTGGATTCGCCAAAGTCTGGGGGGTAACAACAGGTACTTTTTGCACTCTAACCATGGAAGACCACCTTGCTTTCTCACTCAGCCCCAGCTCCTAAATGCCGGGAAAAGCCTGCAAAGCCCTCAAAAAACATGGGAAAAATGGAATTTCCTGAATCTATTCAATTTGATCCATAATTTTAACCAAACTTTCAATTACC
>JANPCL010000033.1:0-7096 GCA_031430915.1 Hyphomicrobiales bacterium
CATTTCACGGGGAGTTGCGGTTGCCGCTTGGGATTTACCGGGCTGTGGCCTTGGGGCTTTTCAAGTCTGAAACGGCTGTTCGTCGGCTGAGTGTGATTGCGGCGCGGGGTTTGACGGTTGCTTTGAAACCGCAGCGCCCCATGCCAGTAGGGCTTGTGATAAAGCGCAAGGGCGAGACATCCCGGCCCGTGGCTTTCCCGTTGTTTGACGCGCGCGTTCCCTACAGTTGGGTCGAAGAGCCGTCCCGCATAACCGGTCCCCGTATCCGAATGGTGCACGCACCCGATCCACGCGCACAATTCCTTGCCCTGTTCAAGCGGCCTGCGGGCGGGTTTTGCAGCGAGGCCGCAACCACGCATTTGCGGCGGCGGCTTGATGCGACGCTTGCAGCACTTGGCAATATTCCACGCGAAGCCATTCGTATGGCGAGATGGAAAGCGCGGCGGCTGGCGCTGGCAAACCCGAAATTCACGTCACCCCTAAGGCCCGGCCCGCCACCCGGACGGGACAAGCATTCAAAAGCAGACATCGATATCATACTGCGCGAATGTCATGCGCTGGCGTTTGATGCGCAGCGGGTCGACACGTCTTGAAGCTGAACAAACGAAAAGGGCCGCTCTCGCGAACGGCCCCCTGCAATCGATGTCTGAAAGTTTAGCGCTTCGAGAACTGGAAGCGACGACGTGCCTTGGCACGGCCGTACTTCTTACGCTCGACAGCACGGCTGTCACGCGTGAGGAAGCCGCCCTTTTTCAACACGCCGCGAAGACCGGGTTCGAAATAGGTCAAAGCACGGGAGATACCATGGCGCACGGCACCGGCTTGACCCGACAGACCACCACCATTCACGGTACAGTCAATGTCCATTTCCGTGTTGCGGGCAACAAGGATCATGGGTTGGGAAACCAGCATGCGGAGAACGGGGCGGGCGAAATATGTCTCGATCGGCTTGCCGTTGACGGTGATCTTGCCTTTGCCGCGCTTGATCCAGACGCGGGCGATGGCATTCTTGCGGCGGCCCGTGGCGTAAGCCCGGCCCAGCTTGTCGATTTTTGGAACGACAGGTGCTACCGGCGCGGAACCGACGGAGGACGGTGCCAAGCCCATGGCCTGGCCGAGGTCTTGGAGTGATGTTGCTTCAGCCATTTGGATTAGCCCCTGATCGAATTCTTGGCGTTCATGGATTTCACATCGAGAACCGTTGGGTTCTGGGCGATGTGCGGATGTTCGCTGCCCTTGTAGATGCGAAGATTTGTCAATTGCTGGCGCTTCAGCGAAGCACCGGGCATCATGCGCTTTACAGCCATTTCAATGACGCGGTCCGGGTGTTTGCCATCCAGATAGTCCTTGGCCACACGTTCCTTGATGCCGCCCGGAAAGCCGGTATGCCAGTAATACTTCTTCTGGTCATATTTCTTGCCGGTGAAAACTGCCTTTTCGCAGTTGATGACGATGATGTTGTCACCGCAATCCATCGACGGGGTAAAGGTCACCTTGTGCTTGCCGCGCAGGCGGTTGGCAATGACGGCGGCGAGGCGGCCCACAACGAGGCCCTCAGCGTCGATCAATACCCACTTTTTCTGAATGTCGCCGGCTTTCGCCGTGTAAGTGGTCATAGTCCAGATCTCTCAGGGTTTCATAAAACAACAGCGCTGCCTCACCGAAGCAGCGCCTTCCCGGGCGTCTATGACGTTCAGCTGTGGCAAAGTCAAGCAAAGAGGCCGGAAAATCCATGGTTTTTTGATGCGGTATCATAATACCGCAATTCTGCGCATCACGTGCTTTTGTAGTGGAGCAATGGCCTGTGGTTGGCTAAGCTGCAAGTCGAGGGGTGCCTGACTCGTGAGAAAAACTGGACTTATATTAGGTTTCGCTGCTCTGGCGCTGACGTCGGCGTTTGGCCGGGCTACGGTTGACACAGGCGTGCCCACATCAGAAGGCCACCAGTTCGATGCGGTACCCCTGATGCAGTGGGAAGAGACTGAATTGCTGGCAGAGCAACAGCCCGCACCGCCCGCCCCCGCAACTCCTACGGCGCAGCCCGTTCCTGTTCCCGTGGCACCGCCCCCGGCAGCGCCAGATGCCGCTGCGCCAGAACCCATGCCGCCCGCCCCCGGCGATGCGCTTGATCCCGCCGATCCCAGTACAGGCCAGGTCGACGGTGCTGCCGAAGACGACATGAGCTTGGGCGACGTGCCGGTGGTGGAAACCATCGAGCTCACACCCGATACGGCGAGGAAGGCGCTCGACACCTATTTGCTGGTGCGCGACAAATACAAGGATGCGGAACTGGAGAATTACGAGAACCTGCAGGATTTTGTTGATCAGGCCCCGCAAGGCAAGGCTTTTGAGGCGGATGTGAAGGCAGCGGGCTTTCCCAACGTGACGGAATGGAACACCAGCGTCACCTCGCTGAGTTTCGCCTATGACAATTCCATCAACGATCAGACTGCCGATACCAAGCAACAAATTGCCGAACTGGAAAAAGATACGGAAACGGCTGCTGATATGCGCGAACGCATGATCAAGGCGCTGAAAGCCATGATCCCCTCGGACAACAACAAGACGGTGCTTGAGGCGATGAAAGCCGACCCGGTCTGGGCCGAGAAACTCAAAATTCTGGAGACGGAAACAGAATGAGTTTCGTGTCGCATGCGGCGGTCGCCACGGGTGTTGTGCGTCTTACCCTGAATGATGATGCAACACGCAACAGCCTCTCCACCGGCATGATGACAGACTTGCAGGCAGCGCTGCAGGCCTGCGAAGAAGATCATGCGGTGGGGGCCATCATCATCGCCGCAACAGGCAAGGTGTTCTCGTCGGGGCATAACCTGAAAGAGTTGACGGCGCGCCGAAACGATGCCGACGCAGGCCATGCTTATTTCGCATCCGTATTCGGTCAATGCGCCAGGTTGATGACCAGCATCAGCCATCACCGCTGCGCCATCATTGCGGAGGTTGATGGTTTGGCCAGTGCCGCCGGGTGCCAGTTGGTCGCTGCCTGTGACCTCGCCTATGCCAGCCCGCGCGCGGGTTTCTGCACCCCGGGTGTCAGCATCGGCTTGTTCTGTTCCACCCCCATGGTGCCACTGTCGCGCACTGTGTCTTCCAAGCATGCCATGGAAATGTTGCTGCTGGGCAAGGTGCATGATGCGGCCTTCGCTGAACGGATCGGTCTGGTGAACGCTGTCATCCCGCAGAATGAATTGCGCAGCCATGTGCATGAGGTGGCGCAGCATATCGCCGGCAAATCCATGGCGGCCGTGCGTTATGGCAAGCGCCTCTATCATGACCAGCGCGCCCTAGGCCTTGAAGATGCCTACAGCATGGCCGCCGCCGTTATGACACGCAACATGCTGGATGGTGTGGCTTGTGAAGGTCTTGATGCCTTCATCAGCAAGCGCCACCCGCATTGGCCGGAGCTTCAATGAACCACGACAGTTACGCGCCCGACTACATCCGCGACATCCTGCAATCGGTGAAGACCATTGCGCTGGTTGGAGCCTCTGCAAACATTGTGCGCCCCTCGTACTTCGTCATGAAATATCTGCAGGACAAAGGCTACCGAGTCATCCCCGTCAACCCCGGCCTTGCAGGGCAGGATTTGCTGGGTGAAAAAGTTTATGCAACGCTTGCGGAAATCCCCGTTACTATTGATATGGTCGATGTATTTCGAAATTCTGAAGCGGCCATGGCGGTGACTGATGACGCGCTCTCCCTTGCGCCTTTACCCGCAGTTCTCTGGATGCAATTGTCGGTCAGAAATGACGAAGCCGCTACCAAGGCTGAAGCCGCCGGGCTACGTGTCGTGATGAACCGCTGCCCCAAGATGGAATATGGCAAGCTCTCGGGAGAATGGGGCTGGGTGGGCGGCAATTCTGGCGTCATATCTTCCAAGCGGCAAAGCCTGCATGAAAGTGGCAGGATGCAAAGTCTGGGCATTGGTTCGAAGGAAAAATGAATTTCAACCGTTTTCTAAGGCTGTTGAAAAACTCAGAGCGCACCCGCTGCGCATCCTTCGAGGCCCGCAAGAAGGCGGGCACCTCAGGATGAGGTGGTGTTTTTTGCTACACATACTCCCTCATCCTGAGGTGCGAGCCCTTGCGAGCCTCGAAGGATGCGCAACGGGCGAAATCAAGTATTTTTTGGGGGACTGTCAAACAAGTTTCAAACTTGGGGACCAAATATGACAACGCAAACGCAAAAGTACACAAAACCCGCAATCTGGGAGACTGGACGATGAGCGCCCATGAATTGCTGGGAAATGCCGCCAAGATTCTGGTGATTGTGCATGTGCTCGCTGCCTTGAAGCACCAGTTCTGGGACAAGGACGGTCTGCTTTCGCGCATGCGACCTATGTGATTGCAGACGGAGCAATCCCCGTCTAGTTTGCCGCTTTCAATGGGAGACTACACCATGACGACACACGGTTTCGAAACACTGGCCATTCACGCAGGCACCGCCCCCGATCCGGCAACAGGTGCCCGCGTCACTCCAATCTATCAGACAACGGCTTTCGTGTTCAACGATGCGCAGCACGCGGCTGATTTGTTTGCGTTGCGTGCCTTTGGAAACATCTACACGCGGTTGATGAATCCGACGACGTCGGCGCTTGAAGGTAAAGTGGCCGCACTTGAAGGTGGCACCGCGGCACTGGCCGTTGCCTCGGGTCACTCGGCTCAATTGCTGGCGTTCCATACCATGATGCAGCCCGGCGATGAATTTGTTGCTGCACGTCAGCTTTATGGCGGCTCAATCAACCAGTTCAACCATTCCTTCAAATCCTTCGGCTGGCATGTGAAGTGGGCCGATGCTGAAGACATCTCGACGTTCGAGAAAGCGCTGTCTCCCAAGACAAAGGCCATCTTCATTGAGTCGATCTGCAATCCCGGTGGCCGCATCACGGATATTGCAGCCATTGCAGCCATCGCCAAAAAGGCCGGCGTGCCGCTGATCGTCGATAATACACTGGCAACTCCCTACCTCTGCCAGCCCATTCAGCATGGCGCAAATATCGTGCTACATTCACTCACCAAATTCATGGGCGGACACGGCAACTCCATGGGTGGTGTGATTGTGGATGCCGGCAATTTCGATTGGTCAGCGTCCGGCAAATATCCGCTGCTCTCAGAACCCAATGAAAGCTACCACGGCCTGAAATTTCACGAGACATTTGGTGGCATCGCCTTCGCCATTGCCTGCCGTGTTTTGGGCCTGCGCGACCTTGGACCCGCCATTGCTCCGATGAATTCGTTCCTTATTCTCACAGGCCTCGAAACGCTGGCGCTGCGGATGCAAAAGCATTGCGCAAATACGGTTGAAGTGGCGACTTGGTTATCAAAGCACGAGGCTGTGGCTTGGGTAAATTATGCTGGCCTGAAAGATGACAAGCACTATGCGCTGCATCAGAAATATGCGCCGAAAGGTGCAGGGGCTGTGTTCACCTTTGGTCTGAAAGGTGGGTACGACGCAGGTGTGAAAACCGTATCGAGCGTCAAGCTGTTCTCGCATCTCGCCAACATCGGCGATACGCGCTCGCTGATCATTCACCCGGCCTCCACAACGCACAGTCAGTTGACGAAAGACCAGCAGATTAAGGCGGGGGCCGGACCTGATGTAGTGCGCCTGTCCATCGGCATTGAAGATGCGAAGGACATTATCGCCGATCTGGAACAGGCCCTCGGCTGACCACCACATAGTGGCGGATGGCGAAAGCAAGCAAGATCATGGCCGTGGCCTGATGGGCCAGGGCCGTGTGTAATTTCACTTCCCCCAGCACGGTTGAAATACCGAGCAGGATTTGCGCCAGCACCGCCAGCAGAACAACGAACGACGAGCGCTGGCGCAGGAGAAAAGCCTGCACCAGCGCAAGTGCAAAGAGCACATAGGCGAGTATGCGATGGTTGAATTGCACGGCCAGCGCATTCTCAAACCAGTTGCGCCAGAGGGGCTGCATCGATTGCAATCCGTCCGGCAGCCATTGGCCATTCATGGTGGGCCAGTCATAGGCCGCGTGGCCCGCGTCCAGTCCCGCCACGAAACCGCCCGCCGCTACCTGAACAAACAGCAGGGCTGCAAAACTCAAAGCGAGTCCGCTGCCCCACCATGATGGACGCCTCGGTTCACGCTTCACGGTAAGGGCTGTATAAACGATGGCGGCAAACAATGCGGTGGCGAGGCTCAAATGTGCCGACAAGCGATACTGACTGACGTCCACCCGCTCTGAAAGGCCGGAGGACACCATGTACCAGCCCAGTGCGCCTTGCAGGCCACCGAGGACGAAAAGGGCGATCAGTCTCGGCCACAGTGAGGACGCAATGCGTTTGGTGACAATGAAAACTACCAGGGGAATAACAAAGGCAAATCCAATGAAACGGCCCAGAAACCTGTGCGCCCATTCCCACCAATAGATGAACTTGAAATCCTCAAGGCTCATGCCCTTGTTCTGGACCTGGTATTCGGGAATAAGTTTGTACTTGTCGAAGGCCTCCAACCAGTGGGCTTCTGAAAGAGGTGGAATTGCTCCAAGTAGCGGCTTCCATTCCGTGATCGACAATCCGGAGTCCGTCAGCCTCGTTGCTCCACCAACAATGACCATGCAAAGGATCAGGAATGCAATGGCCCAAAGCCAGATTGCGACGGCGGGAGAATTCAATGTCCGGGAGGAGTGCATGATAGTATCTTTACGGAGCGGCACCCTGCCCCGGCAAGCGCCCTTTGGCCGCACCTCCCGTGCCGGAAAATTCGACTAAGCAGCAGCCATGAAACTTCGCACCCGCAAAGCCATCGGCACTTTTCTCACCATCATGTGGATGACGGTCTATTCGTTGGTCATGATGGCCGTGGGCGGCATACTTGTGGTTGGACGTGGCATGACTCTGGAATTGCCGTTCTATGTCATCGCAGGACTCGGATGGGTTCCCGTCGAAATGTGGATCATCAAATGGATGTCACGGCCAGATGCGTGAAAGAAGAGACCTCATCAGCCCTTCGGGCAGCTTCTCCAGAGGAGAAGCGACGTGTTGCGGCACCTCCCTAAACTTTCAACATTGAAGGTGGACTAACAACGAGTCGCTTCTCCTCTGGAGAAGCTCCC
>JANPCL010000034.1:0-5522 GCA_031430915.1 Hyphomicrobiales bacterium
CAATCAGTTTCGGCAGGTGATCTGGCAGGGCGAGATCAGCCAGTTTTTCACCGCCGAGATGCAGTGACACCAGACTGCCAAGCGAGATCAATTCCGTCAGTTTGGTCTTGCGATTGCCAAACACATATTTTGCAAAGTCAATTTTATTGGACAGTAGTTTCGACGCATGTTCGCGCAAATCCTTGCCGCTCATTCCACCCGCATAGCAGGCCCCGACCAGAGCCCCCATGCTGCTGCCCGCGATCATCGCTGGCTTCAATCCCATCTCGTCAAACACCTCGAGCATGGCAATATGCGCAATGCCCCGCGCACCGCCGCCGCCCAGTGCCAGACCGATTTTCATCACAGCGCTCTCCAGCCAATATCACGGCGGCAGAATCCATCGGCGTAGTCAATTTTGTCGACGGCGGCATAGGCAGCGGTTTGTGCGTCCTTCACCGTGTGGCCTATCGCGGTCACATTCAAAACCCGGCCACCATTTGAAACCAGTTGTTCATCCTGCATCGCAGTGCCTGCATGGAACACTTCAACTCCCGCGCCAAGATCAGCATCCAAACCCTTGATAGGAGTTAGTTTTGCATAGTCACCTGGATAGCCCTTCGCCGCCAACACAACCGTCAAAGCCACATCACTTTTCCAGCGCACCTGTTGCTGGTTCAAAGTTCCATCCGCGCAAGCAATCAACAAAGGCAATAAATCCGACTCCATCCGCATCATAATAACTTGCGTTTCCGGATCACCAAACCGCGCATTATATTCAATCAGCTTCGGACCTTCCTTCGTCAGTATCAGGCCCGCATACAAAACGCCTTTGTAAGGATGCCCCGCGTCCGCCAGAGCTTTCACGGTGGGCTTCACAATTTTCTCAATCGACTTTCTGACAAGTGCATTGGTCATGCAAGGTGCTGGTGAGTAAGCTCCCATGCCACCCGTGTTGGGACCCATATCACCCTCGCTAACGCGCTTGTGATCTTGCGCAGTCGTGAGAGGCAGAATATTGTCGCCATCACACAGCACAAACAGGCTGGCCTCTTCACCTTCAAGAAATTCCTCAATGACGCAAGACGCGCCACCAAAGCGACCAGTGAAAATGTCTTTGACTGCAGCGACTGCCTCTTCCAACGTCATGGCAACAGTCACACCTTTGCCCGCCGCCAAACCATCCGCCTTGATCACAATCGGCGCACCAGTTTTCGCCAGATAAGCCAGCGCCGCACCTTCATCATCAAAGCGCTCATAGTCAGCAGTCGGAATGGTGTAAGCGCGACAAATATCCTTGGTGAAGCCCTTGGAGCCTTCAAGCTGTGCTGGATATTTGCGCGGCCCAAACACCTTGATGCCCACAGCAGTTAGATCATCCACCAATCCCGCAACCAGCGGCGCCTCCGGACCAATCACAACAAAGTTGATGTAGTACTTCTGGCAAAACCCGATCACATCGCTGTGTTTCGTCACATCCAGGTCAACACAGTTCGCCAGCTTCGCGATGCCCGGATTCCCCGGCGCACAATAAAACTGGTCCAGCATCGGACTTTGCTTGAGCTTCCATGCCAAGGCATGCTCACGCCCGCCGGAACCAATGAGAAGTATGTTCATTCAATTTCTCCACTTGTGGCGCATCCTTCGAGGCATCGTGATAGGGCGATGCACCTCAGGATGAGGGGTCGCTTGGAACAACCAAAACCCCTCCTCCTGAGGTGCGAGCCCTTGCGAGCCTAAAGGGATGCGCCACGCACTCCATCATCACCGTCTTTGCGGGCGCTTCTCGCATGTGCTAGTCCAGAATCAAATGAAAACCTCTTATGTCCACTGACCTGTCATTCGATCCCGAAACCGGTGAAATCCGTGAACCAGCCTCGAACCTCAACGAGTTCTCGGTTACAGAAATTTCCCACGCCCTGAAGCGCTCCATTGAAGATCGCTTTGGTCACGTGCGCGTGCGCGGTGAAATCTCCGGTTTTCGCGGCCCCCACAGTTCAGGCCACTGCTACTTCTCGCTGAAAGACGAGGGAGCGAAAATCGACGCCGTCATTTGGCGCGGTGGCTTCAACCGCTTGAAGTCAAAGCTGCAAGAAGGCCTCGAAGTTATCGCCACCGGCAAGCTCACATCCTACCCCGGCAAGTCATCCTATCAGATCATCATCGAAAACGTAGAGCCCGCAGGTGTGGGTGCCTTGATGGCGCTGCTTGAAGAGCGCAAACGCAAACTCGCTGCCGAAGGCCTGTTCGATAGCGACCGCAAAAAACCTCTGCCATATTTGCCACAGAAAATCGGCATCATCACCTCGCCCACAGGTGCCGTCATCCGCGACATCTTGCACCGCTTGGCTGACCGTTTTCCGCGCCATGTCATGGTCTGGCCTGTCCGCGTGCAGGGTGAAACCGCAGCAGCCGAAGTCGTCGCCGCCATCAATGGCTTCAACGCTATGCCCGAGCCACCTGACCTTCTCATCGTCGCGCGCGGCGGCGGTTCACTTGAAGACCTTTGGCCTTTCAACGACGAAGCCATCGTCCGCGCTGTAGCCGCCTCACACATCCCCATCATCTCCGCCATTGGCCACGAAACCGATACTACGCTGATCGACCACGCCGCCGATTGGCGCGCTCCCACGCCAACAGCCGCAGCCGAACGCGCCGTACCCGTCCGCGCCGATCTCCTCGCCGAAACCGCGTCACTCCTTGCCCGCCAACGCCGCGCCATCTCCCGCGTCCTGCAAGACCGGAAACTCCGACTGCAATCCGCCAGCCGCGCCCTTCCCAAACCCGACGACATGCTGGCTATCTCAAGACAGCGCCTGGATAGTACAACGGCAAGACTTCCAGCCTCCCTCCGCAGCAACCTCCAACGTCATGGACTGGCCCTCGCCCGCAGCGCAGGCCGACTGTCCTTGAACACGATGCAAAACCGTCTTGCCGAAAGCAGACGCCGTGTTCCCGAACTTGCTGCGAGAACCAACCGTGCGCTGCGACAACTTCTGGCCCGCCGCACCGACCGCTTCCTCGCCGAAGCCAAATTGCTGCAAGCCATGAGTTACAAATCCGTACTCGCGCGCGGCTTTGCCGTAGTGCGCGATGCTGCGGGAAAACCCGTTCGCGCCGCCTCATATGTCCAACCCGGTGCAGCACTGGCAATCGAATTTGCAGACGGTGACCTGAAGGTTCAGGCTATTCCCTCAACCAAACAAGGTTCCTTGTTTTGAAACCGCCAATTCGGTAAACCCACGACAATGAACCGCATGGACCCGATATTTCCGAAACAGCGCGAAGCGAAGTTGCGCTACCTCGACCATGAATACGAGGTCATTACCCCCGGTGATTTTGTTCGCTGTGCCGTGACAGGCGATCCCGTCCGCATTGAAAACCTGCGATACTGGAGTGTGGACAAACAAGTGGCCTACAAATCCGCGCAGGAATCATTTGCCGACTATCGAAAACGCCATGGCGTTTAGGCCTTAACCAACGCCCGGAATCCGGTACGTTGGAAACCGATCGAGCAAGGCGCCAGAGTGCGGCACCAGTTGCGGCGCAAACATCAACGTGGCATTCACTGCGATAAGCAGTCCTTGGATAATCGAGGCACCTTGGGAGCGCACGGGTGTACGCCTGCGCAGTCTGCGCACAATAAAAAATACCAGAAAAGCCGTGTTGATAATCAACAGCTGCAACACTATCGGCGGATTGCCAGCCACAAAGAACCGGTACAGTTCGCCCCAGGGCGCGGCGTAGAACATGTCTGGATTAAGCATGACACTTATCTCCAACTTTCGATTTAGCGCAGCCCCCGGACGTCTCATAAAATCGTACCATTAAGATTTCCTTGCGAGATATGGTTTCCAATACTCTGTTTGCAAGACTCGCCTTTCCTTTTGCGTTGCGGTATAGCCAAAATTCTTGAGTAAGGTTTGGTTGGAAAATGAAACAGCAGTGGTCTCCAGAAACGTGGCGTTCTCTCCCGGTGCAACAGATGCCGGCCTATAAGGATGCCGCGTTCCTCGCATCGACAGAAAAGCGTCTTGCCGGGTTTCCGCCACTGGTGTTTGCAGGTGAAGCCCGCAAGCTGAAAAAGCGCTTGGCCCGCGTGTCAGAAGGCCGTGGCTTTGTGCTGCAGGGTGGCGATTGTGCTGAAAGCTTCGCCGAACATTCGGCTGACAACATCCGCGATTTCTTTCGCGTCTTCCTGCAAATGGCAGTTGTGCTGACATTCGGCGGCGGCCTGCCTATTGTGAAAATTGGTCGCATCGCGGGTCAGTTTGCCAAGCCCCGCTCGGCTCCCACGGAAGTGGTCGATGGCGTTGAATATCCCGTCTATCGCGGCGACATCGTCAACGATCCCGCTGCCACCATGGCAGGCCGCGAGCCTGATCCTGAACGCCAGATCATGGCCTATCGCCAGTCCGCTGCCACCATGAACCTGCTGCGCGCCTTCGCCCAAGGTGGTTACGCCAATCTTGAAAACGTCCACCGCTGGACCCTCGGGTTCCTCAGCGACTCGCCCGCCTTCGAACAATACCAGGACCTGGCAGACCGTATCACTGAAACCCTTGGCTTCATGAAAGCCATCGGCATCACTGCAGACACAGCCCCACAGTTGCGCTCCACCGATTTCTTCACCAGTCATGAAGCGCTGTTGCTGGGGTATGAGCAGGCGCTCACCCGCGTCGATTCAACATCGGGCGATTGGTACGCAACGTCGGGCCACATGTTGTGGATCGGCGACCGCACACGCCAGATCGACCACGCCCATATCGAGTTCTGCCGCGGCGTAAAAAACCCGATCGGTCTCAAATGCGGCCCATCGCTGAAACCAGATGATCTGATCAAGCTCATTGATATTCTCAATCCCGAAAACGAGCCGGGCCGTCTGACCCTGATCGCCCGCTTTGGTCACGATAAAATCGAAAAGCACCTGCCAGACCTGATCCGCGCAGTGAAGCGGGAAGGCAGGGTGGTGGTCTGGTCGTCGGACCCCATGCATGGCAACACCATAAAGAGCACAAGTGGCTACAAAACCCGACCCTTCGACGCTATCCTCTCGGAAGTGCGCCGCTTCATGGCGATCCACCGCGCCGAAGGCACCCACGCCGGCGGCATCCACGTAGAGATGACTGGCAAGGACGTCACCGAATGTACCGGCGGACTTCGGGCACTTCGTGACGAAGATCTCAATGACCGCTACCACACCTTCTGCGACCCGCGTTTGAACGCAACGCAAGCTCTTGAGCTGTCGTTTCTCGTGGCAGAAGAAATCAAAAAAGAAATGGCAGCACGTCCTCCAATCGAAGACGATGAAGTGGAAGCGGCAGAGTAACTTCACCCCCCATTCTGATGGGTGCAGTCCAGCACTGTCACCGAAACTTGTAACGTCCCTGGAACCCACAATCTGGGGATTTGATTTCAATTGCGTGGCAGATTGATCTTCATTAATATTGATTTTTCATCAGGGGGTAAGGATAAGACTGATGGGTCGGTTGCTGCTCCTTTTCTGGTTGATCGGGACCTGTTTTTTTGGCTTGGTTGAACCT
>JANPCL010000035.1:0-5085 GCA_031430915.1 Hyphomicrobiales bacterium
GGACATTTTCTGCCAGAGCAAATGGAAGGTGGCCCGGAAAATCCACTCGGTGCCCGCGCACTTTATATTGGCTCCACTGAGTTTCGCATTCATGGCACCACGCAACCGTGGAGCATCGGCCGCGCTGTTTCATCTGGCTGCATTCGTATGTTGAATGATCATGTTGTCGAGCTTTACGACCGCGTCACCATCGGTGCCACCGTCGTCGTTGAACGTTGACCAAGAAGATTTTTGCGATTGGCCGTTAACGCTAACGCTCCTTTAACCGATAACCGTCATTCTTGATTTACTGAGTTTGTTTGTACCGGAGTTTGCGTATGCGTACCTCTTTGATCCGTGGCGTCATCGCCAAGGCACTTGTCACCGTTGCCACGACAGCTTTGCTGGCCGGTTGCTCCAACAGCATCGAACGTTTCCAGACGGCTTACGACAATCCGTCGGATGCTGATCCGGTTTACACGGCCTCTGTGCCGCAAGCCAGAAAGCTCACCAAGCCTCGCTTGAAGTCACCGTCCTATCAGACACCATCCTACGATGACGCAGCCAATGATGTGATCGAAGAAACCCCCATCAAGCGTGCTGCCATCCCCATGGCAAAGCCAAAAGATTATGCAACAGCCTACAAGCAGCCAAAGTTTGTCAGCAAAAAGCCACGGCTTGTCGCCGAGCCAGAAGAAGTCGTGGCCGATGTGGAAAATACAGCTGACGAATATGTGGCACCTTCCGCTGTCAAGGCTCCGTTCAAAAAAGCACAAGCTGTGAAGCCAAGACTGATTGCCCCTCCACAAGAGGAAGATGTTGCAGTTGAAATGGCACCCAAGAAGAAGATCAAGTTCAACCAGTCAAAGCCCGTTGTTGAAGAGCATGTCGCTGACGCTGAACCCGTTGTCATGCCATCCAAGCGCGGCGCGACCCACACCGTTGGCTCCGGCGAAACGCTTTATTCCCTGGGCCGCAAATATGGTGTGTCACCCTTCGCCATTGCTGATGCAAATGGACTCGATAAAGACAAGCAATTGTCACTCGGACAGAAGGTCAGGATTCCCGGCGCCAAATCTCCCAAGGTTCAAGCCGAAGAGGAAACTGTTGCTGACAGCACGCCGGTTGAGAAACCAGTGAAATTGAAGAAGGCCAAGCTCGCTCCTTCGCTCGCCGAAGAAGAGCAGACCGCTGATACAGCTGCAGACGACGGTGAAGCCGCCATTGGTGAAGTGCCGAAGAAGGTTGTTGCCGAAGCCAAGCCGAAACTGCGTGAGCCAGAAGTGGCCGATGCAGCACCAGCATCACCTGCCGGACTTAATCTGCGCTGGCCGTTAAAGGGCAAGGTTATCTCGGGTTTTGGCAACAAGCCCGGTGGCTTGAAGAACGAAGGCATCAACATTGCTGTTCCGGAAGGCACATCGGTGCGCGCCGCTGATACGGGCGTTGTGGCCTATGCCGGCAACGAGCTCAAAGGCTACGGTAACCTGATCCTGATCCGCCACCCCGGTGGCTATGTGACGGCTTATGCCCACGCCAAGGAATTGTTCGTAAAGCGTGGCGACAAGATTGAACGCGGTGCTGTTATTGCCAAGGCCGGACAAACCGGTTCCGTGTCCAGCCCGCAGTTGCACTTCGAAGTGCGCAAAGGTGCGACGGCGCTTGATCCCATGAAATACATGGCGTCAACAACCGCTTCAAACTGATCTCGATTTCCCAGGTCCCCTGCAGGACGGAAAGTCCGGTTGCGCAAGCACCGGGCTTTCTTTCACTGCGCCCGCATGGAAAACGGCAAGCCTTGCGACGGGCTCAGCCCTTCGTTGATCGCAAACTTTCGCAACGGCGGAATTGTAGCCACAGCTGCAAGCCCCAGTGTGCGCGCGAGATGCGGGGGCAATACTTCGGCCAGCAAGGTGCGGTTCATCATGGAAATTGCCATTTGCCGGGGCTTTATGTCGGGCTGTCGCAGCAAGTCATATTCGGTCATGGCCCTGTCCGAACCCGCATCATCATGGGCCAGCACGGTGTCGACCATATGCCCCGCATCCCTGAACGACATGTTCAAGCCTTGCGCCCCGATGGGCGGAAAGGCGTGGGCCGCTTCGCCGACCAGATAAACCCGGTGCTTTGCAAAACTCTCCGCCATGACGCCATGCATGGGGAAAGCGTGGGCGGGCCGCACGTCTGAAATGAGCCCCAGTGTGCCGTGCGACTGCAACTGAATATCGCGTGCCAATTGTTTGGGCGAAAGCTGCATGAGAGCGGCAATTTTTGTGGGCCGGTCCATCCACACCAAAGCCGAGCGAAGACCCGGCATCGGCACTGTGGTAAAAGGTCCGCCAACTTTATGCCATTCCGTGGAAACGCCTTCATGGTCGCGGCTGTGGGAAAACTGTGTCACCAACGCCGTTTGCTCAAAGCCCCAATCGCGCACGGAAATTCTGGCAGCACTGCGCAGTTTCGATTTTCGCCCGTCTGCGGCAACTGCAAAAACAGAACTCACGTTTTGCCCGCCGGTCAGTTGCAATTCAACTGATGCGTCATTCAGTGTCGCCGAATGCACCGCATCATCAACGAAACGCACGCCAAGCATTTCCGCCCGGGCCCGCAAAACAGGCAGGAGATTTGCCAGTGGCGTATTCCAGCCGAAGGCTTCGAGGTTTGCTTCTTCTGCGGAAAAGTACAAATCAGGGGCCGATACCAGATTACCCGTATCATCGCGCAAATGCAGTTGCTTCAGGGGCGCGCAATACTGCCGAAGATCATCCGTCCACAGATCAAGTGAGCGCAACAAACGGATGGAAGGATCCATCAAGGCTACAGTTCTGGGATCTGCCATTGCCGAACCGGGGGCTACACATACCGTTTCCATATTGGCTTGTGCCAGCAGACACGCGGAAACAAGCCCCGCTGGACCAGCACCCACAACAACAGCTTTTGCTCTCAATCCAGTCACGTTAGTGGCCAAGCTTCCATGCTCATACGTTTATTGAAACGCGCGGCGAACTCCGCCAGATCGGGGCAGGGGCTGCGCCAGTTCAACGCATCATGGCGGAAATCTATATAGCCCAGCATGCAGGCCACAGCGACAGACGCGGCATTTACACCCTTGAGATCATCCATCCAGTCCGTTTCGATGTGCACAAGGGAGTCCATGATGCGCGCCTTGAGCCTGCTCTTGTATTCGGGCCAGCGCATCTCCTCAGGCCGTTGCACCATTTCATAGCGCAGCAACACCGCCGCATCAGCGATGGATTGCGCAAGCGACATCAGCGTCAAAACCCGAAAGCGCTTCACACCATCATTGGGGATGAAATCTTTTTCCCCGGCCACATGGGCGAGATATTCCATGATGACGCGACTGTCATGAATGGCGTGGCCGTGGTCGGTTTCGAGCACCGGAATTTTGCCGATGGGCGACAGCTTCGACAACACAGGGTTCACCTCGGCGGGCCGCACCACAGTGGGCACCAGCTTGACCCGGTCTTTCAAACCGACCTCATGGGCCGTGACCAGACACATGCGGACAAAAGGAGAAATCACATCACCGTGAATATTCATGGGCGTACCTCGTTTAACGTCGAATACCGGAATTGAAGGTCATGGAGGGGTCCATGTCAAAGAAAAAGGCAGGGCGAATGGTCATCTCGTGCCAGAAGGTCGGTAGGATAGGGAAGTCCTCAGGTCGCGTCACATGGCGAAAACCCATGGTGTACCAGATCACAATGTCTTCTCCCGCCACGTCTTCATTGTCCTTCACAAAGTCCGGCAGGCCTTCATCCTTGGGATTGAGGTTGGGATAAAGCCCGGCTGCCCACAGCTCGCTTGGCTTGTAGCGGGTCACCCAAAACTGACTGGCTGAAAACTGTGCCCGCGCCTGGGGCGGGTCTGCGGCGTCGAGGATTGATTGCGCGTCATGGTGTGCATTCAGCCAGAGGCTGGGATGGTATTTCAGGTTGCTTTTGGTTTCAGGGTTGACCACGCGCAGGACCTGCCCGCTCATCGCTGCATGGTCTGAAACCACCGGGCCTTCCTTGACAAATCGCTGCGTCTTGGTGGTCCACAGGCTCTTGCGCGGGCTGACTGGTGCGGCGGGACCGGCCACAAAAACATCGCGTGACAGCGTGTTAGCTGTGCCATCAACATCAAGGTCAAGCCGGAAGTTGAAATAGTGGTCATGATTGGGGGCTACCGTGTAGGGCGCAATGAGCGCACCAAAGGCAGTATCTGCTTTGGCTGTTTCTGCGTCCATGTCATCTGATGCGACCGACTTGATCGCGTCAAATCCCGTGGCACCCACCCGCAACTTGATATTGCCTTGCGGCGTGAAGACGTAGTCGACCACATAGTCATAATTGCCAAGTGTCGGGATATGCCGCACCACAAGCTCCAATTGCGGCTCACCGATCACGGCCTTGCGCCCCGCCGAATAATGCCGCCATGCCGGATCGCCCGTGGGGCGCTCAAAAATGCAAAGCCCGCGATCCTTCACATAAGTGCCTCCGGTATCATTGGGCAAGGTCACATCCACGAAAGCCGCCGTCTCCGGACAATCGACGCCGGGTTGCATCGACGACAACAGGTAGCCCATGCCATATTCACCTGCATCCATGAACGCGCGATAGAACCATGTCGGGTTTGGGTCCATGTAGGGCACAAACATCTCCGACACGTTCATTTGATATGCGAGGTCGCGCCACGCTTTACCGTCGTTGAATTGGACGAGCGAGACAATCATGCCCGCCCGCTTGTCCGGCCGCACATGGAAACGCCAATCCAGCCAGTTGACGTTAAGATTGCCACTGAGTTTGAGATTGCCAATGCCGTCAACCGCAAAGCCGACGCGCGCTGCAGGTGCGCGCTGTTTTGGCAATTCGTCACCATAGCCTTTGGGGGCAGGGGGCAGCGCCACTATTTCCCGGTCAAATACATCGAGCACCTCGCCGGTCTCACCTTCAACAACACCCATCAGACCTTCGATAGGTCTTGCGAGAGATGGATGAAGCTTGTCGAATGATACCGGAGGCACTTATGTGAAGGATCGCGGGCTTTGCATTTTTGAGCGCCCCACGGGCGATCCGGCATGGCGGCATTATTCGGCGGGGC
>JANPCL010000036.1:0-5136 GCA_031430915.1 Hyphomicrobiales bacterium
GATTGATGCGGCGCAGAAGAATATCACTTCGCTTTCAACCGAGATGGTGAGCCTGAAAGATATTCTGAACAACAAGCAATCGCGTGGAGCCTTCGGCCAAGGCCGCATGGAGGCGATCATCAAGGATGGTTTGCACGCGTCATCGTTTGAATTTCAGGCTACCCTCAGCAATGGCACGCGGCCGGATTGTGTGATCATATTGCCGGACTCCTCGCTGCGCCTCGTGATTGATGCCAAGTTCCCGCTGGAGTCCTATTCCGCCATCAAGTCTGCTGTGGATGATGGTACCCGCAAGGCCGCAGAGGTGCGCTTGCGCGGTGACATGGCCAAGCACGTGAAAGATATTTCTGAGAAATATTTACTGTCTGGCGAAACCCACGAAACCGCCATCATGTTTGTGCCGTCGGAATCGATCTATGCTGAAATTCACGAAGGCTATGACGACATTGTGCAGAAGGCACACCGCTCCCGCGTCATCCTTGCATCGCCCAATGTGCTGATGCTGCTGGTTCAAACCATGCAGGCGATATTCAAGGATGTGACGATGCGTGATCAAGCCCACATCATCAAGGCCGAGGTTGGCAAGTTGATGGAGGATGTGGGCCGCTTGAAAGAGCGCGCGTCCGATTTGCGGCGGCACTTCGATATGGCCAATACGGACCTTGAGAAGTTGGGCGCTTCAACTGACAAGATCATCAAGCGCGGAACGCGCATTGAAAGCCTTGACCTTGAAGAGGCGCCAAAGGGCGAAGCACTTGAAGCGCCCCGCCCCAGACTGGTGAATTCAAACTGAGTTACCTGCTGAGGAAGATATCGTCAGCAATGGCGGTCTTGACCGCTTCGAAGGCGGTGGCCAGTCCTTTTGGGTCGTTGACGACGAAGAAATCACGCTTTGGATCAGTCGCGCAAGTCTTCAAGCGTTGACGGGTGCCGGAGTCATTGAGGTCAAAGGCCATGCTCATGATGGTGATGCCGTCAGCCTTTGCATTTTCACACAGTGATGCCAGATTTTTTTCGCCATCCCCGGGAGTCCGGCTGTTGTTTTTACCGAATGCTCCGGCTGTCTGCATGCCATCGGTCAAGAGAACAATGAATTTCTTGGTGTTCTTGTCTTCGTACTTCGCACCACTGGTAAAAGGCGCATTGGGAGACAGCATGTGATAGCCAAACTCCACGCCCAGAGCGATATGCGTGTAGCCATAGGGGGTCATGGCATCGAGCTGGCCGGTAATCGACGTGAACTTGTCAGTCAGGTCCACCATTTTGAGTTTGTGATTGGCAAAGCCCTTGCAGGTGTAATTCAGCTGGTCAGGTTCTTTGTCATAGAGTGGCTGGTTCCACTGGGTTTCAGGGTCGGTTGTTGGTGTGGAGGTTGAGAGATTGTAGGGATATGGGCGATCCTGCGTGCAGCCTGTCCATGTCGCCTTGCCGCCGAGCACAAAAGAGCCGGGCAACGTCGTGTGCACAAGATTGGAAAATGGGACCAGACCAAATTTCACCTTGTCGGCATCTGACTTGGCAAGATCCTCTACAAGTTTCTTGGCAGCTTCGCGCATTGAGGCATATTTTGTTTTGCCGCCAACGGGGTCCCCCATGGAGCCTGAGTAGTCCAGTACCAAAACAATCTCAGCCTTCGTGTCCCCGAGTATGCCAACTTCGGCGTAGCTTTCGGCTTTCATCTCGCCAATACCAGCAAGCTGCATCAATGCAGTCGGCATAGTCAATTCAGCGGTGGAGACAACCTTGTCACCTTCGATCTTGAATACAGGTGTGACTTTCATCCCGGCAGCAGCGCCGTTCTTCATATTCTCGGTAAATGAAGCTTTGGCGATGGTCACACGTTCGCCGTCAGTTATTTTTTTGGCGGCGGCACCGGAGAGCGCACCAGCATCCAATGCGGCCTGCACATGGGTTTGCGCGGCATTAAAGCGAGCGAAATCGATGGCAGCACCCGCTGCCAGGAGCAATGGCACAATGGCAAGGCCCGTCATGACGGCCACTGTGCCAAGCTGGTCGTTCAAAAAGGACTTCAATGGATTGGTTTTGCGCATCGCCGGGGTCTCCTGTTTCATTGCGGCACAGGGCCGCGCTGTTGTCAGGAGAGGAGCAAGCAACGTGACGGATTGCGGGTCGCGTCATCTCAGTCGTGCAGGCTGGTTATTGGAGTCTTAACGGGTTGTTTCAGAATGGTCGACGGGCTCTGATGGCTTGGGTGAGTGTGCCTTCGTCAAGGTAGTCCAACTCGCCACCGACTGGCACGCCATGGGCCAGTCTCGACGTGGTGAGGCCCAGTTCTTTGAGCCGTTCTGTGATGTAGTGGGCTGTGGTTTGGCCTTCGACTGTGGCGTTGGTGGCGAGAACGACTTCCTTGACGATGCCATCGTTCGAGCGTGCCAAAAGTTGCCCTATCGACAGATCCTCAGGGGTGACGCCGCCAAGCGCCGAAAGCGTTCCGCCAAGCACATGATAAAGCCCGCCCCAGGCATTGGCGCGTTCCAGTGCCCAAACGTCTCCTACTTCTTCGACCACGCAAATAAGGCTGCGGTCACGGCGCGGGTCTACGCAGACAGAACAGGGGTTTAGTGTGTCGACGTTCCCGCATTCGCTACAGATAGTGACTTTGTCCTGCGCGTCTTCGAGGGCACGGGTGAGTGGCGTCAGAAGTTTTTCGCGGTTTTTGATGAGATGCAGCACAGCGCGGCGGGCCGAACGCGGACCAAGCCCCGGGAGACGGGCCAGGAGCTGGATGAGTTTTTCAATTTCGGGACCGGCCTGTCGTTTCATGGTCTTCGCTTGTCTTTGGCGATAACAGAAAACACAGTGTCATTGCCGGACTTGTTCCGGCAATCCATCGTGGTGCATGCGTGATGCACGATCATAGCTCCACTCTAGTTGAGCCATGGATTACCGGAACAAGTCCGGCAATGACAAATAAGTTTGGTGCTTCCGACTGCATTTTTTTAGAACGGCAGCTTCATGCCCGGCGGCAGGGGCAGCCCACCAGTCACGGCTTTCATTTCCTCGGCAGCTGCAGCTTCCACCTTGCCCTTCGCATCGGCATGGGCAGCAACCAGCAGGTCTTCAAGAATTTCGCGCTCATCTTCCTTCATCAGCGAGGGATCAATGGTGACGCTCTGCAGGCTGCCCTTCCCATTCATGGAAACCTTGACGAGGCCGCCGCCGGATTGGCCGATGATCACCAGGCTTTCCAGCTTGGTCTGCATGTCGCCCATTTTGCTTTGCATGGACGAGACTTGCTTCATGATGTCAGCGAGGTTCTTCATCAGTGTCTTCCGTTGTTTGTTCGGGTGGTGTGAAGGCATCAGGATCGCGGACTTTCACGATCTCGGCGCCGGGGAAGGCTTTCAGAATGGCTTGCACGGTGGGCAGCTCGCGCACTTCACGTTCAGCCGTTTGCCGTGCCTCCTTCTTCTGGCTTGATATGGTGGCAGACCCTCGGGATTTCGAGAGCATGACCATGAATCGCCGCCCGGTCCAGGCTTCCAGCTTGCGACTGAGTTCGTTGGTCAATGAAGCTGGTGCCCCCGGTTCAAGGGCGATCTCGATTCTTCCATCGGATACCGAGATTGGGCGGACGTATCGTTCCAGTTCAGTTTTCAGTTTGATATCGCGCTTGTCGTGGGCCAAGGCCACGATCTGCTCGAAGCGCTGGATGAGCATTATAGGCGCGCTTACTTCGACCTGTGGCGGCTCTGATGGTTTCAGGGCAACAGCGGGGCCTGTTGACGGTGCGCCCGAATACTCCGTACGCGGACCATCGCGCCGGATGGGCGTTGCGGCTGGCGCTGGTATTGGCTGGTACGACTTCACCATTTTTGCAAGGTCGTCACCTGTCGGCAAATCGGAGGCATGACAGAGGCGGATCAAAACCATTTCTGCCGCTTGCTCAGGCCGGGAGGCGGCTTGGGTTTCAGCGATGCCTTTCAGCAGCATTTGCCAGGCGCGAGCGAGATGCGGCACGGTGAGGGTATTGGCAAAATCAGAACCGCGTGATTTTTCAAGGCCGGTGCGGGAAGCGTCCTGCTTGGCGGAATTGGGCACGATCTTGTTGCGGGTCACCCAATGGGTGAAATCGGCCACGTCAGTGAGAATGGTTTGCGGGTCGCCACCGCCATTATATTGCGTGGCGAATTCGCCGAGCGCTTTTGGCGTGTCACCCTTCATTACCGCCTCAAACAATTCGATGACGCGGGTCCGGTCCATGATGCCCAGCATGGAGAGCACATCATTGGTTTTGACATTGCCATCGCCATAAGCAATGGCCTGGTCCAGCAAAGACAGACCATCGCGCACCGACCCTTCGGCGGCGCGGGCAATCAGCGTCAGGGCTTCTTCTTCGGCGTCGGCCCCTTCCAGTTTACAGATATTGCCATAATGCCGGGCGAGCAGGCCTGCGTCCAGACGCTTCAAGTCAAAACGTTGGCAGCGCGACAGAATGGTGACGGGAACTTTGCGGATTTCTGTCGTGGCAAAAATGAACTTCACATGGGGTGGCGGTTCTTCCAGCGTTTTCAACAGGGCGTTGAAAGCGTTCTTGGAGAGCATGTGCACTTCGTCGATGATGTAGATTTTCATCCGCGCCTGCACAGGAGCGTAGCGCACGGAGTCGATGATTTCACGCATGTTATCGACGCCGGTGTTGGAGGCGGCATCCATCTCGATCACGTCCATATGGCGCGATTCGAGAATGGCCTCACATTGGGCCGTGATCTCCGGCATGTCGATCATAGGGCCGGCGGGATAGTTCAGGGCACGGGCGATCAGGCGGGCGGTGGTGGTTTTGCCGACGCCGCGCACACCTGTGAGCATATAGGCCTGGGCGATGCGGCCTGTGGAAAAGGCATTGGTCAGGGTGCGGACCAGCGCCTCCTGGCCAATCAGGTCAGCAAAGGTCTTGGGCCGGTATTTGCGGGCGAGAACGCGGTAGGGCGTTGTGGCGGTGGTAACCTGATCAGACATAAGTCAGTCATAGAGGAAGTGGAAGGCTGGCAGCAACCCGCTAAAATCTCGTTGGGGCTGCTACCTTCCGGTCCTGACCCGGTTGGCGAGCATAACGCCTGCGCCAACCTTCCGGGGCGGTATATGGTTGGTTTACCGGAGAAAGGCAAGAGCGGT
>JANPCL010000037.1:0-18212 GCA_031430915.1 Hyphomicrobiales bacterium
CTTCTAACGGGAGAAGGTGCCCGAAGGGCGGATGAGGGGCAACGGGCGAAGCCGCCTGCAGGGTCATGACTTCCTCGCGGAACATGGCGAAAGCTTTTTTCAGGCGGTCCTGCATGGTCTCGGCCACGGCTTTCTGGAAGCTGGCGCAGAGGTCGGCTTTGTCCTGATCGGTGAGGGTGCCCACGTCTTCAGCGGTTTCGCGGACAGCGGTTTTGAGGCCGGAGAAGGAAAAGTCGCAGCCTGCCCTGCCTTTCAATGGCCTTGGCAAATCGAAGCGATTGGCATTGCCGCGTGTGGCATATTGTTCAACCAGTGGCCCGCCGGGATAACCGAGGCCTAATAGTTTCGCGGTCTTGTCGAAGGCTTCGCCCAAGGCGTCATCGATGGTGGTGCCAAGGCGTTTGTAATCTCCCACACCGCGCACCAGTTGGAACTGGGTGTGACCGCCGGAGATCAACAGCAGCAAATAGGGAAACTGCACGTCGCCGAGCAAACGCGGCGTCAGGGCATGGCCTTCGAGGTGGTTGATGGCGAGGAATGGTAACCCCCGTGCGAGTGCGATGCCCTTGGCCATAGTGAGGCCGACGATCAGGCCGCCGGATAGTCCCGGACCAGCCGTGGCCGAAATGGCGTCGAGATCGGCGTAACCCACACTCGCGTCAGTCATGGCTTTGCCGACGATCCGGTCGAGATGGTGGATGTGGGCGCGGGCGGCGACTTCTGGAACTACGCCACCATAGGGGGCGTGGTCCTTGACCTGGCTCAGCACGACATTTGACAGGATTTCGCCTTGTCCATCAGCATGGCGGCGCACCACGCTGGCGGCGGTTTCGTCGCAGGATGTTTCGATGCCTAAAATGGTTGTGTAGTCGCGCATGAGTCCGGTAGTGTGTGGTTCTGTTTCACTAATATGGGTGTGGCTGTAGCACCCGCCTGACGGAATTTGCAAATGACGCCTATCAGAATTGGAACCCGTGGATCGCCTCTGGCGTTGGCACAGGCCCATGAAACACGATCCCGCCTGATGCAGGCGCATGATATGGCTGAGGACCAGTTCGAGATTGTGGTGATTTCGGTGATTGGCGACCGTGTGCAGGACCGGCCCTTGGCCGAGATTGGCGGCAAGGGGCTGTTCACCAAGGAAATTGAGGACGCGTTGTTTGCAGGCACCATCGACTTGGCGGTGCATTCGATGAAGGACATGCCAGCCATTGTGCCGGAGGGTTTGGCCTTTGGTGCGGTGCTGGAGCGGGAAGACCCGCGCGATGCATTTGTCAGCATTCATTCGAAAACGTTGATGGACTTGCCACAGGGTGCGATTTTGGGTTCATCGTCGGTGCGGCGAAATGCGCAGGCGTTGCGGCTAAGGCCTGATCTGCAGTCAGTGCCTTTCCGTGGCAATGTGCAGACACGGCTTCGCAAGTTGGAAGAAGGCGTGGCGGCCGCCACGTTTCTTGCGGTGGCGGGCTTGAACCGGCTTGGTCTTTCCCATCATATCAGTTCGATCATGGAAATGGATGTGATGTTGCCCGCCGTGGCGCAGGGGGCCATTGCCATAGAAATTGCCCAATCCAACAAGCGGGCGCGGGATTTGGTTGACGCCATTCACCACAAGCAGAGCGGCATTGCCATTCAATGCGAACGGGCCTTTCTCGCCACACTTGAAGGCTCCTGCCGCACACCGATTGCGGGTCACGCAAAGGTTGATGGTACGTCCGTTACATTCCGGGGTCACGCTTTGACCCTTGATGGACGCGACTGTTTCGAACATGCTGTAAACGGAACCAGCAAAGATGCCGTGGCCATGGGCATTGAGGCTGGTGAAAAAGTCAAAGAGATGGGCGGAGAGAAGTTGCTCTACACATGAAACTGCTGGTGACACGGCCCATAGAAGATGCACAGCCTCTTGCAGAAAAACTGGAGGGGTTGGGGCATGAAGCGGTGATCGTGCCGTTGTTACAAATTGCTCCGCGTGAAAGTGTGGTTCTACCGGATGGACCCTATCAGGCGCTTTGCGTGTCGAGTGCCAACGGACTTGCGGGCAAAGCTGATTTGACGCCGTTTCAGCATGTGCCGTTTTTCGCCATCGGCCCGCAATCGGCTTTGGAAGCGCACCGACAGGGTTTCGACCATGTGCATGGCAAAGGCGGCAATGTGGAGGGGCTGGTGCGCGTGATGTGCAAAAGCCTCAAGCCCGACGCTGGTCCCATCCTGTATTTGTCGGGATCCGAAACCACGGGCGATCTTGAGGGCAAACTGAAGGCTGAGGGTTTCACGGTGGCTCGGGTCATCGTCTATGATGCGGTGCCTTGCGACGTGCCTGAATTGGCATCACAGTTGGAGGGCGTGGATGGCGTATTGCTGTACTCGCCGCGCACCACCAAGCTGTGGGCCGCGCAAGTGGTAAAGTCAGCTTGTCAGGAGCGTGCCAAGTCCCTCACTCATTTTTGTCTTTCTGCCAATGTTGCCGCAAACCTGCCGCAAGGTTGGGCCAAACGCCTCAGCCGAACCCCTGATGAAAACGGCATGCTAACGCTGCTTGATCAGGCCAACGAAGCAGACTAGGCACGGGGCACCATGGCAAGTGACGCGCAAAACAGGACGGACCCCATCATTGATCTTGATGCAGATCAGGTGATTGAAGATGTGGACCGTGTGGTTTCCAATGATCGACCGCCTTCCGCCAAAACAACTTCGCACAAGCGCGGCTTGCTCTATGCGGGCGTGGCTTTGCTCGCTGGGGGGCTGGCTGGTAGCTGGCTCTACAAGGATGTGTTGAGCGTCTATCTGCCGTCAGACCAGGTCAAGGCGTTGGCAGATAAAGTTGCGGTGCTGGATGCCAGCAATGGCGCACTTCGTGAGCAGTTGTCTAACGTTGACAAACTGGCAGCGCAGTTGAAGTCCGATGTTGACACCATGGAAGCCAAGGACGCCGAACTAGCTGGACTTGCCGAAACGAACCAGAAAATCCAGAGCTCTACAAATGACAAGCTGGCATCGCTTGAAACTGTGCTGGGGGATACCCAAAAAGCGGTTGCAGTTATTGCAGCACGGCCCGTGGTTACCTCTGAAGGTGCCACGCAGCCTCTTGATTCCGGTGTATTGACCGCGCTGCAGCAACGCATTGAAAATCTCGAAAAAGATGTGGCCAGCCTGAAAGTGAAGCCTGCGGAAGCTGCCGACAACCGGGCTGAGTTGTCGCAAGGCCTGTCGGACCTGAAGGCCAAGATTACGGCTGGCACTGATTACCGCGACGAATATGAGCGCATCAACCGAATGGTGCCTGCGGCTGCAGGGTTGGATGTGTTGCAGCAACATGCGGCGCTTGGCCTGCCTGACGCAAAAGGCTTGGGCGGGGAACTTCGTGGGTTGATCGGCGGATTGCCAAAACCCATTGTGCCGGGTCCAGTACCTGAAAGCCAAAGCTGGTGGTCCGGGATTTATGACAGCCTTTCAGACCTCATCACGATCAAGATTGAAGGTGATGTGGATTGGCCGTCTGCGGCTTCTGCCGCTGCCGCTTTGGCCGACAGCGGAGATTTGCCGCAAGCCATTGAGCAATTGTCGAAGATCGAAGGTGAAAAGCCGGTGGGAATTCAGCAATGGATTGACCGCGCCAATGGCCGACTGGCGCTTGAAACCGCGCTGAAGTTAGTTGAAGCGTCCGTGCTGCGTGTGATTGCGGCCAAGGGTTGATGGCATGATCAAGTTGCTGTGGTACTTGTTCTTGCTGGTGTTGCTCGCCTTGGGATTTGCTTGGCTGGCGGACAGACCCGGCAGCATCACCATCAACTGGCTGGGACGAGAAATTCAACTGTCTGTGGCAGTAGCAATTGTTGGTGGCCTGATTGTACTCGTTGCCCTGTCGTTTCTGTGGTCAGCACTTCGCCGCCTGTTGCGCAGCCCAACGGCTGCGCGAGAGTTTCTGCGTTTTCGCAAAAGCCGCAAAGGCTATGAAGCCTTGTCAAAGGGCATTATCGCTGCAGGGGCTGGCGATGCGCAGGCGGCAGCAAAACATGCGGCAACGGCTGGCAATGCGTTGTCGGACGAGCCGCTGGTCAACATCCTTGCTGCACAGGCTGCACAGCTCAAGGGCAACAAGGACGATGTGCGCCGGATTTTCGAAGACATGGCGAAATCACCTGACACTGAACTGTTCGGTTTGCGCGGATTGTTTTCGGAGGCACGCAACAGCGGTGATCTGGTTGCGGCGCTGAAACATGCAGAAAAAGCGCTGTCGCTCAATCCTCGCCTGCCGTGGGCATCAACGGCTGTCCTGCAGGTGCAGACGGCGCGAAAATCCTGGGAAGCAGCGGCCCTCACGCTTGATCAACAAGGCCGCAACGGCTTGCTGGCGAAGGACGAGGCAGCCCGCAAACGTGCGGCCATGTTGACGGCAGAAGCCCTCGCACTGGAAGACCGCGAACCTGCAAAGGCGCTGGACCTTGCGTCGAAGGCGATAGATCTCAACCCTGCACTTGCGCCTGCGGCGGCCATTGTGGCGCGCAACCATATCGCTTCAAGCAGTGCGCGCCGTGCCGTGAAGGTGTTGAAGTCCGCGTGGGCGCAGCACCCACACCCCGAACTGGCGGACCTGATTGCAAAAGCCGATGTGCCAGGCAATGCCGAAGCTGCCTTTGAGCGGGTGCGTGATACGGTTGGAGCGGCTGGCGAGAACCTGGAGAATGCCGTTGCCATTGCAAAGGCAGCGATTGCAGCCCGGCGTTTTGAAGTGGCGCGAGAGGCATTGTCTGCCTACGTGGGTGAACGGCCACAGGCCCGCGTATGCGCGCTGATGGCACAGATTGAGGATGCCGCTGACGAGAAGGGTTTGGTCAAGCACTGGTTGGCGCGGGCCCTTAACGCGCCGCGCGACCCCATGTGGGTGTCAGATGGTGTGGCATCAAACCGTTGGGTGCCGGTTTCGCCTGTGACTGGTGAAATCGTGCCGTGCGAGTGGAAAGTGCCATTCGATTCGCCGCAAGGGCAGATCAGCTTTGCGGACGTCTCCAGCAACACTGCGACGGCCCTGCTCGAAAGCAAAACACCAGCCGCCCCCGCCAGCATTACCCCGCCCCGCGCTGATGACCCCGGAATAGCCGAACGGGACGATGACTAGGCCTGTTCCGAAATCGGTTGAACCGGCGCAAAAAAACAGTTATTCCGCCTGCCATTGGAAAAGCTGCTTTAGCTCAGTTGGTAGAGCACCGCATTCGTAATGCGGGGGTCAGGTGTTCGAGTCACCTAAGCAGCACCAGTTTTTTGCTTGGGCTTTTTAGTTAGATCAGCCAAGCCGTTCGATGCGTTCGATGATACCTTTTTGTATAGATTCGAAAACTGTTGGCGGAATCGAATTCCCTAGCCCATCGATAACAGCAACCACTGACTTTCTTGCTGTGTCTCGCAATTCTTCTATTGTTGTTGCGACACTTTTTAGACTGATGCCCGCTTGCTCTGCCGTCTGCATAAAATGGCGAGGCAGTACTTGGTGAATGAGGTAGTGGCGGTTTTTGCCAATTGACATGGCGAGCTTGAATTGCTGGCGCTGAATCTGGCCGGAATCGAGGCCGGGCTGAGATGACAATACGTCGTAAAGCGGAGTCAATCGGAAACCCGTAGGATTCAGAAAGATGCTGAAATTCTTGGCGTGCCCATCGGTTGCTCCAAGCAGCCAGAAAACAATGTTGGCTCGTACGAAAGTGGCGATGTCTTGCTCCGGCGTATCGCTGCTCTTGAGCAGTTCTATAATCTGCACAATGCCGGGGCCACCATCTGGCTGATATTTGCGTGTTGAAGCCACCGAGAGAGCCTGACAGAAATCTTCTTGCGGCAAGCGCATCAGGCGGCCATCAGCCCGCCAGCGCCGATCAAATCTTTCTACGACAATAGCTTTCTGATCTTCGAACTCAGCTATCTCGGCCTCGGCTGTTCGAACACCGAGTGCCGATACCAGTTTGAGGCAAAGATATTCATTCTCGACACTATTCGACAGATCGATGCCGCCCTGCAACTTGCCGATCTGTGGCTTGATAATATGGGTCGTCGCCGTTGAGCCTGTGGGTTTGTACCAGCGCCCTTCCCGCCACAACAAGGCAGTCTTTTCCTGTGCGCCTGCAATAGAAATTCGGAAGCCTTCATCTTGGTCAACACCCAAAGGGTTTCGCCCAAGATTGCGGATGATGTGGGCAACATCAGCAGCACTGACCTCACGAGCTTCTGTGCCGCCCGACGGACCGGGATCAACACCCTCTGCAAGGAACTGCAAGGCACCAACACAATCGTGGCCTAGTGCCGTCAAGAGGCCGAACGTATCGGCACCCTGTGCGCCTACCCGCTCAGCGATGTGTTTTCGGATAGGCTCGCCATCGGGCAACAAGTTGTCGAAAACAGCAAGAACCTGAGCGCCAATGTAGCGGTCTTCGCGCAATGGCAGAGAAAGGGAGATTGCAAATGCTTTGTCCAAAGCTAGCCAATCGGCATCGTAGCGGAAGTCAATTGCCCCACTGGTTTCCCTGTTGAGACGTCCGACGATGCGTCCGTTCTGGAACACTGAGAGTGGTTGATAGCTGCGCTTGCGGGCCATCAGAAAATGTCCTCAATGCCTTCGCTTCCACCCTTGGCACGTGGGCGGACGACGAGTTCGAGTTTCAGGGCCGAAAGGATTTCCATGACCGTGCGGAGCTGTACGGCTGGTGCACCCATCTCCAGTCTTGAGACTGTCCCCTGACGAAGGTGGACACGTTCGCCAAGGTCGGATTGGCTTATGCCCTCCAGTTTTCGGGCACGACGCAGAATGGCTCCGAGCTGCTTTTCGTTGCGGGCGATTTGGTCTGACATAGGCACACCTCCGTGCCTATCTTATACGCGAAACCGTATAAAATGTAAATATGCGGTATCGCGTATAAAATGACATTATACGCGTTTGCGTTTATTTTATATTTATACGCATTCGCGTATTGCAAGGAGAACTGGTATTTAAAGTCAATTTCCATTTCCATAGACTTGCATAGGTGCGACCAATCCGTAGGGGATTAGTATGGTCGAGGGTTACAAAACGGAATTGTCACGTCCAAAGAAATCCAAGAGTTCATCTTTGCAACTCAATGAGTTATCCAAAGTTGTCTTAATTCGTACAAAAGGGTAAAAGTCCTATTTTAGTAATTCGTGATGCGTGGGTCAGGTATTCGAGTCACCTACGCAGCACCAGTTTCCCAAACTTGCGGCGAACAAACAAAGCTTCAGGCTGCATTTTTTTGGAAATTTTATGTTGCTCAATTCAGTCGCAAATTGGCTTCGTTTCGGCGGAGTTGATTGAGTGGTATTTCTGATTGCCAGCTTTGCACACTGTCTTTCGACAAATTGCCACCTACGTCAGCGTACATTTTTTCCAGGATGCGCTCTGGAACCGGTCGCCCGAAATGGAAGCCTTGAAGTTCCTCGCAGCCTGAGGCAGCGGCAAACAACAGTTGTTCTTCGGTTTCAATACCTTCGGCCAGAACCGGCACGCGGAGAGCTGCCCCCAGACCCACAACAGCCTTGAAAATTGCATCGGCTCGTTCGTTGTTGCCCGTCAACTGGATGAAGGATCCGTCGATCTTGATGCGGTCGAATGGAAAAGAACTGAGCAGCGACAGGGAAGAATAACCGGTACCGAAATCATCCATGGCAATGGAAATGCCCAGCGCCTTGATCTGCCGGAGATTGTGCAGGGCCCGGTTCAAGTCATGGATCAGTGCCGTTTCCGTCACTTCCAATTCAAGACGTTTGGGAGCAATGCCAATATCAAACAAGGTTGACCTGACCTGGGTCACAATCTGAGCCTGGCAGATTGCCTTGGCAGAAACGTTGACAGCAAGGCGCGGGATCCAATCATATTCTGCCAATAGCCTGCATGCCCTGGACAAGACCCATTTATCGATCTCAATTATCAAGCCGTTCTCTTCGGCAACCGGTATGAATTTTGCGGGCGACACGAGCCCACGCCTTGGGCAATGCCAGCGCAAGAGAGCTTCAAAGCCGACCAAGGCTCCGGTGTCTGTGTAGAATTGCGGCTGCAAATCCAGGCTGAGTTCATCATCATGGATGGCGCGGCGCAAATCATGGGCCAAGCTACGGCGGTCACGAATGAACTGGTCCATGCCTGCATCGAATATGCAGATAGAGCGTTCCCGTTCCGCTTTGCCGCGGTACATGGCAAGATCGGCATTTGCCAGCAATTCCTGACGGCCATTGCCATGCAGGGGAAACATCGCCACACCCAAGGTGACGCTGGCTTCAATGATCTTGTCTTCCCACTTCAGCGACATTGTGAGATTTTCGACAAGTCGCTTTGACAGTTCAAGCGCGGAGTCCCGGTTGCTGTCTGTCTGTATGAGCACGAATTCGTCGCCACCAAGTCGTGCGCAGAATTCGTCTGTGGTCAAAATGGCCCTGATCTGGGTGGCAGCGTGGCGCAAAATATGGTCGCCAGCGGCGTGGCCGAACAGGTCGTTCACGTCCTTGAAGCGATTGAAGTCGAAGAGAAGCACTGAAACACTGCTGCCTTTGGCCCGGGCTTCAACCAGACACTCATCTAGATAGGCATTGAACGCCAGCCGGTTGGGCAAACCTGTCAGCCCGTCTTGCATGGCAATGGCGCGGATGCGCTCTTCAGCCAATTCGCGCTCGCGCAGATCATTCACGCGATCCGTTACGTCATGCAAAGTCAGGATGGAGCCACCATCCGGCAATTCAGTAATGTGCGCTTCAAAAACCACGGAGCCAATCACAATGTCTTTTTGCGCCGACGCATAGGCCACATTCACCAGCAGTTGCTTGGCATCGGCCAAATCGCCATAGGCAAGTTTTGCAAATCGCGTCATCTGCGCATTGCAGAGGGTTTCCGTCCCAGTTTCGTTCCGGACCGAAATCGCTGACTTTGTGTTCTTCAAAATGCTTTGCAGCAAGCGCTGGCGATCAGCGTGCGCCAAGGCGTAGCGCACCGACCTGTCCAACACATCAGCGGTTATTGCGGTCTTTGGAATGAAGTCTGATGAACCAGCCTTCAAAGCCGCATTGTCCACCAGATGATCGGATATGCCGGTCAGCAATATGATTGGCGTGTCAATGCCCGCAGCGCGCACACTGTTGATGAAATCAACACCGGTCACAGCGCCCAGCCGATAGTCACTGAAGATCACATCGAAGCTGTTCTTGGCCAGTTCGACCATGGCGAACAGCGACGACGATGCCGTGGTGATCGCATAACGCGTACGGGTGACTTCTCTCAATGCTTCAGTGATGAGGTACAGATCGTCCTCATCATCATCCACGATCAGAAGTCTTATGGTTGTGTCCGCGCTCAAAATTGCATCCGCCGTTGTGATCTAGCTTCTGGTTTTCGCTTTAGCTCAAGCAATTTTACGCTGGTCTTGCGGCTGGTTCAGCTGCACGTTCTTCTGCAAGAGCAGCTTGCGAATATCGCTCAGTTTCCGGAGGCCGGAAATTTCAGGCATGGTGAAGCGGACATGGAAGGCGTTTTCCATGGCAAACACCACTTCGATGTGCCGGAGTGAATCCCACTTGGGGGTGTTCTGTGCATTAGAATCTTCGTTGAGCTGCGATGGATCAACGCCGAGTACTTTGCCGATCAGTTCATAGAGTTGCATGTTTTTCGTCCCTTTTTTTGAAGTTTTGTTGATTATGCGAAAATGATGTTGCGCACGGCTTCGGGCCAACGTTTTTCGTCGAAGCCATGTTGCGTGAAGGCCGCGAGAACCCAACGTTCGATGCCAAGTCCAACGCAGCCCGTCTGGGCAGGTTCACCGTTTTCACAGGTGAAGCCGAAACGTTTTCCAAAGAAATTGCCGTGCAGATTGATTGAACCACAGGCCAGCATTTTCTGGCTGCCATCATTGCCGAGGGCCGGAATCTTGATCTCGTTCTTTACTTCCTGTGCCGCCTGCCAGAATTTCTTTGCGGCTGACACCGTTGCGAAGAATGGATCGGTCGCAGTCTGCACCTGGCAGTCAATGTCAATGAAAGCTGCGAGTTCCTCGACGATTGGAAGGGCTTTGGCGCGGCAGCTGCGCACGTATTCCTCATTGCCGACAAACACCAGTTCGCGAACGTTGAATTCGTAGAGGCGGTCTAGTCCGTTGATGTTGCGCGACTCGTAGCGGAACACGCGGCCCAACCACGTGTAGCATTTGCCCTCCTCAAAGTTTTGGCCCGTGAGGGTGGGGTAGCAGGGAAAACAGGCTGCAGGATTGAGGCACATGCCGTCGATATGAATATGGTCATGGGCTGGCATGAGTGCGCCTTCCGAACAGGAATTGGCGCGGCGGAACTCTTCAATTGCGTCGAAGTCTTCAATCACATTGCCGACGAATGTGACAGCGTTCGGGTGCGAGTCGAAGTAGCCGCACTTGTGCAACGTGTCGGCATCAATCATCGCGGGAAAGTGCGAATCCTTGGCTCCGAATGCTGACGCATAAAGCTCACCCGACTTGTCATTGATCAGTTTTGCAAGTTTCAATACGGGGCCGCTATAGGCGACCTGGCCTTTGCCATAGTCGTGCATCCAGCCGCGCTTTACGAGTTCGTCATTGACGCCGACATGGTAGGGACCCGTGTCTTTCCGCTTGGTATCTACGAATACCTTGATCTCAAAACCCGAGACCTGCTTCACCATGACTTCGAGGAAGCGTGTTGACTTTTCTTTGATTTCCACCAGATCGGCACCCGGACGCGTCACCACACGCGCAGTCAAACCATCAGCGTTGACGAAGATACGATCAATGTAAGGGGACACGAAAACTGACTCTTTTTCGATGTCTCCGGCAATTTCGTGATCAACATGACGCGGCAGGTTGAGGATAATTTCGTCGAAGGCGTGGTTGTGTGTGTTCATTTTTTTCCCCTGTCAGAATTTGTAGTAAAGAAAACCGGAGCTTGTTCCGATTGATGTGATGGCAATTGTGAAGATGCAGGCTGTGACAAGTGCTGTTCCAAATGATGGACGCCACGCGACAAGTCCTGCTTCAGAAGCCACTTCATCCGGCTTGCTATCGGTGACTGGCCATTCATGGTGGAGGATTTGTTGGGTGTTTGGCAGCAAGAGAGTGATAGCTCCCATAATGACAATCATTGATATCGCTTGGGCACTATCAAATGCGGGCAAGGAGGCAGCGGAGATTGAACCAGAAACACCCCACATATTGCCCAGCATCGTCAAAGCCGTTGAGACGTCAGGAGCACGGAACATCACGAGTGCGCACACAACCGTGACCATGGTTGCAAGCCAGGCGGCCGGTGCCGGCAATTTCAAACCAGAGAATTCGCGCCAGGCCAGAAAGGTAGCGATGGCAAGTCCGTGCATCACACCGTAGATCAAATAGGTCCAGCCTGAGCCATGCCAGGCCCCAGCCACCATGAAGGTGATGAGAGACGGCAATGCAGCCACAAGGAGGAAGCGTCCAACCCGACCAACACCTCGGCTCATGCCTTGTCGCATGCCGTTCATGGCAAGACCGGAATAAACATAAGACGTGAAAAAGCGTGTCATCGTCATATGCCAGCGACGCCAGAAATCTGAAATATTGGTGGCCTTGAACGGCGAGTCAAAGTTCAGCGGCAGCTTGATGGCGAAAATCGTGGCGAGGCCAATGGCCATGTCGGAATAGCCGGAAAAATCAAAATAGAGCTGCAAGGTGTAGCATAACGCCCCAATCCAGGCGGTTGCTGCATCAAGTGGCAGGCCGCCCTGGGCTCCGTTGAACACGCCGTCGGCAAAAGGTGCGATGGAATCTGCCAACACAACTTTCTTGAAAAGTCCCATGGCGAACATGGTCAAGCCGATGGTAACGCGTCTGACGTCAAAAGCGGGGCTTTTTGAGGTTGAAAGTTGTTCCATCATTTCCTGTTGCATCACCAAGGGTCCGGCGGTGACACAGGGAAAGAAGGCGGTGAAAACTACGTAGCGGGCAAAATCGTGTTTGATCAGTTGACCGTTGAAGGCATCAATCAAAAAACCAATCTGGACGAACGTGAAGAACGACACGCCAAGTGGAACTGCAATATCAAAATGGGCGTAACTGCTGCCAGCTACTTGATTTGCCACATCAATGAAGAAATTTGTATATTTGAGATATCCCAAAATACCTAGGTTGACGAAAATGCCACCCAACAACAAGTTCTTTGCGACTTTCGGATGGGCGGTCAAACATGCGATAACGTTGCCAATGGTAAAATTGAGAAGCATCGAGACCAGCAAAACCAACAGGAGCTGCGTGCCAAACATTGCATAAAAGAGGAGCGAGATGACGGCCAGAAAGTTGATGGCCTGTTGCGCGCCGCCAAAACGGTGCGCCAGTACAAAGCCCAGGTAGGCCAACGGCAGGAAAATGAAAATAAATTGCAGTGACGTGAAAGACATCAGTTGGTGCCCCTCAGCGAGTCAATGGCAGTGAATTGGTCGAATACTTTTTGCAGGCAGGTCGGGTTGGAATGCTCGGCGTCAATGAACATGTCAGACGTGCAGCCCAGTTTATGGGGATTGAAGCTACCAAAAACTGGCAATTGGTGATCATTTGCAAATTTTTGAGTCAGGGCTTCAATGCGCTGGAGTCCTTCAGCATAGGGCGTGCCCTGCATTTTGTCGTAGAAGGTCGGGTTGAAGGGCGGATTGACGAGATAGACACTCACGCCCTGCGCCTTCAGAAAGCTCAGCAGTGTATCAAAGGCTTCAACACCTTTGGGGTCAACCTGCGGTGGATCGTTCTGGCGCTTGTCTGCAAATGCATCAGACTCAAGCCGGGTCCGCTCTTTCGTAAAGATTTGCATGTGCTTGGCAGACCAGACAATTGAACCATCAGGCAGCAGGGCATCCAGGGTTTCAAAATGTTTCGACTGGGATGCACCCGGCCGTTCACTCGCCTTCATCCAGCGAGTCATGTTTTCAAACAACATGGGCAAGGAAATCAGCGCCCGACCCCTGTTGTATGGCAGGGTATCCAGATAGCTTTCCTTTTCAAGACCGAGACGATCAGCCATGATGCGGTAAGCGGGAATTCCCGGTTCCCACAGAAAATCCTTGCGTGCACTGACGGGCTTGAACTGGTTGTCGCGAATGCTGATGATCAACTTTTTCGGCAGACGATTGTAGCGCACCAACAACTCAACCATGCCCAAGGGATCTTCCCAATAGTCACGATGGATGTGCGCGTTAAAAAATTCCTGACCTTTCACAAGGTCCTTGTGGGCTTCTTGCCAATGGCTTGCACCCAGGATGATGACATCGGGTGTCTTGGTCATGCGCTTCAGCTGCTCTTCACGCAGTGCGCGGATATTGAGATTGAGATCGAATACCGCGTAGTTCATTTGCTTCGCGTGGGCTTCTGCCGCGGGTGTCGTGCCACCAGAGCCGTACATTTCCGGGGCATAGACCTGGTTTCCAAACCAGACAGACGCCATGCCGACCGCGGTGGCCAGCAGAAATGCAACGGTATAACGTTTTGAACCAACCCGCTTTTTAGCCTTCACAGATTTCTGCACGTTGGCTACATGCGGCAGAGGCAACGCAGTAGCTGGCGGGTTGGCGATGGAAGCGGGAGGCGAAGCAACAGACTTGGAGCCCTGCATTGCAGCACGCATTGAACGCACCAGATCATCGGTGCTGCCATGCATATTGTCGATACTTACCCCAACGCCGCTCACCTAATTCAAACCCCAATAATTCGCCGTGGTCAAAAAACTAGCATGGGGTGGGCTAAGCAACCGTAAATCGAAGTATTTGATTTGACTCCGAAAACAACCAACCAGAATTAGAGTTAACCAAAGGCTAGCGAGCCTTCTGCAGTTCATAAAGCAGTAACCAAAAAACCTGAACCGGATTTGCCAACAAAGGCAGCGCTTAATTTGCAGGTTGGGTTTGCATGGCGGAGCGATGCCCGCGGACAAACAGGCTCAATGCAAGAGGTGCCAGGAAGATCGGGATTTGCGATACCCCAACATATTCTGCTGTTGTCTCACCAGCCATGCCAGAGAGAAGCACAAATCCCAGTCCAACGTTGCGGAAGCCACTGACGATGCTGGCTGTCAGGGAATCGCTGATGCCTTGTTTGAACATGACGATTGCCGTCAGATAGGCCATGCCTGCTCCCAGGACGGTGACAATTAACAAATAGAGTACAAACTGGTTTGGTGCTGACCACAGCAGATTGCGAGCCGGGCCTACAATGCCAAGACCAAACACCATGAGTGCCAGTATGGTTGATCTGCGTGAAAACCCCTCGATCGACTCAACAAGCCTTGTCGGCAAACTGCAGGCAATTCCCATATAAACCAGAAACAAACCAAGCGGCAGCACCAGAAATATCATGCAGCGGTTGACGAAAGCCATGACGTCAATGTCGATATTGGCGTGCAGTACCATGATGAAAAAGATGAAATAGGACACTGGCATCAGGAAGGTAGACAGCACCATGCATTGCAAGGCCTTCTGCTTGTTGACCTGAAGCAGTTCAGCAAATGTTGGCGACGCGAATAAAGATCCCGCAGAAGCCGTGGTAACCATCAACATGGTTATAGAAGTATCAATGCGCGCGAGGTGTGCCGCCGAAACAATGATCGCTGGAAGCACGAGAAGTTGCCACAGAACGATCTGCCAAACCTTGCCATCCAGCGTGAAAACTTCATCTCCTTCCATACGACCCATTGGAATAAGAGACATGATAATGAGCAAGAGCAAACTTGCTGACGAAAATGGCGCCATTATCTCAGACAGGCCGGGAATCGCAAAACCCGCGAAAATAGTTGCAGCCAGCAACCAACACGCGATTGATCTTTCCATTTTAGAGAGCATGACTTCAATTCCAATTACGAAAAACACGCGGGCAACCGCTGCCGATCATGTCGATCAAACATCGGTCCCTTCACCAGCACTGAAATGCTTATCCCCGAAAATCGTTAAATATGGAGAAACTTGGCAACACAATGTCGGAATATGGCTTTCACCGTTCATTCATTGCTTGCGTGTAATGAGTGGTGCCAAATTCGGGATGACATTGTGCACATAGAAAATCGCGTTAGCTCCACCTTGGGTGAAGACGAATCTGGCAACTATCAAGTTGTCTTGCAAAAAGACAACTCCGGAATCGCAGACCTCTTTGCGGGCGCTGATGTCGGATTGGCTTTGTTCGACGCACAGCTAAGTTTGCTCGCCTGCAATGATCTGTATAAAACGTTGTGCGGATACCTGAGTTCTGATCTGCCGACCGGCGTCAAGTTGCAGCAGCTGATGGCCATCACATTCCGCCGCCTGAATGTGCCGACAGCTGAGATCGATGAAAAGATCAACAAGATCGTTGATCGGCTGGATCCTGGCACAGCCTACACTTTCCGTTACACTGCACCCAGTGGCAGTATCGTGGAAATTCGTCGTCGCAGACTTCCGAATGGCACAATTGTTGAAACAGCGCGCGAAATTGACGCGCCAGCTTCCGGCCTCGACCTGAACACACAGTACGAGATGATCGCCGAACAGTCGCGATCGCGCCTCATGCACGCCCTTGATGTCATGGCTGACGGATTTGCGCTTTATGACGCCAGCGACCGCATCGTTCTCTATAATCGCAAGTATGTGGACTACAGCCCGCTGGTGGCCGACGTCATCATGCCCGGGGTCGCCAAAGAAGAAATCCTGCGAAAATCAACCATGCGTGGGGCCTTCGTGCTTAACGGCATGGCGGAAGAAGAATATATCAAATGGCGCCTGGACCGCCATCGCAACCCACGTGAACCTGTCGAAGTGCAATTAACTGACGGGCGCTGGTTGCTGATCACGGAAAAACGCACCAACGACGGCGGTATTGTTGGCACACGGTCTGACATCACAGAGCTGAAGCTTCGTGAAATCGAAATGTTGCGAATTTCACAGCAACTGCATGCCAGAAACCTGCAATTCGACACCGCCTTGACCAACATGGTGCAAGGCCTTTGCATGTTCGACAAGGATCAAAAACTGATCGTTGTGAACAAGCGCTATCTCGACATCTATGGCTTCTCGGCTCACGTTGTGAAGCCGGGTATCACGCTGCGGGAATTGATGCAGTACTCTGTCAGCCTCGGTAACTACACGGCTGAAGAAGCTGAACGAGCCCTGGCTGAACGCAACGACCCGAGCCAGCTCAGCCGCCGCAGTGTGATCAAACAGCGCCTGAAAGATGGCCGCGTCATTGCCGTGATGAATGAACCCATGACTGATGGCGGCACCATTGCCACCTACCAGGACATTACGGAAACTGAAAAGAGTGCAGCTCTGATGCTTCTGCATACCCAGAAACTCGAACACTCCAACCGTGAACTCGCTGACTTTGCCTATGTGGCCTCGCATGACTTGCAGGAGCCGCTCCGCAAGATCGAAGCCTTTGGTGAACGGCTGGTCAGCAAATATGCCAACATTCTTCCGGATGACGGGCGGATGTTTGTTGACCGGATGCAGAATGCTGCCGGCCGTATGCGCAAATTGATCAACGATCTCTTGTCCTATTCGCGCGTTACAACAGATGCGAAGGGTTTCCAGAAAGTCTCGTTGTCGAAAGTTTTGACAGAGGTAATGTCAGACCTGCAGATCAGAATTGAAGAAACCGAGGCACGTGTTGAATTCGATGAACTTCCAACACTCGAATGTGAAGCCATGCAGATGCGCCAATTGTTGCAGAACCTGCTTGGCAATGCACTGAAGTTCAGAAAGCCGGGCGTGCTTCCGGTCATCCGGGTCTCAGCGGAGCGCATTGAAAGTTCGGATGATCATGTTGACACCCCGCATGTGAAGCTGACAATTGCAGACAACGGCATTGGATTTGACAACCAGTTCAAGGACCAGATTTTCACGATCTTCCAAAGATTGCACAGTCGCAATGAATACGAAGGTACGGGCATTGGCCTCGCCACGGTGCGAAAGATTGTGGAGCGCCATGGCGGTACAATCAATGCCGATGGCCAGTTAAATATTGGTGCAACTTTTCATGTTACACTGCCACTTCAGCAAGGCAGCAAGGACCAGGCAGCATGATACGCAGCAACTTTCCCGTACGCATTGTCGTCGCAGACGATGACGCTGATGATCGCATGATGATCAAGGATGCCTTCGACGAATCGAAACTTGGCAACCCCATCGACTTCGTCGAAGACGGCGTGCAATTGCTTGAATATTTGCGGCGCGAAGGTGCCTACACAAGATTTGCTGGCCAACCCTATCCCGGTTTTATACTGCTTGATCTCAACATGCCCCGCAAGGACGGGCGCACAGTGTTGAAGGAGATCAAGAGTGATCCCGTGCTGCACAGGATTCCCATCATCATTCTCACAACGTCGAAAGCCGAAGAAGACATCATCAAGACTTACAACCTGGGTGTAAACTCTTTCATCTGCAAGCCAGTGTCCTTCGACAAGCTGGTGGATATTGTGAAAACAGTTGGTCACTACTGGATTGAAATTGTGGCCCTGCCCCCAGAATGCCAACGTTCGGCGGCGTAATCAAGGCTCGGAATTGTCAGCGCGAATGTGACAATCAAACCCCGGTTTCAAAACCGGGGTTTTTGATTTTGAGTAATTGAGCTTCGTTTGCCTTGTTGACGTTTGTTTTACTGGACTGTCGTTGGATACATCAGTGAAGGCAACCAGGTTGCCAGCCCGGGAACTTCAATCATCACAAACACCATGATCACCATGATCAGGAACATGGGCAGCGACCAGCGTGCGATTCTGAAAATATTGTGGCCCGTCATGGATTGCAGCACGAACAGATTGAAGCCGACGGGAGGCGTGATCTGTGCCAACTCAACCACAAGCACAACAAAAATGCCAAACCACACCATGTCAATGCCGGCTTGGCGTACCATGGGTTCAACAATGCCGATTGTTAATACCACGCATGAGATGCCGTCGAGGAAACAGCCAAGTATGAGATAGAGCACCAATAGAGCCATCAACAACCCATAGGATGAAAGGTGCAGTGTGCTCACCCAATTGGCCAAATCATTGGGAAGGCCAGTGTAACCCATTGCGAGTGAAAGCGCTGCTGAACCTGCCAGAATAAAAGCAATCATCGCCGATGTGCGGGTTGCCCCCATCAGGCTTTCGACGAAGTTATTCCAGGTCAAGGATTTCTGCCACCACGCCAAGCCGAGTGCACCAGCCACACCCATGGCGGCGGATTCAGTGGCTGTCGC
>JANPCL010000038.1:0-9907 GCA_031430915.1 Hyphomicrobiales bacterium
CGTCAATTCCGCAATCGCCGTCTGCCGCGCATCATTCAAAACTTTTTCATAAGACCCCGAACGCCCACCCACGATATCGCGGATCGAGGCAAACAAGTCGCGGAACAGGTTGGCCCCCAAAATGGCCTCGCCTGCGACCAGTCCTTTATAAGACGTAATGCGATGGCCTTCGACGGTATGGGTGGTGGTGACAAGCATGACGGTTCGCTCCTGTTCAAATGCAAATGGCATATTGGAGCGAACAACAGAAACGTCAATGGTGACAGAAATTGGAGCGGGCGAAGGGATTCGAACCCTACGCGTGCATCGCACGCAAACTAAAAAAGCGAGGGTTCCCTCATGGTTGAGTATTTGGAGCGGGCGAAGGGATTCGAACCCTCGACCCCGACCTTGGCAAGGTCGTGCTCTACCCCTGAGCTACGCCCGCTTGGCGTTTCCTGCGGCATCGGGTATTCGCCTTGGGAACGCCGCCTTATTGCCTAATCCAAATTCAAATGCAATAGCTTCGGCCAGAAGAAAATCATCTTTGTGATTACAGGTGCTTAACCATGCCAGCCAGTCGCGCGGAACTGTTTCAGCGCTTTACCGACCTCAACATTGAAACCAAAACCTTGGATCACGCGCCCGTCTTCACCGTGGAAGAGGCAAAGCACGTTCACGATGACATGCCAGGTGGTCATTGCAAGAACCTGTTCTGCAAGGACGAAAAGGGCGTGCTCTGGTTGATAGTGGCGCTCGAAGACGCCGTCATCAACCTGAAAGCCGCCCCCGCCAAGATCGGATCAAAACGCCTGACCTTTGGCAAACCCGAACTACTGATGGAGGTTCTGGGCCTCGAACCCGGTTCAGTCACCCCCTTCGGCCTCATCAATGACAAATCCATCCGCACCAATGTCATCCTTGATGAGGCCATGATGAAACTGCCGCTGTTGAATTATCATCCCCTGAAGAATGATGCGACCACGGCCATCTCGTCAGGCGCCTTGATCACGTTTATAAAGTCCTGCGGCCATACGCCCCGAATAGTGGCCGTCAGCGATGCCTAACCTTGCATCAAGCCCCGTCAAAGCCCATTTAACTGACACAATCATACCATTGAATTGATCTCACCATGCTAAACATGACCGCCCCAAAAACCCTGATCAAAGACGCAACTGACGCCACTTTTGTTGTCGACGTGATGGAAGCCTCCAAGCAGCAACCCGTACTGGTGGATTTCTGGGCTCCCTGGTGTGGACCCTGCAAGCAGATGACCCCCATCATTGAAAAGGTTGTCAATGACAACAATGGCAAGGTGAAACTCGTCAAGGTCAACATTGACGAAAACCCGCAATATGCTGGCCAACTCCGCGTGCAATCAATTCCCGCCGTCTTCGCCTTTGTTGATGGCCGCCCCGTCGATGGTTTCATGGGCGCGCTGCCTGAATCCCAGATCCGCCAATTCATCTCCCGCTTGGGCAAGCTGGGTGGCCTTGCCGAACAGATCGCCGAGGTTCTGGGCATGGCCCGCACCGCCTTTGAACAGAATGAATTTCTCGCGGTGATCGACATGACGACCCAGGTTCTGGGTGCCGATTCCGCCCAAGCCGAGGCTTTGGCCCTGAAGGCCCGTTCCGAAATCGCAACTGAACAACTGGAAGCGGCCAGTGCAACGCTGGCAAGCGTGCCCGTAGACAAACAAGCCGATCCCTTTATCATCAGCGCCAGGGCCGCCCTCGATCTGGCTCTGAACCCCGTGGACACCAGCGGCATCACCACACTGGAGAAGCAATTGGCAGAAAATCCACTGGATCATGCCGCCCGTGTGGAACTCGCCGTTCTTCTCAACGGCTCCAACCGCCGTGAAGACGCCATTGACCAGTTGATCCAGATCATCCGCAGGGACCGGACGTGGAACGAGGATGGCGCGCGCAAGCAACTCGTGCAATTCTTCGAAGCGTGGGGGCCCAAGGATGAGATGACATTGTTGGGCCGTCGCAAACTTTCATCCGTATTGTTTTCGTGAGGCCCGATGAAACGTTACCATACCATAGCTGAACTGCCCGATGTATTGCCGGTATTCCCCTTGTCAGGCGCACTCTTGCTGCCGCGCTCGGAATTGCCCCTCAACATTTTTGAGGACCGTTATATGCAGATGTTCGAATTCAGCCTCAGCAATCACCGGCTGATTGGCATGATACAGCCCGAGCCTGGAGACGGCTCTGAAAAACCGGCCCTCTCGCGGGTTGGCTGTGTTGGGCGCATCACATCATTCACAGAAACCGAGGACAATCGGCTTTTGATTGGCCTCGCGGGCGTTTGTCGGTTTGAGGTTGTGACAGAACAAAAAGTAAAACTGCCTTGGCGTCGCTGCAAGGTGAGCTACGATGATTTTGCCTCCGACCTTGTGATAGACAACCAGTCTCGCAACGTCAACCGCGATGCCGTCATTCTTGCCTTCCGCCAATATCTGGAAGCCAATGACATGTCGGCAAACTGGGATGAGGTAGAAAAAGTCTCAACGGAAAATCTGGTGAACACGCTGTCGCAAATGGCGCCCTATCCCGCCCTGGAAAAGCAGGCCCTGCTGGAGGCCCCCGATTTGCAATCCCGCGCCGATATGTTGATTGCCCTCACCGAACTTGCACTGAGCAGGCAGGCCAAGGGCAGGTCGAATTCATTGCAATGACCACATCAACCTGCGATCCCAAACTGTTGCAATTGCTGGTTTGCCCCGTGACCAAGACTCGCCTGTCCTATGATGCCGAACGCCAGGAATTGGTAAGCCGCGCTGCCGGTCTCGCCTATCCCATCCGTGACGGCATACCTATCATGCTTGCCGAAGAAGCCCGCGAGACCAACACGTGACCGACATCTGGCCAAGCGAACTGCGCATCAAGAACCATGGCCGCAACTTCGAAATGCAACTCGCGTCAGGCGAGGCCCTACTCATTCCCGCAGAACTACTCCGCGTCGAAAGTCCCTCAGCCGAAGTCAAAGGCCACGGCCCAGGACAGGAAACTCTGGTCTGGGGCAAACGCAACGTCCTCATCATAAAAGCCGAACCCGTCGGCAACTACGCCGTGCGCCTGCACTTCAACGATGGCCACGACACGGGGCTCTATACGTGGGGATATTTGGCCGAACTGGGTCGCAACCTTTCATCCAAGATGACAGCCTACGAAGAAAAACTGCAGGCTGCGAATCTCACGCGCTAGGCCGCCCGCGCCCGCAACTGCCTGACCATCCGCGCCAGACTGAGCAGACACCGCCCGGTAATCGCATCTCCCAGATCCGCCATCTGCCGTGACTGCAAAATCGCCTGCTGCACTGACACCTGCATGCGTCCGAGATCATCACCCGACAACTGCCGCAAGTGTCGCCCCGACGCCGCCTGTTGTGCCCCGAAAAACGGCGGCCTTGCAGGCAATCCCGCACTGACGGATTCAAGCCGCGCCAGGTACATCTGCATCATGATCAAGACAGATTTCGCATCCCCTGACTGCATCATGGAAGTATAGACCCGATCAGCCCGTTCCAGCTCCCCATCCAGCACCGCAGTAATCAATTGGTCCGCTTCAAACTCAGCCTGATCGCCACAGGCCGCTTCCACATCAGCAATGCTGATCACCACATGGGGATGACAATACAACGCCAGTTTTTCGGCTTCATTCAACAATACCGAACGATTGGAGCCGCAGAGATCAACAAAGCGCTCAAGCGCACCATCTTCGAAACTCATGCCACGCTGTTTCATAACCGTCTGTATACGGAGCAAAACAGCGCCGCCTGTTTCCTCATAGTAACCCGTGACGACAAAGCGCTGGCTGGTCTCTGCGGCCAGTTTCAATTTTGAATCTTTTTTGAGGCCCCCCGCCACCAGCACCAGAAAATTCCCCAACGCTGGTTCAATCAACAGCGGTTGCAAAACCGCGAGATGATTGTCATCGAGACCAGAAACAACAATCACCCTTCGGTCTCCAAGCAGGGACAAGGATCGAAACGCTTCATCGACAAGGGCAGGGTCAGATCGCAGGACAGATGCGTCCAGCCGCAACGGTTCTTCGCCATCCGGCATGGCGGCTATGACCTGAACGACGGCGGCAGAAATCGCCCCGTCATCATTACCGAAAAACAGCAGTCCGTTGAATTGCCCGGCTTTCCGCTTCAGGAAATCAGCAAGATCACTCTCGCGCAAAACCGCCATGGTTCAGGATTGGGACGAGAAATAGGCCGCAAGCCGCAGGCGAATGTCGTCAGCCACTTCCCGCGCCGCGCGCTCCCGCGCATTTTCAGCCGCGCGCAAATCTGCAATAGGTTGTTCCACTGAATCATAGGAGACATTTGAGAAACTGCTGCCTGAGGCCACGGTGGCTCCCGATGTGGCATCAGCCAATTCATAGGCTACTTTGAGCGTATAACGGAAACGATCCAGCTTCTGTGCTGACTGCGACGAAATCTGCGGTGACTTTTCCGTAGGCACCAACCGCAAGACATAACGCGACCCGTTGCTGTTGCCGAAGCTGGATATCAGGTTGTTGCGTACAATCTGTCCGGCCCGCGATTTCTGCTCGTCGACAGCAATGCCCGACATGGCGAGAGCCACGCTCTTGCCTTCACCCTGCGTGCCATAAAGCGGACGCGCATTGCAGCCCGCCAAAACCACGGCCACCAAAACAAGGAATACTGAAATCAGCTTGCGCATACGATATTGACAATCCTGTCTGGAACCACAATGAATTTTGTCACGGGTTTGCCGTCAAGCGCCCGTTTGACACCCTCCAACGCCATCACCATAGGCTCCAAAACCTCCTTGGTCGAGCCCTTCGGCACCCGGATTTCATCCCGCCGCTTGCCGTTGACCTGAATGCCCAGCGTCACATGATCGTCGACTAACAACTCTGCCTCAGCTTTCGGCCATGGCGTATCAACCACGGTCATCGAGTGACCCAACACCGCCCAGCACTCCTCCGCCAGATGCGGCATCATCGGCGCCATCAACAACACCAGCGCATCGGCGGCTTCACGAACGGCGGAATCCTTTGCTGCCAATCCCGCCTGCAACGCATTCGACAATTCATAAATCCGCGCAATCGCCCGATTGAAACGCAGGTTTTCGAGATCATCGGTCACCGCCGCAATTACCTTATGTGTGGCCCGCCGTAAATCTGTGGCGGCATGATTGCCAGTGGCATGCGTGGCTGCATCATTCACCAGTCGCCAGATTCGCTGCACAAAGCGCCAAGACGCTTCAGCCCCAGCCGACGTCCATTCAATGTCGCGCTCCGGTGGCGTATCCGACAGCATGAACCAGCGTGCCGTATCCGCACCATAGGTTTCGATGAAGGTGTCAGGGTCTACGACATTCTTCTTCGATTTCGACATCTTTTCGACGCCGCCAACCTCGAGCGCCTCACCTGTCACAACATACACCCACACGCCATCCTTCTGCACCGCATCAGACGGCAACACCCACTCACCTTCAGGTGTACGGAAGGTTTCATGAATCACCATGCCTTGTGTGAACAGCGCCTTGAACGGCTCATCCATCTCCAAGTGACCTGTCACCCCCATGGCGCGGGCATAAAAGCGCGAATACAGGAGATGCAAAATCGCATGCTCAACGCCACCAATATATTGGTCAACCCCCATCCAGTATTTGGCCGCCGCCGCATCCACCGGCACATCGGCCTTTGGCGAACAGAAACGCGCATAATACCAGGACGAGTCGATGAAGGTATCAAACGTATCGGTTTCGCGTGTCGCTTTACCTCCGCATTGCGGACAGTTCACATGCCGCCACGTCGGGTGATGCAGCAAGGGATTACCCGGTTTGTCGAACTTCACATCTTCCGGCAACTCCACCGGCAATTCCTTTTTCGGTACCGGAACAATGCCACACACTTCACAGTGAATGATCGGGATCGGACAACCCCAATAGCGCTGCCGCGAAACGCCCCAATCCCGCAGACGGAAATTTACTTTCCGGGTGCCCATACCCGCAGCTTCCATGCGCCGCGCCACTTCATTCTTCGCTGCCGGTACCGTCATGCCATTCAGAAAATCTGAATTGACCAGCACAGCCTCTTCGCCATCTTTTTCCAGAAAGGGCTTGTCACCCAAAATCGCAGCAACACCTTTCGGTGTCACGACAGGCAAAATCGGCAGATTATATTTCGTTGCGAAATCCCAGTCGCGCTGGTCGTGTCCGGGGCACCCAAAAATCGCGCCCTCACCATAACCCATCAACACAAAATTCGCGGCATAGACTGGCAAGCGCTTCGACGCATCAAACGGATGCCGCGCATAAATCCCGAGCGCATAGCCCTTCTTTTCCGCCCGCTCGATATTTTCTTCCGACGTGCCAAGTGCCGCCACATCTTTGCGAAACGTCTCAAGCTCTGCATCTTGAATTGCACGTTCTTTCACCAACGGATGATCAGCCGATACCGCACAGAACGTCGCGCCAAAAATCGTATCATGCCGCGTCGTATAAACCGTGAGCCCTTCTGGCAGCACAGCGCCCGCTTCATCTTCCAGCTCAAAGGTAAAGCGCATGCCCTCCGAACGGCCAATCCAGTTCTTCTGCATCAACCGCACTTTGTCCGGCCACGTCGTCAGGCCATCGAGTGCTGACAACAAGTCCGGTGCAAATTCAGTGATCTTCAAAAACCACTGCGCCAACTCGCGCTTTTCAACAGGCGCACCCGAGCGCCAACCCTTGCCATCAATCACCTGCTCATTGGCGAGAACCGTCATGTCAACCGGGTCCCAGTTCACCAGCGACACCCGCCGCTCCACCAGACCCGCCTTCATGAAATCAATGAACATGGCCTGTTCATGGCGGTAGTACGAGGGATCACACGTCGCAATCTCGCGTGACCAGTCAATCGCCAATCCCATGTTCTTGAGCTGCGCCTTCATTGACGCGATATTGTCGTAGGTCCAACCCTTGGGGTGAATTCCGCGTTCAATCGCCGCATTCTCGGCCGGCATGCCAAAGGCGTCCCAACCCATGGGGTGCAACACGTTATAACCCGCTGCCCGCCTGAACCGCGCGATCACATCGCCCATGGTGTAATTGCGCACATGGCCCATGTGAATGCGCCCCGACGGATAGGGAAACATCTCCAGCACATAATACTTGGGCCGCGACGCATCTTCCGTCGCTTCGAAACACCGGTTCTCCGTCCACCACGCCTGCCATTTCGGCTCGGCGGTGCGGTGGTTGTAACGTTCAGGGGCAACAGCAGTCACGGACATTATGGAATACCAGTATGATCAATAGGATGGCCCAACCCCTTAACCGTCCTTGAATTGCCCTGCAAGCATGGCCATAACCGCGAGCACAATGACCACGCTTGAAAACTACCGTAGTATCTCATCAGCCATCAGCCGAGACGTCACCCTTGTAGCCGTCAGCAAGACATACGACGCCAACCACATCCGCCCGGTGCTGGAAGCAGGCCACCGGACTTTCGGCGAAAACCGCGTGCAGGAAGCCAAACAGAAATGGCCGGAGTTGCGTCAACAGTACAGCGGCATCGAACTCCACCTCATCGGCCCCCTGCAAAGCAACAAGGCTGCCGAAGCCGTGAGCCTGTTTGATGTCATCCAGACCATTGACCGCCCGAAAATCGCCGAAGCGATCGCCAGGGAAGTCCTGCGCCAGTCAAAACCGGTAGCGCTCTATGTCCAAGTCAACACCGGCCGCGAAGCCCAGAAAGCCGGCGTCCTGCCCGAAGAACTGGCAGCCATACTGATCTTGATGCGAAACACCCTCAATCTCACCGTAGAAGGCTTGATGTGCATTCCCCCTGTCGATGAACCAGCAGCACCGCATTTCCAAATGCTGCGCAAAATGGCAATCGAACACGGCCTCACCAAACTCTCCATGGGCATGAGCAGCGATTTCGCTGAAGCCATAGCCGAAGGCGCAACCCACGTTCGCATCGGCAGCGCCATATTTGGTGAAAGAAGTTAAAGTCCCCCATCGCCCTGACCCGGCCAAACCACCAGTTTCACCCGCCGCCCGCACAGCGACAAAATCTTTCGCATATCCGCCTTCGACACCGACACACACCCCGCCGTCACATTGGAACCTTCGCGCGTCAGGTGAAAAAATATCGCACTGCCCCGACCCTGCACCCGCGGCCGCTCATTGTGCGACGTGACAAACACCACGTCATAGGCTTCATCCCCACGCCACATGGTTTCATGCCCGTCCCGAAACGGCAGCTTCACATGTTGATTGTAATGCCCCGACCCTGGCACTTCGCACCAACCATCGTTCCGCCGCAAAACCTGCATCCCCAATTGGGCCGCAGGATTAAGCATCCGGTCACCACGATAAAAACCTTGCCGAAGGTAAAACACGCCCACAGGCGTCTTGCCATCGCCCTCGCATTTTCGAAATCCACGCCCGTTTCGCCCGATAATACATTGAAATATCAGCATACCCACATGCAGCCGTCCAGCAATTGCTCTTTCATTTATCGCGCGAACGTGAAGTTGTGTTACCATTTCGCTCACGCCTTGTTGTGTTGAGTCTTAAGCCATCATACCGCAAAGAGACATCAACCAAAACCAGTGGAGCCACCATGTCTGCCAAGAAAAAGATTTTGATTGTTGATGACGATGACATGTTGCGCACCACGCTTCTTGAACAATTGGCGCTGCATGAAGAATTTTCAGTGAGTGACGCAGCAACCGCCACCCTCGGTGTCAAAGCCCTGAAGCAGGACGCTGCTGATCTCGTCATTCTTGATGTCAACCTGCCCGACATGGATGGCCGCGAAGCCTGCAAGATCATGCGCCGCAACGGCTACAAAGGCCCCGTTATCATGTTGACGGCGCAAGGCTCGGACGCCGACATGATCCTCGGTCTCGATTCCGGCGCCAACGACTATGTCGTAAAGCCATTCCGTTTCGCCGTGCTCCTCGCCCGCATCCGTTCGCAATTGCGTCAGCATGAGCATTCCGAAGATGCGGTCTTCCGCGTCGGGCCCTACAGTTTCAAACCCGCGCAGAAAATGCTGACCCGCGAAGACAACAAGAAAATCCGCCTCACGGAAAAAGAAACGGCCATCATCAAGTTTCTCTACCGTTCAGGCGAACAGAGTGTCTCCCGTGAAACCCTGCTTGCCGATGTATGGGGTTACAACGCAGGTGTCTCCACCCACACTTTGGAAACCCACATTTACCGCCTGCGCCAGAAAATTGAACGCGATCCCTCCCACGCTGAAATCCTGGTGACAGAAGGTGGCGGCTATCGGCTGGTGCCCTGACGTGGCACTGCGCTTGATTCGCGTGGCCAAACCCTGCCAAAAGGCCTGAAGGCGGGTAGGGCCACGGTCACGAATCAGTGTCCGGGTCCGGCAACAGGGGCAAGACAGGGTTGAGCGTTCGTGCAGACGCAGAATCATTACGGCAAATTCCGCTCTTCCGGAATTGCGAAGCCGTGCCTTTGCAGGTCATGGCCTTTGCGGCAGAACGCCAGACCTTTCCCAAAGGCCATACCATCATCAAACAGGGTGAGACTGCAGACGCGGCCTATTTCCTGTTGAATGGTAGCGCCGAATTGAAGCAGGGTAAAAACGCGCTTGGCCGCGCTGAACCAGGGGCCTTGCTGGGTGAATTGGCCATGCTCGGCGGCACAACCTACGCCCTTACGGCAACTGCCAGCGAACCCGTGCAAGCCGTCCGCATTGACAATGCCCTGTTCAACCGCGTCGCCGGAGAATACCCCGAATTCGGCCGCGCCGTGTTGCAATCCCTGTCCGACAAGCTGGAAAGCTCAGTACGCGAGTTCGATAGCATAAGAGCACTACTCAACAAGAGCCGGGGTTTCTCGGGGTTGTAAATTTTAGAGTTTTCACGCGGCGCCTCATCCGGCCTTCGGCCACCTTCTCCCGTTGGAAGAACCGGG
>JANPCL010000039.1:0-21064 GCA_031430915.1 Hyphomicrobiales bacterium
CCCGAAGGGGGATGAGGGGCAACGAGCCAAAATCACAAAAATATAAAATCCCCTACATCCAGCGTGAAGGCTGCGTCCGCTTTCACAATAATCGCACTGCCAGTCCCCTTGAACCCGCGCACCACCACCTGTGAGGTGCCGTTGCCTGTGAACGTCAAACCTGCAAACGACGTCTCAAGCGGCAGCGCCACACTGATGTGATCCACCCCGTCCTGCCAGTCCAGAATAGTATCGGACCCGAAGCTCATGTCCTGGAAGCGGAAGGTGTCTGCTGCAGTTCCGCCCGTGAGGAAGTCAGACCCCAGCGCTCCATTCAGCGTATCCACACCAGCACCACCTACAATCCGGTTGGAGAAAATGTTGCCACTCAGGCTGTCGTTGAAGGCCGAGCCTGTGATGTTTTCGAAGAAGAACAGGCTGTCTCCCGAGGCTTCTCCGCCACTGGTCTGCAGGGCCACATTGAGGTTGACCGTGACGCCCGCCGATGAGTTGGCATAGATAACCGTATCAATGCCAGCCCCGGCATTGATACTGTCTGCCCCCGTGCCACCTTCGATGATGTCATTGCCAGCCTCACCGCGAATGATATCTGACCCGCCGTTGCCGACGAGGGTGTTGACCAGCAGGTTGCCAATCAGAATATCTCGCCGCGTCAGGGAGCCTTCAAGGTTCTCGACAAAGAACAGCGTATCGCCCGCCGCGTCGCCACCGGTTGCTGTGTTAAGGGTAAGATCAACCCGAATATCGGCAGAGGTGTTGTCGCGATAACCCGCCCAGTCATTGGTGCCAGCCCCGGCGTTGAGAGCATCACCACCCGCACCGCCATCGAGATAGTCATCGCCGCCTTCACCCCGCAACGAGTCAGCACCGCCAAAGCCTTTCAGGATATTGGCACCATTGTCGCCGATCAGCACATCGCGCAACGTCACCGAGCCAAACAGGTTCTCGATATTGTCAAGCGTATCCCCAGCCGCCTCACCGCCAGACGCAGTGTCGGCCAGCAAACTCACGCTCACATTGCTGCCCGTGGACGTGCGATAATCCGCCGTGTCGCTACCCCCCACACCGCCGTCAATCGCATCAGCGCCAGCGCCGCCTGACAGAAGGTCATCGCCGCCCAAACCGGAGATGTTGTCGATGCCCGCAAGGCCGGAGATTGTGTTGGCGATATTGGAACCAACAAGCGTATCAGTATAGCCACCAAAATTTGTACCGATGATGTTTTCGATGCTGCTGACTGTGCTGTTGAAATTGTTGGCTCCGGTTGAAAGATTGAGGTTCAGGCCATAGCTCGAGGTGTTGAAGGACGCATCGAGGGTATCTGCGCCAGCGCCACCATCCCATGTGCCGACGGAACCAGAACCGAAAATTCTGGTGACGCGCAATGTGTCATTGCCCAGGCCGCCGCGCACAGTCGACGTATATTTCGCCGCGAGAATGTCATTGCCAGTGCCGCCGAAGAGTTGCGCGGCATAACCCGCCGTGATGTTATCCGCCCCGCCCATGCCATAGAAAACGACAGAGTCGCAAAAACTGACTGTGTTGGCCTCGTTGTTCCCGGTAGGGATGGTATTAAGCAAGCCAGTGCCGCCAATCGAAAGGTTGCCAAAATAGGATTGCCCCGCACTTCCATTCGCACCCGGAGACCCGCCTCCTGCCCCCGCACCACCAGCGCCGCCCGAGCCGGCAATGGCAACGCCTTCGTTGTTATTGCCGTAAGTCCCATTCGCCGTGCCAAGGTTCAGAATGCCAATCGACGCATTGCCGCCGTTGCCGCCCGCAAAGCCATTGAAGCTGCCGGGCGGCACTGCACTACCACCCACGCCGCCATTGCCACCCGTGGCTGAGCCGCCGATGAGGGCCAGAGCCGTGGTGGTGAGTGTGGCCCCCGCCGCATTGATGATGCTGGCTGAGGCATCCCCACCCGCACGCCCTGTGAAGCCGGGTACGGTTACCCCGCCATTCCCCCCGCTTGCCGCATTGTTGGCAAAGATCGTCTGGTTCACCACCATGGTGCCGGTGTTGACAATCGGGCTGCCGGAGGAGCCATTTTGTAGAACGGTGCCAGTATTCCCCGTCGCGGTATTGCCGGAGATCACACTATAGCTGAGCGTGAAGTTGCCATTGTTCTGAATGACACTGCCTGTACTCGTGCCAGTTTTGACGATCCCTGAAAACTGGAGTGAGGTGAGAGAAGCCGTAACGCCTGAGCTGACGTAAAGCGCAGGAATGAACAGATTTGGTGCCGTCGTCAGCGTAATGTTGGCATCACCATCGCCATTGGTGTCGCCATTGATGCTGACCTGGTCGTATAGGGCGAGTTGGGATTGCAGTGCAATGGTGCCGGTCAGCCCTTGCTGGAACACGATGTGGTCCACACCCACCCGCGCGTTGGCCTTGTCCACAGCGTCATCCAATGATCCTGCACCAGAGCTGTTGAGATTGGTAACCAGAATGAGATTGCTCTCCGTGGCCCCGATATCAACCGTGCCGCCTTGAATGCGGGTATTGCCATTGGCGTCGGTCACCAATCCCGCTGCACCGGCATTGCTGCCGGCGTTCAGCAACACGCTGGTGGCGTCAACAATCTCCCGCGTCTGCGTGGTGCCACCATGCAGGGCAAGCGTGCCAAGACCAAGGTTGGTGACATTCTGCAGGCTGTTGGTGTTGGTAACGATCTGATCAGTGACGCCAAAAACTGAATGGTTTGCAACGTCCACTCTTCCTCGAATGTCTTCAAAAACAGTTGCTACGCCCTTGAAGTTATTGGCCACAACACTATTCGTGATAGTGATAGTCGAGAAATCGAAAGCAACGTAAACTGCGCCAGCTCTTCCTGAGCCGTTGCCATCAGAGTCGGCACGATTGTCCGTGATTGTACTGTTGCTGATCGTGAGGACACCTGCTCCCCCCATGTAAATTCCGCCGCCAAATCCTGCACTGGCGTTTCCTGTAAGTGTTGAATTCACGACTGTCGCAGATTTGGCAGCACCAAGCCCGCTCACTTGTATTGCTCCACCTCCTAAGGCACTATTGTCGGCTAACAATGAGGATAGAATTTTGAGATCAGTTGACTTTGTATAAATTCCACCGCCACGTTCAGCGTGATTACCTGAAACTGTGCTGTCTTCGAAAGTTAGAGTTCCACCCGTCGCATAAATTGCACCTCCGGCGAAGCCGCCCGGGCCAAATATACTGGCAAAAGTCGCGTTGCCATTAATCAAATTGACACTTTTCAATTGAACATCTGTTGTTGATCCAGATTGATAGAAAATGCCGACTGCATTGCCGCCAGACAACGTAATATCCGCTTGGTTATCTCCATTTGTATCGCCATCAATTGTAATGTCGCTTGTAAGGTCCATGGAGGAAGTGAGTGTTATAGTGCCGCTCAACCCATCGGCAAAGGTAATCACATCAGCACCCGCCCCGGCATTGGCCAGCGCCACAGCTTCGCGCAGGGACAGTTGCCCGTCATTGGCCACCACATCATTCAGCGTTGTCACCACCAGCTTGAATTCCGTCGCGCCCACATCCACTGTTCCCGCCACGATGCGGGGTCCACCATTGGCGTCGGTTGCAGGTGCGCCCGTGTTGGTGCCCGCATTGATCAACACAGAGTCAGCTTTGATGTTTAGCGTGTCGATGGTGCCACCATTGTTAGCCAAGACACCCAAGCCCACATTGCCCACGCCCGTCGTGCTTGCCACGTTGGTTGTGATGTTTGCGGCCGTGCCGAACACCGAATTGGTTGCGGTTGCAATGATACCGTCAACATCGCTCTCTCCACCGGTTGACTGGTAGCCGATATAATTGTCTGCCACCACGGTGTTCTTGAGGGTGAATGTGCCACCACTGGTATTGTCAAGCCCGCCCGACACCCAGGCAGGGCCCACACCATCGACATTTGCTGTATTTTTGGCAATCGTGCTGTTGGTAATGGTGGCGCTGCCTGCCAACATGGAAATGGCCCCACCCGCACCATTCGTAAAATTGTAGGCCAGTGTTGTGCCCGTGAGGGCAAGTGAGCCGCTTTTCAGATAAATGCCGCCGGCAACATAGGAACCGAAATTATTGACAAACAGGCTATTGCTGATGGTGGCCGCCGCCCCGATGATTTCCAGTCCGCCACCGTAGACGCCTGTGTTGCCGGAGAACGTCGAGTCTGAAATTTGCAAGGTGCCACCCGTCGCCAGCATGGCCCCGCCGTTAAAGCCATTGGCATTGGTCAGCGTGAGGCTTTGTAACACCACATCTGTTGTGGCACCCGACTGGTTGAAGATGCGCGTCGCATTGTTGCCGGAAATCGTCACATCCGCCCGGCCATCATTGGTAATGTCCCCATCAATGGTCACATCATCGGTCAGCGCCAGTTCACCACCAAGCACAATGGTCCCCGCCACCGAGAAGGTAATGGTATCCGCCCCCGCCAAGAGATTGGCCTGCTCAACAGCATCACGCAGGGAACCTGCACCGGAGTCTGCCAGGGTATTGACGATGAAGAGGGTCATGGTTCGCTGTCCTTTGTTCAAATTTCTATCGTGCGGAGCAGTTTCCCCTCATCCGCCCTTCGGGCACCTTTTCCCGATGAAGGATCGGGAGAAGGCCAATACAATCGCCTTCTCCCGCCTCTTCGGCGAGAGAAGGTGCCCGAAGGGCGGATGAGGGGCAACACCCCCACTCTAAAATAATTTCGCACCCCCGCGACGGAATTACCCCGCCATCCCGTCTTACCACCATGATCCGCCACATCCCCCGCATCCTCGAGAACGCCCGCGACCTGCGCCGCACCGAAACCGCCGCCGAAATCCGGCTGTGGGAACACTTGCGCGGTCGCCGCCTCTGCGGTCATAAATTCGTCCGGCAATGGCCCATCGGCATCTACATCGCCGACTTCGCCTGTAGAGCCCGCATGCTGATCGTCGAAGTCGATGGCGCAACCCACAGCGAGGGCAGGGAGGTTGCCTATGACGCAAAGCGCACTGCTGCGCTGGAAGCGCAGGGCTGGCGGGTGATCCGTGTGAACAACGAAGATGTGTTCAAGAATTTGGGAGCCGTGTGTGATTATACTGTTTGGGCTTTGGAGCATGCCGCCCCTCATCCCCCTTCGGGACCTTCTCCCGCTGAAGAAGCGGGAGAAGGCTGATACAAGGCCTTCTCCCGATCCTTCATCGGGAGAAGGTGGCCGAAGGCCGGATGAGGGGAAGCAGCTCATCATCACACAAACATAAAGTCCGACGCATCCAGCGTGAACGCCGCATCCGCCTTCACGGTGATCGCACTTCCCATTCCGTTAAATCCGCGCACGATAACGCTCGTCGTGCCATTGCCCGTAAACGTCAGCCCGGCAAATGAACTTTCAAGCACAGGGGCCACGCTGATCTTGTCCACGCCGTCCTGCCAGTCGAGAATGGTATCTGCGCCGAAACTCAGGTCACTGAAGCGGAACGTGTCCGCCGCTTCCCCGCCGGTGAGATAATCCGAACCTGTGCCGCCATTCAACGTGTCCGTGCCCAGTCCGCCTGTCAGGCGGTTGGATTGATAGTTGCCCGTGATGGTGTCCACACCGTTGGAGCCGATCACGTTCTCGAAGAAGAACAGGCTATCCCCATTGGCATCCCCCGCACTCACCTGCAGCGCCACATTGAGATTGACCGTCACGCCCGCCGACGACTTCTCGTAGCTCAGCGTATCAATGCCCGCCCCGGCATTGAGACTGTCACCACCGGCACCGCCGTCAATGAAGTCATTGCCACCTTCGCCACGAATGGAATCCACACCACCATTGCCGAAAATGCGGTTCACAACATTGTTGCCAACCAGAATGTCGCGCCGGGTGAGGGAGCCCTCAAGGTTCTCGATGAAGAACAGTGTATCGCCCTGGGCATCACCGCCGGAATAGGTGGCCGTTAGAAGGTTGATGCTGACCGTTCCCGTATTCGAGTCGCGGTAACTGGCGGTATCACTGGTGCCAGCCCCACCATTGATGGCATCGCCCCCGGCACCGCCTTCGATGACGTCATCACCGTCGCCACCTTGCAGGCTGTCATTGCCGCCGAAGCCCTTGATGAAATTATTGCCAGTATCACCGATCAGGATATCACGTTGGGTGAGCGAGCCCCACAATCCTTCGATGTTATCGAGCGTGTCACCTTGGGCATGTCCACCCGACGCCGTGTCGAGCAAAAGGTTCACACTGACATTCGTGCCCGTAGAGGTACGGTAGTCGGCAATGTCGGTTTCAGCACCACCATCAATCTTGTCAGCACTAGCGCCACCAGAAATGATGTCGTCGCCGCCAAGACCGTTGAGATCGTCGATACCAAGGCCGCCTATCAGAACATTGAAGCCGTTGGTGCCGCGAATGGTTTCGTCTATTCTCTGCTCCACTGCACCGATGTCCACACCACCCGTCACACGTGGGCCGCCACGGCCATCCAGCGGCAAGAGTTCAGCCGTATTGCCATCAGCATCAATGTCAAAGGTGTCAGTGGTCAGCAGACCGGCATTGCCCTCGCTGATCAGCACACTGCCATCCAGCATGGAGCGCGTCAGCACCGTGCCGCCATTGTCGAGCAATTCACCCAAGGCCAGTTGCGCCGCCGTCTGGCTGAACAAGGTGCCGCTGGCATTGGTGACGGATGCACCGGCCGCCGTGCCGAAAGCGGAGGTGTTCGAGACGATCTGAGCCTCCACGCCGCTGTTCACATCATTCAGCGTGGTTCCTGTGCCCTTGATGTTTTCGGCCAGCACCGTGTTGATGATAGTCAGCGTTTCCCCAGCTTGACTATACTTGAAAATACCGCCGCCGCCTTCTGTACCAATACCGTCGGAATTGGCGCGGTTTCCAGTGATGGTGCTGTTGAGTACAGTCAGGTTGCCGTCGATATAGATGCCGCCACCCGTGCCACTCGCTGTATTGTTCACAACTGTGCTGTTTACCACCGTACTGGCATCATCAAAAAAATACATGCCGCCGCCGCGAGAGGCCGAGTTATCTTGCACGAGAGTGTTTATGACCGTTGTAGCAACGTTGAACGATGCAAGCGCGCCACCCCTGCTTGATGCAGAATTATCAATCAGACTCGAATTGCGTATTTCGAGGCTGCTGCCGTTGGAGCCATTAGCAGAAATTGCCCCGCCATCAGTAGAGCTGCCGCCTGTCAATGTCAGGCTGAGCAGCTTGACGTCCGTGTCGCTCCCAATCTGATCGATGATACGCGTGACGCCGCCGCCGGAAAGCGTGACATCGGCCTTGTTGTCATTGTTCACATCGCCATCAATGGTAATATCTGTCGACAGAGTCAGTTGACTCAAAAGGGTAATGGTCTGCCCCGCGAGATTGGCAGCAAACGTGATGGTGTGATGATCCGCATTGGCATTTGCCGCATCGACGGCTGCCCGCAAAGAACCAAAGCCACTGTCGTTGGTATTGGTCACCTGCAATTGTTGTTCAACCGCACCGATATCCACCCGGTTGCCCGCAATGCGGTTGCCACCCGTGGCATCCGTCGCCGTATTCGCCGCATAGGCGTTGCGCCCCGCGTCAATCAACACGCTGTTGGAACCCAGCGCGCGGGTCAGCACGGTACCGCCATTGATGTTCAAAGCGCCAAGATCAAGTTGCGCATTCGTCAGATTAAGTTGCGTTCCCCCATTGACCGAGACGTCAGCCGAAGTAGAAAACGCCGAGTCGAGACCGAATATCTGCGAGCTGGTTCCCGTGTTCACATCTTGCAGCGTTGATCCAGACCCATTGATATTGTTGGCAAGAACGCTGTTGAAAAGCCTAAGTGTTTCACCAGTATCGAAGAACTTGAATACGCCACCGCCCGAATCTGCACCATTGCCATCGGAATCCGAACGATTGTCGGTGATAGTGCAATTGCGAAAGTCGGCATTGCCATCAACATAAACACCGCCGCCCCTGTTGGTCGCAGTGTTGTTGAGAACCGTGCTATTTGTCATCGTTGTCGCTTGGCCGCCAATCACATAAATCCCGCCACCGTCCTGAGCGGAATTCAAGGCAAACAACGATGAGTTGATCGACATAAGTGTGCCGTTGGCAAACACGGCCCCGCCTCTGGTCGTTGCCAAATTGTTGGAGAATGTTGTATCTCGAATGTCCAGCGTTCCACCGACGGAACTGATGGCTCCCCCGCTGAAAGACGTGACGCCATTGACCAAGGTCAAACTCAGCAAGTCCACATCAGTCGTTGCTCCCAACTGACTGAAAATCTGCGTGGTGTTGCCGCCTGAAATGGTGATGTCGGCGGCATTGTCGCCGTCCGTGTCACCATCAATGGTGATATCGGTATTCAGTCCAAGAACCGACCCCAGCGTTATGGTGCTGCCTGCGATGTTCGCACTGAAGGTGATCACATCAGCACCAGCATCCACATTGGCCAGTGCCACGGCTTCGCGCAGCGAAAGGAAACCGTCATTCGCCACGGTGTCAAGACTGGTGGTCACCACCAACTGGAACTCCGTCGCCCCCACATCCACCGTTCCCGCAACAATGCGCGGATTGCCATTGACATCAACAGTAGGCAGATTGCCGTTGTTGAGGCCTGCATTGATCAGCACACTTTCCGCAATCATGTTCTGCGACAACACCGTGCCACCACGCTCACTCAACGAGTTGAGGCCAGGATTGCCAACATTTTGCAGGCTGGCAACATTGTTGGTGATGGTGACCGCAGCGCCAAACACGCTATGGTTTGAATTGCCAATGGTGCCACGCACATCATTGGCAACGGCAGCATCAAAATTGGAGGCTACCACCGTATTTATGATGTTCATGCTCTCTGTTGCACTGAACAGGAATATGCCGCCGCCATCGCCAGAGCCATTGTTGTCCGCGTCCGCACTGTTGGACGTGACAGTGCTCTGGGTCAGGTTGAGCGTATTGCCACCATCAATATAAACCCCACCACCATTGACCGACGCGATGTTGTTGTGGATCGTTGAAGAGTAAATGGTCGTTGTGGTGGCACCGTCGATGTACAGCGCACCACCATGGGCGGCCGAATTGGTGTGCAGCAATGAATTGTAAATGGTAAGCACCGTTCCCTGTGTTCGAATGGCCCCGCCATCGTCCCCCGCCACATTGTTGCGCAACGTCGTATTGCCAATCAGCAGGCTGCCGTAATTTACCAGAATGGCACCACCGTCCGGGTTGGGACCCGTCGCATTGCCATTGGCCAGCGTCAGGCTGAGCAGCTGCACATCAGTGCTGGCACCCGATTGGTTGATGATGCGCGTGGTGTTGCCACCAGAGATGACAACATCCGCCTTGTCGTCCCCGTTGATATCACCATCGATGGTCACATCATTGGTCAACGCTAACTCAGAGGTCAGCGTGATCGTACCCCCCACCGCAAATGTAATAGTGTCAGCATCCGCATTGGCGTTGGCTTTGGTCACAGCATCACGCAGCGAACCCGCACCCGAATTGTTCAGGTTCGTAACGATAAAATTGGCCATAGGGGGAGTCTCCGAAAGTGGTTGCCGTAATAGCGAACACGCCCAAAAGACATTGCTCGCAAGAAATTAGCTGACGAGTACAGCCCCCAGCCGAAAAACTAGCTGTTAACAGTTTGTTAAGCAATGGGAAAAAGCAAGGTGCGCGGTCCCTCATCCCCCTTCGGGACCTTCTCCCGATCCTTCATCGGGAGAAGGTGCCCGAAGGGCGGATGAGGGGAAACAGCGCCCATTCAAAACCGCGCATCGGGCGCCCCCGCAAAAGCATCAACCGGGCTCACCCCGTCGAACGGCGCGTTGCCCGTCAGCCGATCCAGCACCGCCAATTGTGAATCCGACGTGCTCGAATAGGCGTTGATATAACAAGGCACCCGTGGCGCATCATAGAGAAAATAGGGGTGGCCAAACGAAATCATCACCGTCGGCATGTCATGCCAATAGCGCTCCATCAGGTTCATTAAGCCTGGCTGCTCTTTCATCCAGTCGAGGAAAATCCGTGACTTGCCGAGCGACGATTCAATCGGCAGGGCGTAGAGCACGAGGTCCGTATTGGCGGCTGTGGGTGGCTGCTCCGGATTGAAATCCGAAACAACAAAACCGCTGGCAACAAGCCCATCCCGCAGTGCCTGCAGCGGCATATCCGGCATATGCGGCAGAAAGCCCGGTGCTGGCTTTCCGATCCAGCAGACGCGCTTGTGACGCGCGGGGTTCAGCGGCAACAGCGAGGTCGTATCCTTCACCAATGTCACCGATTGATCTGCCACAGCCCGCGCCGCTGCCTTGTGCGACGGCGTTGCGATCAGGGCGCGAATTTCGTCAATCGGCTTTAATCGCTCAGCAATGGATTTCCAGTGCAAGCCCAGCGCTGCCTTCATGCCGAGAATGCGGGTGACAGCATCCTCCAGCCTTTGTTCCGACAAGGCCCCTGAACGCAAACCTTCCTGCATATGCGCAATATCCGCCTGCACATCCGTGCAGAACAAAAAGACGTCACAACCATTCTCGATCACCGCAGGCACCTGTTCCGACCGCGCCATCTGGCTGGTCAACCCCGCCATTGGTGTGGCATCCGAAACAACAAGACCATTGAAGCCAAGCTCTTCGCGCAACAAACTGTGATTCAACAACCGCGAAAGCGGTGCTGGCTTGTAACGCGCCAACCCCTCCGGCACGCCGTGTTGCGCGGCGTAAGAAGGCAGGGCGATGTGCGCCGACATCACCGACAACAAACCACCTTTTATCAACTCGCCATAAAGCCGCCCAAACGTCGCCTGCCATTCCTCGTGTTTCAAAGGATTGACGGTAGTCACCAAATGCTGGTCACGGTCATCATAGCCTTCACCCGGCCAATGCTTCGCCGCGCAGGCAATGCCATGTTGACGCAACACCGCCATATGCAGTTTCGCATGTCGCGAAATCGTTTCCACATCACTGCCATAGGACCGCGTGCCGACAATCGCACTGCGAAACGCCGCATTGATATCAACGCACGGCGTGAACGACCAGTTATAGCCCAAGGCCGATGCTTCCCGCGCCATTACGTGCAAGGCCTGTTCACTTACACCCATGTCTTTGACAGCAGCGAAAGCCAGTTGGTTCGGCATTTCGGTCAAGGCACTGCGATGATTGCCGCCGCCTTCCAGGTCTTGGCACATGAAGGGTGGTATTTCACAGCGGCTGAGAAAGCGGTAATGCGTGTCCCAACTGGTTTTCAGGTCGCGGCTTGCAACCGGCATAAAGCCACCGGGCTGTGCTGCAATGAGCTCATCTTCATTAAAACCAATCGAAATTTGCACAAACAATTGCCGGATTTTCTGCGCCGTGGATAAACCATCTCGCGTCCGCGCCACCCATGCCAGATCCTCTGCCGACAAATAGAACGGAAATTTTAACAGGGAATTTTCAACAGACATGGTTTATCTCGAATGCTCTGGTTAGGTTTCTGGGACGTAGCATAGGGGATGAAAAAGATTTTTACACTGATTGCTGTGCTGTTGATTGCGGGTGGATTGACTTTCCATTTCGCAGCACTTGAAACCTTCAACGCGCTGGTGCCGAAAGATGCTGACAGCATTTTGTGGCAGTCTGACATGGCCTATGGTCCGGACCCCCGACAGAAACTCGATATCTATATGCCGCGCGAGTCCAGCGGGCCTTTACCAATTGTGGTGTTCGTTCACGGCGGATCATGGCAGGAAGGCAACAAGCGCGGTTACGGCTTCGTCGGTCGTGCCCTGGCCGCTCAAGGCTTCATGACCATGGTGATGAATTATCGCCTGCACCCGAAAGACCGTTACCCCGCCTTCGTTGATGACGTGGCACTGGCCCTGCGCTGGGCCGCCGAAAACGGCAAGCCTCTCGGCGGCGACCCTGCGCATATCTTCGCCATGGGTCACTCCGCAGGCGCATACGACATTGCAATGGCCGTATTGGATGAACGCTACGCTGCAACGCGCCCGAAGCTCTCAGGCGTCGTCACCCTCGCCGGACCCTTCGACTTTCTGCCGCTGGACTCCAAAATCACCATCAAGGTCTTCGGCGACATACCAGACCTGCCCGCAACCCAACCCATCAACCACGTCACAGCGGAAGCACCACCATTTCTCATTTTGCACGGACGCGACGACACCACAGTATTTCCGCGAAATGCCGTAGCGCTGGACAAGGCATTGCGCGAAAAGGGCGTGCCATCAGAACTGAAGTTCTACGAAGGCACATCCCATGTGCGGATTATTCTCGCGCTGGCAAAACCACTGCGCTCGGTTCCGGTGCTGGAAGACGCTGTGCGGTTTATGAAAGATAAGACTCAATAATCGCCCACGCATCATCATAGTGATCAATCATATGCGTCGGGTCAAACGCACGCACATGTTGCGCTGTATATCCAAACGTCACCGCCAGCACCGGCACGCCAGCATTCTGCGCCGTGCGAATATCTGTCTCGCTATCCCCCACCATCATGGCGCGCGCTGGATCAACTCCAAGCCGCGCAATAGCCTCAAATAACGGAGCAGGATCAGGCTTCATCACCGGCAAAGTGTCGCCGCCAATCAGTGAACCAAAACGCTGCATCATTCCTAATTCCGTGAGCAGTTTGTACGACAGCTTCTCCACCTTGTTGGTACACACACCCAGTTTCAACCCGCGCGCCTGCGCCTTGTCGAGCACCGCCAGCAAACCATCAAACACCACACTGTGGTCGGCGATATTATCACCGTAATAGTCCAGGAACGACTTGTGCAGCCGCTTCAAAGTATCCTGATCCACTGGTTCCCCCGTCGCCGCGACACCGCGCTCAATCAGGTTCATCGCCCCGTGGCCTACAAACGCCCGCAACTCCGCCATCGAAATCGGGTGCCGACCGATCAGCCCCAGCACATGGTTTGTCGCCGCATGCAAATCCGGCGCAGTGTCCACCAAGGTTCCATCGAGGTCGAAAATCAGGGCTTGCAGGGTCATGTTGTCACGCAATTCTGGCTGGTTGGTTTTCAGGCTTTGCCTGTGCTAGACCCCGCCCAACAAATTTGGAGTAGATCATGGATATCCGTAAAACCCAGGCGCTCGCCGACATATTGAAAGACAAGTCGCTACTCAAGGACAAATGTTACGTGAACGGCGCTTGGGTGGGCGGCGATACCTCAATCGACGTCACCAATCCGGTTGATGAATCAGTCGTGGGCTCCGTGCCGCGCTTGGGCACCAAGGAAACCCGTTCAGCTATTGAAGGCGCTGAGAAAGCCCAAAAGCTCTGGGCGAAAAAGACCGCCAAGGACCGCGGCATCATCCTGCGTAAATGGTTCGCCCTGATGATGGAAAATCAGGAAGACCTGGCACAAATCCTGACGGCAGAGCAGGGCAAGCCCTTGGCCGAATCCCGTGTTGAAATCGCCTACGGTGCAAGTTTCATCGAATTGTTCGCCGAGGAAGCCCGCCGCGTTTATGGTGAAATCCTGCAAGTGCCATTCCCCAATGGCCGTGCCGTCGTCATCAAGCAGCCCGTGGGCGTTATCGCCTGCATCACACCTTGGAACTTCCCCAATGCCATGATCACCCGAAAAGCTGGGGCCGCCCTCGCCGCAGGTTGCGCCATGGTGGTGAAGCCAGCAGCGGAAACGCCATTGTCAGCGCTTGCCATGGCGGAACTCGGCGCACGCGCTGGCATTCCCGCAGGCGTGTTGTCGGTCATCACTGGCTCTGCCAAAGACATTGGTGCCGAGATGACAGCAAACCCGATCGTCCGTGGACTGACGTTTACGGGGTCGACTGAAATCGGCCGCTTGCTGATGGCGCAATGCGCACCCACCATCAAGAAGATGGGTCTCGAACTTGGGGGCAATGCACCTTTTATCGTCTTCGATGATGCTGACCTTGACGCCGCAGTGGCAGGTGCCATGGCCTCCAAGTATCGAAACAACGGCCAGACCTGTGTCTGCGCCAATCGCCTTTATGTGCAGGAAGGTGTTTATGACGCCTTCGCCGAAAAACTCACCGTCGCCGTCAAGAAATTGAAAGTCGGAAACGGCACAGAAGACGGCGTCACCACAGGCCCGCTGATCAATCCGGCAGCCGTAAAAAAAGTTGAGGAACACATCGCCGATGCGCTCGCCAAGGGCGGCAAACTCGCAACAGGTGGCAAAGCCTTGGGCGGCAATTTCTTTGAACCCACCATCATCACCGGGGTGACTGCTGACATGGCCGTGGCCCGCGAAGAAACCTTTGGCCCCGTTGCGCCGCTGTTTAAATTCAAAACTGAGGAAGAGGTCATAACCGCAGCAAATAACACGGAATTCGGCCTCGCCTGCTATTTCTACAGCCGCGATATTGGCCGCGTCTGGCGCGTGGGAGAAGCACTCGAATATGGCATGATCGGCATCAACGAAGGCATAATTTCCACAGCTGAAGCCCCCTTCGGCGGCATGAAAGAGTCAGGCCTTGGCCGCGAAGGCTCCAGCCACGGAATGGAAGAATATCTGGAAGTGAAATATATGCTGATGGGAGGCCTCAACACGTGAGCACATTAAATGTTTGAATTTGTGGTTCTTGGAGTTCCGCGGACAATTCAAACCAAACGCTCGGCCACGAAAACAGAGTGGAAACAGAAAGTTGCGACTAAGGCCAGGGAGCGCCTGGTCGAAGCCCCTTTTTATATAAATGACGGCTGTTCAGCTGTTATTATTTACTATTATGTCGGTTCAACCGAATTGGACGTCGATGGCATATCGAAGTTGATACTGGATAGTCTCGAAAATATTGCTTACGACGACGATAAAATTGTTGAACAGGTTATAGTGAGAAAAACCAACCAGATTGGTCTTGAAATTTCAAATCCACCGCCCCTATTGGCGGCGGCGCTGCTTACCAACGAAAATCTGGTGCATGTCAGAATTGATGCTGCACCCAATCATGCGGAGATGCCATGATGAATGATGAGACTCTGTCACGTGAAGCCGAGGTCGTAGAACGACTCCGCCGCACATATACCAGTCGTGGATATGATTTTATTGCAGAGCCACGAGGCAAAGACGTGCCAAGTTTTCTGTCCAACACATTCCCCGATGCCATCGCTACTTCCAAGACGGACAATGTCGTGCTGGAAATTCGCTCTTCAAAAGCTGACAGCAGCAAAAGCGCATTGGTCAAGTTCTTGGCGACCGAAGTTCCGAAACACGAGGGTTGGCGTTTCGAACTCATTATTGACGACGACGTAAGTCGGCGTTCAGATTTAAAAGCAGAGCCGACGCTGGAAATGATTGACGGCGAAATCGCAAAAATAGAATTGCTGTTGAAATCCGGTGACTTGAAACTGGGAATTGTAGCTGGTTGGGCGCTTTTGGAGGCACTGAGTAGAAGGTTGGTTTTCACAGACAAGTCCGCCACACCGTTGCGCTATAAGCCACGGTCGGTCATTGAAGGTCTGGTTAGCGACGGTTTCGTAAGCGATGAAGGCGGAAGCAAGTTGATCGAAATTTCCCAAAAAAGAAATCAATTGGTCCATGGGTTCACGCAGATCGAGATTGCGCGTTCTGAACTGGAATTTTTACTTGAAATTATTCGTGAATTGAGAATGATAGAAAATGAACAAGAATAAAGCACCCCTTTCCGCCGACGACATGAAAAAAGCAGCGGCACTTGCTGTGTTGCCGAAGATTGTTGATGGCATGAAAGTGGGCCTTGGAACGGGCTCCACCGCCAACCATTTCATCCACGCGCTTGCCGAAAAGGTGAAGGCCGGATTGAAAGTGGAATGTGTGCCCACGTCGGAAGCGACGGCAAAACTCGCGCAATCGCTGGGCCTGAAACTCACAACCCTCGAAGACCATCCCTTCCTCGATATAACAGTTGATGGTGCTGATGAAATCGACGGCGACTTCCGTGTCATCAAAGGCGGCGGCGGCGCATTGCTGATCGAAAAAATCGTGGCGTCATCATCAAAGTTCATGGTGGTGATTGCCGATGAATCCAAGCTGGTGAAAAAGCTCGGCAAGTTCCCGCTGCCTGTCGAAATCATCGGCTTCGGTGTGAAAGCCACAGCCTGGAAAATAGAACGCGTCTACAAGGCGCTTGGCATGGACGTGGACATGCGCTTACGCACAACCGACGGCAAAGCCTTCCGTACAGACTCCGGAAACTGCATTATCGATTGTCACACCACGGCACTCAAAGAACCGGAAAAACTCGAATACGCCCTCAACAATCTGCCTGGCGTGGTGAACAACGGCCTCTTCATCGGCATCAGTGGCGTGGCCTATATCGGCCGCGCCAATGGCACGGTGGATGAGTTGTTGAAGGGCTAAAGCCCGAGCACTTGTCCCTCATCCGCCCTTCGGGCACCTTCTCCCGCAAGAAGGGCGGGAGAAGGCCTAAATGATTGTCGCCTTCTCCCGTTTCTTCCAACGGGAGAAGGTGGCCAAAGGCCGGATGAGGGAAGGCAAATGAAAGAAGACACAATGACCTACGACTACGATCTCTTCGTCATCGGTGCCGGATCCGGCGGTGTTCGCGCGGCCCGGATCTCCGCCAAGTACGGCGCTAAAGTCGCCATCGCTGAAGAATTCCGCGTTGGTGGCACCTGTGTCATTCGCGGTTGCGTGCCGAAAAAACTCCTGGTCTACGCCTCAAAATTCGCCGAAGAATTCGAAGACGCCGTGGGCTTCGGCTGGACCTCGGAAAAGGTTTCCTTCGATTGGCAAACCTTGATCGAAAACAAGGACAAGGAAATCGACCGCCTGAATGCGGCCTATATCCGCAACCTTAACGCTGCCGGCGCCGAACTCATCCAGGAACGCGCCACTTTGGTTGACGCCCATACCGTTGAACTCGCCTCAGGCCGCAAGATCACCGCGAAATATATCCTGATCGCCACCGGGGCCACGCCCTTCGTGCCGCGCCACTTGGCCGGACACGAACTCGCCATCACGTCAAACGAAGCCTTCCACCTCGAACGTCTGCCACGCCGCATTGTCATCGTCGGGGGTGGCTACATCGCTGTCGAGTTCGCAGGCATTTTCAACAACCTGGGTGTGGAAACAATTCTGCTCTATCGCGGGGAGCAAATTCTGCGCGGCTTTGACAATGACCTGCGCAACCATCTCGTCGCTGAAATGGAAAAGAAGGGCATTGAAATCCGTACCAATGCTGATGTGCAGATGATTGAACGCTCCGGTGATGGCGTGCGCGTGACCCTGAACGACAATGACCGCATTGGTGCTGGCCAGATCATGTATTGCACGGGCCGCATTCCCAACATCGAAGGGCTGGGCCTCGCAAACGTCGGCATTCAACACACGCCGCACTACGCCATCCCCGTTAACGAATACTCACAAACCGAAGTGCCCTCGATTTACGCTGTAGGCGACGTCACCAACCGCGTTAACCTGACGCCCGTCGCCATCCGCGAAGGCCACGCCTTTGCCGACACGGTATTTGGCGATAAGCCCACCATGGTCAACCACGGCCTTGTACCCACCGCCGTATTTTCGCAACCCGAACTCGGCACCGTGGGACTCACCGAAGAACAAGCCCGCGCCAAACATAAAGTCGATATTTACAAAACCAGCTTCCGCCCGATGAAACACACACTCTCAGGCCGCGACGAACGCATGTTCATGAAACTGGTCGTCGACGCCGAAACCGATGTTGTGTTGGGCTGCCACATCGCCGGGCCAGACGCAGGCGAGATGGCGCAACTCCTCGGCATCGCCATCACCTGCAAGGCGACAAAAGCGCAATTCGACGCCACCCTCGCCGTGCACCCCACAGCCTCAGAAGAACTGGTGACCATGCGGGAGAAGTGGAAGGGGTAGGCCTCGCCTTGCGCAAAGCTACTCAAGGAACTTGCGATTCCAGATCAATTACGTATAATACGTAATTGGAGCCTATAATGAAAACTTACACATTCTCTGACCTCAATCGTCAATCTGGCGAAATTCTCGATGCAGCTTTGATCGAACCTGTTGCCCTGACCAAGCGAGGGAAGGAAAAGCTTGTGATTGTTCCAGCAAAACTGTTCCGTCGGCTTAGCGCAGCGAAGGTGCAAGCCTACACCGTCGAAAATGCACCAGACGACATCCATGACACCTTGATGGCAGGTCTGGACGAACTTATAGTGCCGGACACCTGAAGTGCCTCAGGTGGGGGATATTGTCCGCTTCAACTATTTGTGGGCGCGAGAGTCTGAGGCAGGGGAGGAATCTGGTCGAAAAGCAAGGCCTGTTTGCGTGATTGTGCGCACCTTCGCTGATCCTGCCGCATTGTTCTTGCTGCCATTGACGTCCCGCCCTCCCTCACAAACACGTACCGCCCTCACGGTCCCGGAAATTGAATGCAAACGCGGGGGGTTGCGTTCACCCTGCTGGATCATTTGCGATGAATACAACCGTGTGACCATGGATTTAGCCCATGACTTTGAATCACTTGACGCCGTTGGGACATTTTCGGCTTCGTTTCTCAAGCAAATTGCCACATCTTTGAAACGGGAAGCAATTGCGCGCCGAGCAAAAATGGTGATCAGACGATAATACCATCTTCCCTTTTCGATTGCGCCCCAACCTGTTAGAAGCCGCGCCATCATGACCGATGCGCCCAAAAAGAACGACCGTTACCGAGACACAGTTTTCCTGCCGACAACCGAATTCCCCATGCGGGGTGGCCTGCCGGAAAAGGAACCAGCGCTGCTGAAACGCTGGAAGGACATGAACCTGTTCGACCAGATGCGCGCGCAATCCAAGGGCCGCGAGAAATTCGTGCTGCATGACGGCCCGCCTTACGCCAACGGCAACATCCACATCGGCCATGCGCTCAACAAGGTGCTGAAAGACCTCGTGGTGCGTTCACGCCAGATGGCGGGCTTTGACGCGCAATATGTGCCGGGCTGGGATTGCCACGGCCTGCCCATCGAATGGAAAATCGAAGAGCAATACCGCGCCAAGGGCAAGAACAAGGACGCCGTTGAGATCAACGAATTCCGCCGCCAGTGCCGCGAATTCGCCAAGGGCTGGGTGGATGTGCAACGTGAGGAATTCAAGCGCTTGGGCGTAGAAGGTGATTGGGACAATCCCTACCTCACCATGAACTACAAAGCCGAAGCCATCATCGCCAAGGAGCTGCTGAAGTTCGCCGCAAGCGGACAATTGTATCGCGGCTCAAAGCCGGTGATGTGGAGCGTGGTCGAAAAGACCGCACTGGCCGAGGCTGAGATTGAGTATCATGACTATGTGAGCGATGCGATCTATGTGAAGTTTCCGGTGCGGGCGCAAGGACCACAACTAAGTCTTACAAAGGGAACAATTCTTGAGCACTGGGATGATTTCAAAGATGCGTCTGTTGTTATTTGGACCACCACGCCTTGGACGATCCCCGGCAACAGAGCAATTTGTTACTCTACACGAGTAGATTATGGACTTTACTTAGTCACAGATGCGCCAGAAGGTAATTGGCTTCGTAATGGGGAAAAAATAATAGTCGCCGACAAGCTGGTTGCAGACGTTATGAAGGCTGCAAAGGTTTTGGCATTCCAAAAGCTGATGCCCGCCAATACATTTGAACGTGGAGGTTACACGCTTTATTGTTCTCATCCGTTGCATGGTCGCGGTTATGATTTTGTTGTTCCGTTGATCGATGGAGATCACGTAACTGATGAAACGGGAACAGGGTTTGTTCATACCGCACCTAGCCACGGTGCAGACGACTACAATGTATGGACTGCAAATCAAATTTTTTTGCACGAACAGAAGATAGGCACACACATCCCCACCACTGTAAACGCAGACGGCCAACTCACCAAAGAAGCTCCCGGCTTCGAAGGTAAAATCGTCATCACCGAAAAGGGCGAAAAGGGTGACGCCAATGAAGCCGTCATCGCAGCATTGAAAGACGCTGGCATGATTGTCGGCCGTTCGCGGCTCAACCATCAATACCCGCATTCATGGCGTTCGAAGAAGCCAATCATTTTCCGCAACACGCCCCAGTGGTTCATCTCCATGGGCGATGGGAAACCGGATGGTTTGCGTGCCACCGCCTTGAAAGCCATCGAGGATACCGAATTTTTCCCGCCCTCCGGCCAGAACCGTTTGCGCGGCATGATCGAGCAGCGCCCGGATTGGGTGATCTCCCGGCAGCGTGCTTGGGGTGTGCCGATTGCGGTTTTCGTCAACAAGGTCACAGGCGAAATCCTCAATGATTCCAAGGTGAACCAGAGAGTTTACGACTCATTTGTTGAAGAAGGGGCCGACGCTTGGTACGCCGAAGGAGCCACTGCACGCTATCTCGGCAACGATTACAAAACCGAAGACTACGAACAAGTCCGCGACATTCTCGACGTCTGGTTTGACTCAGGCTGCACCCACGCCTTCACGCTGGAAGAACGCCCCGACCTGAAATGGCCCGCAGATATTTATCTTGAGGGATCTGACCAGCATCGCGGCTGGTTCCATTCCTCGCTGCTCGAATCCTGCGGCACGCGCGGTCGCGCACCTTATGACCAAGTGCTGACCCATGGCTTCATCATGGGTGAAGACGGCAAGAAAATGTCGAAGTCGCTGGGCAATGTTGTAGCCCCGCAGGACGTGATGAAAACCTCAGGTGCCGACATCCTCCGCCTCTGGGTCGCCTCGTCGGACTATTCCGATGACGTGTCGATTGGACCGGACATAATCAAATCCAACACCGAGAACTATCGTAAACTCAGGAATACATTCCGCTACATGCTGGGTGCCGTCTCAGGCCTGAAAGACTGGGAGCAGGTCTACGCCCCCGACATGCCGGAACTCGAACGCTACATTCTGCACCGCCTCTGGGAAGTGGAGCAGACGGTGCAGGAGGCTTACCGCGTCTATGACTACAAGAAGGTCACGGCCACTCTCATGCAATTCATGAACACGGACTTGTCAGCGTTTTATTTCGACGTGCGCAAGGACGCGCTCTATTGCGACCCTTGGTCCAACACCAAACGCAAATCCTGCCGCACGGTGATTGACCAACTGTTCCACTGCCTCACCACTTGGTGGGCACCAATCCTCGTCTTCACCATGGAAGAAGTCTGGACCACCCGCTTCAACGGCGAAGGCTCGTCGGTACATTTGAT
>JANPCL010000040.1:0-16038 GCA_031430915.1 Hyphomicrobiales bacterium
TATACTATGGCGAGGAATTGCCGTTTGATCTGGGTCAATTCGCCCATGTGCAGAATTGGCTGGACCGCTTGCAGGACATCAAGGGATGGAAGCATCCCTATGATTTGATGCCGAGGAAATCTGGAACCTGAGTGCGCTGCCCCTCATCCGCCCTTCGGGCACCTTCTCCCGTTGAAAGAAACGGGAGAAGGCTCATTGTGATTATCTGTCTTCTCCCGCCCTTCTTGCGGGAGAAGGTCCCGAAGGGGGATGAGGGACAAGTGACGCGCCCTGTCAGATCGAAACCCTGCTCCCCAACTCCACTACGCGGTCCGGCGGCAACTGGAAATAGTGGCTTGCGTCATCGCCATTTCTTGCAAGGAATATAAATATCGCATCTTGCCACAGCGGCATGCCCACTTGTTTTGAAGCTTGCAGGTTCCGTCGTGACAGGAAGTAACTGGTGTTGGCGGGTGCTGCCGTGCTTCCGGGCCACACTGTTTGCGACAGTGCGTTTGGCACATCCGGCTGCTCCATAAAGCCAAAGCGCATCTCAACCGACGAGAAATCCGGTGAGAGTTCTTTCACCGTCATTCTCTCCTTGGCCTCGACATAGGGCTGGTCTTCAGTTTTCACCGACAGGATGACATTGTTGCGGTGCAGGCCTTTGAAGTGCTTCAGGCTGTGCATCAGCGCTGTGGGTGCGGCATCGGGTGTCTGGGTGAAAAAGATTGCTGTACCTTCGATGCGGTGCACACCACTCTTGCCCAGGCTTTTGACCACCGTGCTGAGCGGTGCGTCCATGTTTTGTGTGGCCTGCGCAATCTGGCGCGTGCCGGTCCGCCAGGTCCACATCACCAACATGATCACGCCGCCAAGCGCCAAGGGCATCCAGCCGCCTTGCGCGATTTTCAACGCATTGGCACCGAAGAAAACCAGGTCGATGGCAAGCAGGGGCAGCATTAAGGCGAGGGTGGTGTGGATCGACCATTTCCAGCGGTTCTTGATAACAAACATCGCCAACACTGCCGTAACCACCATTGTGCCCGTTACAGCAATTCCATAGGCGGTGGCAAGGTTAGACGATGTGCGGAACGCAAATACCAACACGATCACGCCGATGAGAATGAGCCAGTTCACCTGGGGCATATAAATTTGCCCGGCGTTTGATTCAGACGTGAAGGCAATGCGCATGCGCGGCAACAGGCCAAGCTGCACGGCTTGCCGGGTCATCGAGAACGCCCCGGTGATCACGGCTTGGCTGGCAATGATCGTGGCTGCTGCAGCAAGCAGTACCATGGGCAGCAAGGCCCAGCTTGGAAACATCAGAAAGAATGGATTTTCCAGCGCTTCAGGTCGCGTCAACACCAGCGCACCTTGGCCGAGATAATTGAGCAACAGGCAGGGCAACACAACGTAAAGCCACGCCGCGCGGATCGGTTTGATGCCGAAATGTCCAAGGTCGGCATACAGTGCTTCAGCACCAGTAACGGCCAGAAACACTGCGCCCAATGTGACAAGCCCGACTACGCCATGATGTGACATGAAGGTGATGGCATGGATGGGATTAAACGCAAAAAGCACATTTACATTGGCAAGAATATTGACCACACCTGACACAGCAAGTGCCGCAAACCACACCAGTGTTATTGGCCCAAACAACATTGCCACAGACGCAGTTCCACGCGACTGCACAGCAAACAGCCCGATAATGATCGCCAGCGAAATCCAGATGATGTAGGGCTCGAAGGCGGGCGTGATAATTTTCAGGCCTTCAACGGCTGATAATACCGAGATGGCCGGCGTGATGATGGCGTCACCGTAAAACAACGCAGCACCAATCATGCCGAGAATGGGAATGATGGCAAAATATTTGCCGCGCCCGCGCTGGGCCAGGGCCATCAGTGACAGCGTACCGCCTTCGCCCTTGTTGTCGGCCCGCAAAAGCACGACGACATATTTCAAAGTGACAACGAGCAACAGGGCCCAAATGATCAAAGATAGAATACCGAGTATCAGAGGTTCGGTGACTTTGCCGTCCTGCGCCAGTGCGGCGTTGACGGCTTCTCTCAAGGCATAAAGTGGACTGGTACCAATATCGCCATAAACCACGCCAATGGCTCCAAGCGCCAGAAACCAGAATGAGGACGGTGCAACCCCGTGGGCCGCACCGTGACGCTGAAGACCCGGATCGTCCGGTGCCTCCGCAGTTTTAACCGAGTCAGACATGTTGTTTCTCCTTTATGCTGCAATGCAGCAAGACGGTGGGGTATGCTCCCATGCACTGGCAAAGAGAAACGCATTCCATGCAGCTCTGACACGTGGCGGAGGAAATGAAAGGGCTGCTGACGTGGTTTGAGAAGGTAAGATTACATCAATTACATCAAGGTTTTATGTGCAAGGCATATTGCGTGCCAAGCCTTCCCTCACCCCACCTTGAACTCCCTCACATGCCCCGGAATCTCCAAACCCGGGAGCAATCTCGGACATGGCACGGCCTCTCCCGTTGTCGTCGTCAGCGGTATCACCCCCGCCCAGATTGGCAGCGCATAATCGTCCTCATCATCCCCTGGCGGGCCTGATCTGACCTTGGCAGAAACCTCTTTGAGTTCCATGCCGAGCACAGTTGTCGCCTTCAATTCCTTGGCATGCATGGGGCGCAAAATATCCCAGCGTCCGGGGAAATAGTGATCCACCATGGCCTTCAGCCGCGCTTCCTTGTCGGCGGCGAGTTGTACTTTGTAAGCCAAACCAAACGCCATCACGCTGCGATAATTGCAGGAGTGGTTGAAAGCCGAACGGGCCATCACCATGCCGTCGAAGATGGTGACGTTGATGCAGACTTGGGTGTTCTCCGAGTGCTCCAGCATGCGGCTGGCGGAAGAGCCGTGCCAATAGATGTGATTGCCCTCCCGCCATTGCAGCGTGGGCGTCACAACGGGTTGGCCGTTGAAGACGTAGCCGACAGAGCACAATGGCTGCGCATCCAGAATGGCATGGACTGTTTCTTCGTCATAATGCGCACGCTTGTGCATGCGCTTGAGGCGGGTCAGGTCGGTTGGGGCATCGGTCATTGCAGTCTCCTGTCTTGCCCGCGACACATGCCCCGCCTATGGTATGGTGGAAAGCGCCAATCATGTCCACATCAGCCAGACCACTTCAAACCGCCTCCACTGTTGATCTCGGCATAGACCGGGATGACGCGGAACCAATCCAGCAACAAATCGCGCGGCAAATCCGTGAACTGGTTTTGGGTGGGCGTTTGAAGCCCAAAGCCAAACTGCCGTCATCCCGCGCACTGGCGGAACAATTGAGCGTGGCGCGGGCCACCGTGGTGGAAGCTTTCGAACAATTGGCGGGTGAAGGCTATATCGAAACCCGCATGGGCTCCGGCACCACCGTGGCCGCTGAATTGCCCGAGAGCTTGCTGGCAGCAGGGCGAAAACCAATCAAACCTGCAACGCCCAAACGCCACGCCCGCGAGGCCGCCAAACCCTTCCGCCCTGGCCTTGTTGACTGGGAAAGTTTCCCGCATGACGAATGGGGCCGCATCCTCGGCCGCTATTGGCGCAACCCGCCGATTGCCTTGCTCGAACACAATGACGCCTTCGGCTGGATGCCCCTGCGTTCGGCGATCGCTGCCCATCTGTTTGAGTGGCGTGGCCTTGAATGCGATCCGGTGCAGGTCATCATCACCGCAGGCGGCAGCGATGCCTTCGATCTCATCCGCCGTGCCGTCGTCGAAACCGGAGATCAGATGTGGCTCGAAGAGCCGGGCTATGCCACGGCACGCCGCGTCTTTTCCATAGGCGGTTTGGAGGTGGTGCCCGTGCCGGTTGATGATGAAGGCCTGCGTGTCGCTGAAGCCCGCAAATTGGCGCCGCTTGCCAAACTTGCTTTCGTGACTCCGGCACGCCAATATCCCACAGGCGTCACCATGCCTTTGCAGCGTCGTCTCGAATTGTTGGAATGGGCGAAACATGCCAACGCTATCATTGTCGAAGATGATTACGACAGTGAATATCGTTACGTCGGCAGGCCGCTGCCCGCCATGATGAGCCTGGACCGCACCCAGCGCGTGATTTACTCCGGAACGTTTTCAAAGGTATTTTCTCCTATTATCCGTCTTGGCTTCATTGTTGTGCCAATGCGACTTGTGGAAACCTTCCAACATGAACGCAGCACCTACGGCCACCCCCCCTCTCTATTGGTGCAACCCGCACTTGCGCAATTCATGGAACAGGGACAGTTTGCCGTTCACATCCGTCGTATGCGCCGGCTCTATGCAACGCGCCGTCAGGCGCTTCTGGATGTGCTGTTGCCACATGACGGCAAACTGTTCGAAGTCGATGCGCCGCCGTCCGGATTGACGATCATGTTGCGCTTGCGGGATACAGCGGATGATGATGAAATCGTTGTGAAATTCTCGCGGCAGGGGATAGAAGTGCAGGCGCTTTCAAGTTACTACGCAGGGCGCAAAAAGCGCAAAGGCCTGTTGCTGAGTTTTGCCGGATTTGCGGAGAAAGAACTGGTGGCGGCGGGTATGAGGTTGGTGGGGGTTTTGGGTGGCTGAGCTGTTGCCCCTCATCCGCCCTTCGGGCACCTTCTCCCGCGAAGAGGCGCGGGAGAAGGCAAATCGGGTTGGCCTTTTCCCGTTTCTTCCAACGGGAGAAGGTGCCCGAAGGGCGGATGAGGGGCGGCGAGTCACGACGCCAGCGGTCGCAACTCTTTCAACAGCTTCTCCCGAATGGCGCGCGCATAATCCTCAAAATCCAAAGCCCGCACCACGAAGCTATCCGCCCCTGTGATCACATTTTTCTCGTAGTAGTCAAACAGCCCCGCCTGTTCTGACTCGATGGCAAGACCATTTACAACAACACCGGATACGCGTGCAGCCTCACGCGCTGCCGCAAGATCAAGCCCGCTGTTGTCAACACCGTCTCCGGACACATCAATGACCCGGCGCTGGCCATCAAAGTCATTCGTATCAATCAGCGCCACGCTGTCTTCAATCGCTGTGACGATAGAAGTTGTTGCGGCGTAGAAGGAGCGGTTGCCACGGCTCACGCGATAACCAAAAGCCTTGGCCTGACGTTGCGTCGTGATGTGGGTAAAAGGCACCACAATCCGGCTTTCACCGGGGCCACCCCATTGCGTGACGGCTATAGCCACGCCCAGCGGCTGCAAATCCGCCACCGCCTGTAAAACCGCAGGGTCCCGGAAGGCAGCGGCAAGGCCTTTGATTTGCAGCGCAAATTCCGCCTTGTTCATGCTCGCGGAAGAATCCAGTGCCAGTACCAGCTCTATGGCCACCGGCGTTTCGCCCTGTGACAGGCTGGCACTCGACAGCGGCCCCAGCACCGCCGCAAATGCAGCCCATACAATGGCGAGTTTCAATAAGGATAGGTTCATGCTTTTTCTCGTCCGCTTCGGCCTCATGCTGGCAGCTTTTCTGGGCCTCGCGCAAGCCGTGTTTGCAGCCGACATTACAGTGACCAATGCCATGGCCCGCGCCTCGCTCACCCCAACCGCCACCTCAGGTGCGGTTTATCTTTCGGTTAAGAACGCCGGAGCAAGTGATGATCGGCTGCTGTCCATATCAACACCCGCCGCAGCCTCAACCATGATCCACGAAACCACCATTGTGGATGATGTGATGAAAATGCGCATGGTTGACGGTGGCTTGGTGATCGCAGCGGGGCAAACTGTCGAGATGAAAACCGGGGGAACCCACGTCATGCTGATGGGATTGAAGGCAGCGCTGAAACGCGGCGAGAGCATTGGGTTGGAGCTGGTGTTTGAGAAGGCGGGCGTGGTGAAAGTGGATGTGCCGGTGGAGTAAGAAAGGCCCTCATCCGTCTCGCGCTTCGCGCGATCCACCTTCTCCCGCGAGCGGGAGAAGTGAAGTATTCTTCACCTCTCCTGCTTGCGGGTGAGGGCCTAGCCCCCCGTCACACTCATGTGCCGTGCAACACTTGGCTTGTTATGATCGCGATCAATAATAAAATCATGGCCTTTTGGTTTTCGCGAAATAGCTTCGAGAATGGCCCGCGTTAAAAGTTCATTGCCTTCCGAGGCGCGCAGTGGTGTGCGTAGATCGGCAGCGTCGTCCTGACCCAGACACATATAAAGTGTGCCCGTGCAAGTGATGCGCACGCGGTTGCAGCTTTCGCAGAAGTTATGGGTGAGTGGTGTGATGAAGCCCAAACGTCCGCCGGTTTCCCTCACCCGCACATAGCGGGCGGGGCCGCCTGTCTTGTAGGGAATGTCCTCGAGCGTGAACTGATCCATCAAACCGGCCCGGACCTGTGACAGCGGCAGATACTGGTCTGTGCGATCACCATCTATATCGCCCAGTGGCATGGTCTCGATCAAGGTCAGGTCCATATTCTCGCCATGGGCCCAGCGGATCATCTCGGGTATCTCGTACTCATTCACACCTTTTAGTGCCACCGCATTGAGCTTGATCGACAGCCCCGCCGCCTTCGCCGCGGACAGACCTTCTTTGACTTTCGCCAGATCTCCCCAGCGTGTAATTTTCCGGAACTTGTCATCGTCCAAAGTATCAACCGACACATTGATGCGCTTCACGCCATGATGCGCCAACTCCGACGCATATTTCGCAAGTTGGCTGCCATTCGTGGTGAAAGTCAGTTCCTCCATCGCACCGGATTTCAGGTGCCGCGACAATGACTCGACAAGTGACATTATGCCCTTGCGCACCAACGGCTCGCCGCCCGTCAACCTGATCTTCTTGACACCCTGTTCGACGAAGGCCGTGCACAAGCGGTCCAGTTCCTCAAGCGACAACAGATCCTTCTTCGGCAGAAACGTCATGTTTTCCGACATGCAATAGGTGCAGCGGAAATCACAGCGATCAGTTACCGACACGCGCAGATAGGAAACGTGGCGGCCAAAAGGATCGATGAGGTTTGGAAGGCTGGTCATCACCATAATGTGTGCGCAACGCCAAGAAAGGTCAAGCAGGCTGGCTTTTTCTTTCTCTATGGCGTGATAGGTTGAGTCTATGGAGGCCCGCCGTCAGCTGTTTCGTTTTCTCGCCATGTTCGGCTTGTGGAGCCTGATGCATGGCACTGCGGTGCCCGAAGATGGCGCTGTTGATGTGGCGTTGGCTCTGGCCATCGACGTGTCTTACAGCGTGGACAGTTTTGAGCATCGTCTGCAAATGGAAGGCTTCGGACAGGCGCTGCAAAGCGATGAGGTCATGCAGGCCATAAAGGGCGGGCGGCACCAGCGCATTGCGGTGGTGGTCTACCAATGGTCTGACGCCACCAACCAGCAAGTCATCATCCCGTGGACGGTGATTGCGACACAGGCCGATGCCCAGCGTATTGCCAAAAACCTCGCAGAGGGACGCCGCAAGGTGAAGGAAGGTGGAACCGCCATTTCCGCCGCACTGCTGTTTGGTGCCGAGCAGTTTGCAACAGCCCCCGGTGCAGACCGCCGCGTCATTGATCTCGCCACCGATGGTCGCAACAACATCGGCCGCCCCACAACAGTGGCGCGGGATTTGGTCGTGGCGCAAGGTATCACGATCAACGGCCTCGCGATTTCGAATGAATGGAAAGAATTGGCGAGATATCTGGAAAGACAGGTGATCGGCGGCAGTTCGAGCTTCGTCGAAGATGCACGGAGTTATGATGATTTCGGCGCGACCATGCTGCGGAAACTGGTGCGCGAGATTGCAGGGCCGGGGGTGACGTGAGCGAACCTATTCAATATCCCGGCGGCACCACGAATCCGCGCCATTCCTTCTCAAGCAACTCCGCAAACCGCAACGACGTATAATCCCCATATTCCCGCGTGATAATCTGCACACCGCATGGCAAGCCTTGCGATATTAAACCCAAAGGTGCGACTGTGGATGGAAGATAGAAGTTGCCGGAATACCCAGCCCAGAAACGTTGATCAATCGTCGACACCATTTTGCCGTTCACTGGAATAAACCGTTCATGCCGTTCCCCCACCTGATCATGTGGCCAAGCGGCAGATGCCGCACAGGGACACAGCAAGACGTCCCAATCATCAAAGAACGCATCCCAGATTTGGCGTATCTGGTGGCGGCGTTCGTTGGCACGCAGCCAGCCGCCATGTGACAGTCCAAAAGCCCGCGCCATCATGGCGACGTAGGATTTGTCATCGGCATCAAAACCCTTGGCTTTGATTGCCGCGGCTTCAATTTCCGCATCGCTCATGCGCTTGGTGGCTGTGGAGCGCAGCAGGGTAATGTAGTTTTCGTAAGCCTCCGCATCGTCGAAACCCGGCGCTGCGTCCCATGAGAGTATTTTGGCTTTTCTCTTGAGGAACTGTCCCAATGAAATCAGCGCGTCCTGATAGTTTTGATCCACTTCGCTGACCGGGCTGGACAGTTTGACGGCCACCCGAAAATCCTTGAGACTTTTCTGCGGGGCTTTGGGCAAGTTGACCACAACGCCATGTTTTTCAATACCTTCACTGCCGACGAGCACCTGCATCATCGCAGTCAAGTCTCTCGCCGAACGGGCAAGCGGCCCCGCCACAGTGATATCGCTGATTGATACAGAACCCGGCATCAAATGCCCACGATATGGCACCACGCCATAAGTCGGCTTGTGGCCAAAGACGCCGCAATAATGCGCCGGGTTGCGAATGGAGGCACCGATGTCAGATCCCACTTCAAGTGCTGACATGCCCGTGGCCAAAGCCGCTGCCGCCCCGCCCGAAGATCCACCAGGCGTGCGCGTCACGTCCCATGGATTGTTCGTCGTGCCGTAGATCGCGTTGAAACTCTGCCAGTCTGACAACGCCAGCGGCACATTGGTCTTGCCGTAGAGAATAGCGCCCGCATCGGTCATGCGTTGCAAGGCCACGGCGTTTTTTGTGGGGATATTGTTCTTCAGCGCAGGGTCTCCCCAGGTGGAGGGTGTGCCGGCCCAATCGAAACTTTCTTTGACGGTCATCGGCACGCCATCGAAGGGCGAAAGTGTTGTGCCCTTCTTCAAGCGCCGATCTGCTGCGGTTGCAGCTTTTTGCGCACGCTCAATATCCGTGAAGATCACAGCATTGATGGTTTTGTTGTGCCGGGCATATTGCGCCAGGCATTCGGCCAACAATTCACGGGCCGAGAGTTTTCTGTTACGCAGCATGCGGCCCAATTCGAGCGCGGATTTGAAAACGAGTCTAGTCATATGGCCAGACTAGCCATGTCATTGGCACATGCAAGCCATCCCGCGACAAATCATTTTGCCGCGTGTATCCAACCGCCATGTCGACGGCAGCTGCAAGATCAAAATGGATAGGCTATGGCCTCGCCTTTGCAGGGGCCGCACTGTTTTCCACCAAGGCCATCTTCATCAAGTTGGCCTACAGGGAAGAAGTCAACGCTACCTTGCTGGTGGCCTGGCGCATGATTTTTTCAACGCCTGTGTTCATCGTTATCGGACTGACTGCACTGGCCCTGCATGTAAAGCGCGGGCAGCCACTTCCCCGCCTGCGCAGCGTGAACGGGGCCCTGCTGGCAGGCGCGCTGGGCTATGGCCTCTCGTCCTATCTGGACTTCAAGGGCCTCGAATTTATCTCGGCACAATTGGAACGTCTCGTCCTTTTCACGTATCCCCTCTTCATCATGTTTCTGGGCGCTGCATTTTTCGGTCAACGCATAACGCGTTATGGCATCATTGCCTGCCTCATCAGCTATGCGGGGCTCGCGGTTGTGGTAGGAATAGATTTGCCTGAAGGCGGCAGCCGAACCTTGATTGGAACGGCACTGGTGCTGGCCTGTGCTGTGACCTTTGCGCTCAACCAGCTTTACGCCAAAAATCTGATTACTGTGTTGGGTTCGGTATTTTACACTTCGATTTCCATGTTCGCAGGCGGCATCGCCTCCATCGTCATCCACGGGGCAAGTGACGGCGATTTTCACGCCTCACCACAATTCCTCTGGATGGCGTTGGGCTGCGCTGTCTTCGCCACCGTGATCCCCATTTTCTGCATCAACGGAGGCCTCGCTCGCACCTCAGCCCAAACCGTGGGAATGATCTCAACGATATCACCAATGGTCACAATCGGACTGGCGGTTTGGCTGCTGGGAGAACCTTTCACGCTGGCCGACGCCGTGGGATCGGCATTGGTGCTTGTGGGAGTGGGATATTACACATGGGCCGACATGCGGGCGAAGACGTCTGTCAAGCTGGTGACTGTAACAGAGTAGGGACCTCAACTCACATTGTCCGGCAGCACTTCCTTGCGCTTCGCCATGAAATCTAACAGTCCCTCATCAATTCCCGGGTCCAGCGGTGGCGCTTCATACTCCCTGAGCAGCTTTTTCCACTGCGTATTGGCGCGAGACACGATGTCTTGTTCGCCTTCAACCTGCCATTGCTCAAACGAGTTATTGTCGGCGAGGCCTGATCGCCAGAAGGCGGTTTCGAAATTTGAGCGGGTGTGGCTGGCACCCAGATAATGTGATCCGGGCCCCACTTCGCGAATGGCATCCATCGCCTGGCCGTTTTCTGAGAAGTCCACGCCTTGGGCGAATTTCTGGAACATGGTGAGCTGGTCGGCATCCATGATCAGCTTTTCATAGCCTGACGCCAAACCGCCTTCGAGCCATCCTGCCGAATGCAAACAGAAATTCACGCCGGAAAGCATGGTGGACCACAGCGTGTTTGCACTTTCATAAGCAGCCTGTGCATCCGGCACTTTTGATCCGCAAAGACCTCCACCAGACCGGAACGGCACACCCATGCGCCGGGCTAATTGCGCCGCACCGAAGGTGACGTGAGCAGGCTCCGGCGTGCCAAACGTTGGCGCGCCCGATTGCATCGACATCGACGCCGCAAAGGTTCCGAACACCACGGGCGCACCGGGGCGGCAAAGCTGTGTGAAGGCAATGCCTACCGAAGCTTCGGCGAGAATTTGTGTGAGTGTGCCAACTGTCGTCGTCGGCGACATGGCACCAGCCACAATGAAAGGTGAAATCACGCAAGCCTGATTGGCCCGGGCCAGAACCTTGAGCGCGCCCAACATCACACCATCCCACACCATGGGTGAGTTGGCATTGATGAGTGACGTCATCACGCAATTCTGGTCGACAAATTCCTTGCCGAACAGGATGTCACACATGGCCACGGAATCCGCTGAACGTTCACCAGAGGTAACAGAAGACATGAAAGGTTTGTCAGAATATTTGATGTGGCTGTAGATCATGTCCAAATGGCGCTTGGCCACGGGAATATCGACAGGTTCGCACAGTGTGCCCCCCGCGTGGTGCAGTGACGGTAGCATGTAAACCAGCTTGGCGAAATTACGAAAGTCTTCAATCGTTGCGTAACGACGACCCTCATCAAGATTGCGAATGAAGGGAGGGCCATAGACAGGCGCAAACACCATGTTATCGCCACCGATAACAACTGAATTGGCCGGATTGCGCGCATGCTGCACATATTCACGCGGCGCTGTTTTAATCAGTGAACGGACGAGTCCGCGCGGAAAGCGCACGCGAAAACGCCGGGGGTCAGTCGCAGATGGCTTAACATCAGCGCCGACGTCTTTCCACATCTGTACCGCTTCTTCGTCCTCGTAAAAATCAATACCGGTTTCCTGCAGCACGATTTCCGCATTGTTCTCGATGAGTTCCAGCTGGTCATCCGAAAACGGCTCATAGAGCTTTATATTGCGACGAATATAACCCGCATGCTTGACCGCCGTATTGGTGCGAAGCGCCCGACGCGCATCAGCCCCACCGCGAGCACGTCGACCTGTGGGAGCGGCAGTCGTATCAGCATCTGTCATGTTTCGGCGGCCCTGTTGAGAAATGTTCACCAGAGCTTGGTTTAGGCGGAAACCGAGAAGCCAAGACGACAGCAAACGTCAAAACCTTGTCAGTTAGCGACCCCATTGCACCTGTAACTCTTCCAACCCATGGAAGTGATAGGCATCCCGGTAAACAGGTTTGCCAACCAAGCGCAGTTTTGGCAATCGTTTGAACAATATCTGCAACCCCACTTCCATCTCCAGCCGGGCCAAGGGCGCACCAACGCAGAAATGTATGCCCGCGCCAAAACTCGTGTGGGGGATGGAGTCGCGTGTGGCATCGAATGCGTCAGGATTCGAAAACCGTTCGGAATCGCGATTTGCAGCTCCCAGCATCAGGCCCACGACCTCACCTTTTTTCAGTGCGGTTCCATTGTACTCCAAATCCTCCAATGCATAGCGCGTAAACATGTGCAGGGGCGCATCATAGCGCAGGGCCTCTTCAACGTGTTGGTCGGTAAGGTTGGTCCGGATATGGTTTTCGAGCAGTGCCTTGACGGCATTGCCAAGGGAATGCACTGTTGCCTCATGCCCCGCATTGAGAATGAGGATGGCTGTTGTCACCAACTCGTCCTCGGATAGTTTTCCCGCCCCATCGCTGGCGCGGATGAGTTCTGATAGCAAGTCTTCACCCAGGTTTTTCCGCCGTTCACGGATGAGATCACGCATATACTTGGAGAATGCAGTGACAGCCGCAACAGCTTTGTCTTCGATGGCGCGGTCACGCCTCGCCATGTACATGGCGACATGATCGTGCGACCACGACAGAAACTGATCCGCCATCTCCGCAGGCGCCCCCAGCAATTCGCAGATCACGACAATAGGGATGGGTGTACAATAAGCAGGCAACAAATCAACTTCACCGGATGCCTCAAATCCATCTATCAACTCATTGCAAAGATAAACCAATCTGGGCCGCAAGCGCTCCACCTGCCGCGACAGAAAAGCCCGGTTCACCAACCCTCGCAAACGGGTGTGCACAGGCGGCTCCAGTTCCAAAAGCGAATGGGCCTCATGCTCGGCAAATGCGCGAATATGGTCCGGAACTTCGGGCCAGCCCAATTCTTCACGCGACGCCACATGCAAAATCTGCCGCCCGAACCGACGGTCCCGCAACAGCGCACTCACATCACCATGGGCCGCAAAACACCAATGTCCATATTGTTCCCATTTAAAGACAGGGCAGTTCGCGTGGAGCGTCTTGTACGCGGCATAGGGATTTTGGACGAACTGCGCATCACGCGGGTCTAGGTTGACGGAACGGGTATTGGACTTGATTTGCATTGCGACTATGTCTCCGTCCCAACACATCCCACGAGTCCCCCCCAAATGCAAAAGACACGGCCTGCCGAATTCATCGCCCTTGTGGCGGCACTTACTGCCATGGTCGCCATGTCGATTGATGCCATGTTGCCCGCTATTGGGATTATGGCAAATGAACTCGGAGCCACACACCCAAATGACCGCCATCTGATCATTCTTCTGTTCTTCGGCGGCCTGTCGCTGGGCACTTTGATATTCGGCGCCGTATCGGACTCGATTGGTCGCAAACCTTCCATTTTCATCGGCATGGTGTTCTACCTGATTGGTGCCTTGTTTTGCTTTTTTGCGACAAGTTTCCCAATCCTCATTGTTGGCCGCATCATTCAGGGCTTCGGAGCCGCAAGTCCGCGCGTGGTCTCCATGGCCATGGTACGCGATGGTGCCAAGGGCGCTGATATGGCGCGCATCATGTCCTATGTCATGTCGGTGTTCATGCTGGTACCCATCATTGCGCCGTCCATCGGGCAATTGGCGCTGCTCTATGGCAACTGGCGCATGATTTTTTTGGGCTTCATCGTTATGGGTGCAATTGTCACACTGTGGTTGCAAGTGCGCCAAAGTGAAACCCTGCCTGCCGACAAGCGAACCTCTTTCAATGCAGGTGCATTGTGGCTCAGCGCCAAAGAGGTTGTGCGCAATCCCGTCGCCCTCGGATATACCTTGGCCAATGGCTTCATCTTCGCGGGGTTCAATATTTTTCTGGCGACGTCGCAACAGATCATTGGTGAGCAATATAATCAGGGAAGCAGTTTTCCGCTGTGGTTTGCCTGCCTCGCCATCGGCATCGCCATAGCCATGATTTTGAACGGACGCTACGTCAAGCGCATAGGCCTGCAACGCATATCCCGATGGGCGACAATTGCTTTTCTGTTGAATTGGGTTGTGGTGCTGGGCGTTTGCCTGCTCGCGCAAGGCCATCCGCCATTCCTGCCTTTGATGGTGTTTTTCTTCATCTCATTCTTCTGCAGCGGCATGACCTTCGGCAACTATCAAGCCATGGCGCTGGAACCTTTGGGTCACATCGCGGGGATGGCCGCAGCTGTATCGGGAGCCATGGCGTCGCTGATGGCGATATCGCTGGGGGGAGGTGCCGCCCGGCTTTACGATGGTTCAATCACTCCGGTGGCCATAGCTTTCGTGGTTTATGCAGTGGCAGCCCTCGCCGCCATCACCTGGGCCGAGCGCAATAGACTGGTGAAAAAATCCACCCTTTGACGTTTCAGCGACGTCGGTTATTCATGTCGCCATGACCCGGGGCTATTCGATATTCTCACTGGCAAAACACGCGCTGCGCCCCAACCAGCCGTGGCCTCAGGCGTGGGCCAAACCCGAGCCCAAATCCAGCTATGACGCCATCATCATTGGCGGCGGCGGCCATGGCTTGGCGACGGCATATTACCTCGCCAAGAACCACGGCATGCGCAACATCGCCGTGTTGGAGAAAAGCTATATCGGCTCTGGCAACGTGGGCCGTAACACCACGTTGATCCGCTCCAACTATTACATCGGCGGCAATACCAATTTCTTCGAATTCTCGTTGAAGCTCTGGGAGGGCCTCAGCCACGAACTGAACTTCAACACCATGGTGTCGCAACGCGGCCAAATCGTGCTGGCCGTTTCCCCTACGCAAATGGATGTCTTTGCACGGCGCGGCAATATCATGAAATTGCACGACATCGACGCTGAACTGCTGGACCGTAGTGAAGTCGAAAAAGAACTGCCCTATCTCGACTATTCGAAAGACGCGCGCTGGCCCATCCACGGAGCGATCTATCAGCGCCGCGCCGGAACTGTGCGCCACGACGCCGTGGCCTGGGGCTATGCCCGTGCGGCTTCACAACTGGGCGTGCACATCATCGAAAATTGTGAAGTCACAGGCATCCTCATGGATGGAGATAAAGTGACAGGCGTTGAAAGCACTCGCGGCAAAATTCTTGCTGACAAGGTGGGCATGGCAGTCGCAGGCCACGCTTCTCATGTCGCTGCAATGGCGGGTTTGAAGTTGCCAGTGGAAAGCCACATCCTGCAAGCCTTCGTGTCGGAACCGATTAAGCCGATTGTGCATCATGTCGTGTCATGGGGTGCAGAACTTTTTTATATGTCCCAGTCAGACAAGGGCGGCCTTGTCTTTGGCGGCCACATTGACGGCCACAACACGTATACCCAACGCGGCCAATTCGCCCGCGTGCAAACTGTCATGGAATGCATTTCGTCGCTTGCCCCCTTCACGCAACGCCTGAAGCTTCTGCGCCACTGGGGCGGCATCATGGACATGACGCCCGATGGTTCGCCTTTTATCTGCAAAACTCCGGTGCGCAATTTATATTTGAATGGCGGCTGGTGTTACCAGGGCTTCAAGGCCACGCCAGCCTCCGGTTACACTTTCGCCCACACCATGGCGAATGACGAAGTGCACGACCTGAACCGCGACTTCGGCCTCGACCGTTTCGAAAAAGGCAGAGAGCTCGACGAATACGGCATTGGCAACTGGACCTACAAACAATGAGACTGCCTTGTCCCCATTGCGGTGAAAGAGACTACAGCGAATTCCGCTACGGCGGAGACGCGTCGAAATCACGACCCGCCCATGGAACCGGTGATTTGAAACAGTGGCATGACTATTATTTCCTCTTCGAAAACCCAAAAGGTCCGCACACGGAGTATTGGCAGCATGTGCTGGGGTGCAGGCAGTGGTTCAAGTTGACGAGAAATACCGCGACGAACGCGAAGGTGGGGGCATGACTCGTTGTCCCTCATCCGCCCTTCGGGCACCTTCTCCCGCGAAAAGGCGCGGGAGAAGGCTAATCGTTGTTGCCTTCTCCCGTTTCGTCTAACGGGAGAAGGTGCCCGAAGGGCGGATGAGGGACAACGAGTCATGCCCCCACCTTCGCGTTCGTCGCGGTATTTCTCGTCAACTTGAAC
>JANPCL010000041.1:0-12256 GCA_031430915.1 Hyphomicrobiales bacterium
GCTTTCACAATGCGCTTGCGCAAGTCATTCGAAATTGCCTGAACCATGCTTGCCAGCCTCCAAACCAGCAAACATGTTGAATCAGTTCACGACTGATTTGGGAATCCCTATTCCGATTCAGTCAACTTGGGATTTACTCTAGGATGGGATAGAAGCCTTGTGAAGCGTGAGCCATGAAGTAGGCTACAGCCATCATTCCTGACAGGACAAATGCAGTTGTACGGGTGAAGAGGCCGATAATGATGAGAATGCCACCCACCAATTCGAGTAAGCCCGTGACGCCCATGAATGAAGCAATTTGCACGCCGTCCTTGAAATAGTCCGTCAGTGGAAACTTGAAGAGTTTTGTGGTGCCGTGCTCCAGGAACAGCAAGCCTGTGATGATGCGCAGGGCGGCGTGGGTATAGCCTTGCCAGGAGGCGGGAAGAATTCCGTTTAACATTGTCGTGTCCGTTGTTGTTTAAAGGTGTCACCGCTGGGGTGATGCGTGGCCTTAACAAAACAGACAAACAGTTACAACAGTTATTACATATTGGGCGTTACGCCGCAAAGGTGGCATTTTCTTTTGTGACTGGCGCTGGCTTCAGACGACGGGTGATCGTCGCCACATCCGCTTCGGTGCATTCGAAGCGTTCGACAAATAGCCCGAATGGTCCCTTGATCAGTTTGATTTTTTGGCGGCCCATGTGGTCGCGCCCCACAAGCATGCGTGCGCCGCGTTTGACCGCCAGACACACCAGGTCAATATCGTCTTCTGTCATTTTCATTGTGCCACCTGTACTCAAGTTGGCCCCCACTACATACACACCAAAACTGAAGCTAAGCCGAAAAACAGTTTGATTCAAGTTGATTCAATTTCAGGGTGAATAAAGCTGTAAGGACGATTTGTTGCACCCCCTGCACATTTTTCACAGGACTTGCTATATCTCCGTCATGGCCAAATCACCCGACAAACACGATAACAACACGGACACGGGCGTTCTCACCCGTGTCAAACCCAAGACCAAGAAGCCCTCGCTTTATAAAGTGTTGCTGCTGAATGACGACTATACACCCATGGAATTCGTGGTGTTCGTGCTGGAACAGTTTTTCAGCAAAAGCCGCGAAGATGCCTATACCATCATGCTGCATGTGCATCAAAAGGGTGTGGGGGTTTGCGGGGTTTTTACGTTTGAGGTGGCTGAGACCAAGGTGACGCAGGTTATGGATGCGGCATTGAAGGCTGGCCACCCCTTGCAATGTACCCTTGAAAAAGAGTGACGAATTAACCTCACTCGCCCCTCGTCAAATCCAAAATCCGTCTTATATTGGACTATCATTCGATTTGGTGCCGGGCGGTTGTTCGGTTTCCGTTTTTAGGAGCTGAGCCTTGCCAACGTTTTCCCGTAGTCTTGAAAAAGCCCTCCACCGTGCGCTGTCCTTCGCCGCCGAACGGCGCCAGGAATATGCCACGCTGGAGCATCTGTTGTTGTCGTTGACCGAGGACAAGGACGCCATTGCCGTGTTGCGCGCCTGTGGTGTTGACCTCGACGAATTGCGTGACGATCTCACAGACTATGTCGACAATGAATTGGCCAATCTCATCAGCGAGACAACGCAGGAAGCCAAGCCGACGGCAGGTTTCCAGCGGGTGATCCAGCGGGCTGTGATCCATGTGCAGTCGTCCGGCCGGGAAGAGGTGACGGGAGCCAATGTGCTTGTCGCCATTTTCGCTGAGCGTGAAAGCCATGCGGCCTTCTTCCTGCAGGAACAGGACATGACACGCTATGACGCGGTGAACTATATCTCGCACGGAATTGCCAAGCGTCCGGGACTGAGTGAGTCCCGCGCGGTGCGTGGAGCCGAAGAAGAAGAGACCTCAGGTGAAGAGGCGCCCACCAATTCGCAAAATGGCGGTGGTGGCAAAGGCAAGAAAGAGCAAAGTGCGCTTGAGGCCTACTGCGTTGATCTGAACAAAAAGGCCGAGAATGGCAAGATTGATCCGCTGATCGGGCGTGAGGCGGAAGTCAACCGCACAATCCAGATTCTGTGTCGCCGCCAGAAGAACAATCCGTTGCTGGTGGGTGAACCCGGTGTGGGCAAGACTGCCATTGCCGAAGGGCTGGCGCGCAAGATCATCAAGGACGAAGTGCCGGATGTATTGAAGGGCTGCACGGTTTACCAACTCGACATGGGCATTCTGCTGGCGGGCACACGTTATCGCGGTGACTTTGAAGAACGCCTGAAGGCCGTGATGAAGGAGATCGAGGCAAAGCCCGGCGCCATCATGTTCATCGACGAAATTCACACCATCATCGGGGCAGGTGCCACGTCTGGCGGGGCCATGGATGCGTCGAATTTGCTGAAACCAGCGTTGGCTTCCGGCACACTTCGTTGCATCGGATCAACGACTTACAAGGAGTATCGCCAGCATTTTGAGAAGGACCGCGCTTTGGTGCGGCGCTTCCAGAAGATTGACGTGAATGAGCCTTCACTGCCGGATGCGATTGCCATTCTCAAGGGCTTGAAGCCTTATTACGAAGAGTACCATAAAGTTCAGTACACGGACGAAGCCATTGAAACGGCGGTGCAGTTGTCAGCGCGCTACATGAGCGACCGCAAATTGCCGGACAAGGCGATTGACGTTATCGACGAGTCGGGTGCGGCTTTGATGTTGCTGCCTGAAAACAAGCGCAAGAAGATCATCGGTGTTGAAGAGATTGAAGCAACAATTGCAACGATGGCGCGGATTCCGGCAAAGACCGTGTCGCGTGATGATGCTGTGGTGTTGAAGAACCTCGAATCGGAATTGAAGCGGCTGGTGTTTGGCCAGGACAAGGCGATTGAACAGGTGGCCTCCGCCATCAAATTGGCCCGCGCCGGTTTGCGTGAGCCGGAAAAACCGATTGGCAGCTATTTGTTTGCAGGCCCTACGGGTGTTGGCAAAACCGAAGTGGCCAAGCGCCTGTCGGAAGTGTTGGGTGTCAAATTCCTGCGTTTTGACATGTCGGAATATATGGAGCGGCATTCGGTGTCGCGCCTGATTGGTGCGCCTCCGGGTTATGTTGGCTTCGACCAGGGCGGATTGCTGACGGACGGTATTGACCAGAACCCCTATTGCGTATTGCTGCTCGACGAAATCGAAAAGGCGCATCCAGACCTGTTCAACATTCTGTTGCAGGTGATGGACCACGGCAAGCTGACCGACCACAACGGCAAGTCAGTTGATTTCCGCAATGTGGTGCTGATCATGACCACCAATGCTGGTGCTGCTGAAATGTCGAAACCCGCTATTGGTTTTGGTTCCAATGTACGCTTTGCCGAAGACAATGAAGCCATCACACGCATGTTCACACCGGAGTTCCGCAACAGGCTGGATGCCACTGTAAACTTTGGACATTTGCCGCCGGAAGTGGTGCGAAAAGTGGTGGAGAAGTTCATCCTGCAGCTTGAGGCTCAACTGGCTGAAAGGCAGATCAACATCGAGATTTCCGCCGAAGCTGCCGATTGGTTGGCCAAGACCGGATATGACCAGCAGATGGGTGCAAGGCCATTGGCGCGGGTTATTCAAGAACACGTCAAGAAGCCACTGGCGGAGGAAGTGCTGTTCGGCAAACTCACCAAGGGTGGCACGGTGCGGATTTTGTTGAAGGATGACAAGCTGGACCTGGCTTATCTCAGCCGCGAAGAGGAGAGGTCATCACTGCCGAAGCCAGCGGAGCGGAAGTCTCTGCCGCGGGCGGTGAAGGAAAAGGCTGTGGTGAAGAAGGTGCGGAAGGCGCGGGTGAAGTGATTTGGTAGTCTGCGTGCTTCGAGGCATCGCAAGGGGGCGATGCACCTCTTGCGGGCCTCGAAGCAAGCACTATAGCTGCGACTTGATCGCTGCAGCCATGGCAGCCAACTCCCCATGATCCGCCATCTTTGCTGAATGCGGTTTGAGCGGCATCCCTTCCTTCATCGGCAAGATGTGGAAGTGCAAATGAAATACCGTCTGCCCGCCTGCGGCTTCGTTGTATTGCCGGATTTGAAAGCCGTCAGCGCCCGTGGCTTTTACGGCGGCGGCGGCTACTTTTTGGACGGTGGCCAAAATGTGGGCCAGCGTGGCGGGATCAGCGTCCAGCAACCCGCGTGATGGTGCTTTCGGGATGACGAGGCAGTGGCCCTCGACTTGCGGCATCACGTCCATGAAGGCGAGGTTGTGTTCGTCTTCGTATATGTTGTGACACGGGATTTCACCCCGGAGGATTTTGGCGAAGATGTTTTGCGGATCGTAGGTCATTGGGGGAGGATAGTTGAGATATGAGGTCCCTTCTACTCGATTCTCTGCCCCAATTTCCCCGCCAGATCCTGCACGAACTGCCACGCCACGCGGCCAGATCGCGCCCCTCGTGTTACGCTCCATTCAATCGCGGCGGCGTGGAGTTTTTCTTTTGTAATCTCTAATCCAAAATGCGCGGCGTAGGCTTCGACCATTTCGAAGAATTCATCCTGCGAGCAGTTGTGGAAGCCCAGCCAGAGGCCGAAGCGGTCTGACAGCGAGACTTTTTCCTGTACGGCTTCCGACGGGTTAATGGCCGTCGAGCGTTCGTTTTCGATCATGTCCCTTGGCAAAAGGTGCCTGCGGTTTGATGTGGCGTAGAAGATGACGTTGGCGGGGCGGCCTTCGAGTCCTCCGTCCAATGCGGCTTTCAAGGACTTGTAAGAGGTGTCCTGATTGTCGAAGGAGAGGTCATCGCAGAAAATGATGAAGCGGTAGGCGGGATTGGCGCGGAGCAGTGCAGTCAGCTGCGGCAGGCTGTTGATGTCCTCGCGGTGGATTTCGACGATTTTCAATGTGCCGCCAACTTCGATATTGACGCTGGCCTGTGCGGCTTTGACGAGGGACGATTTTCCCATGCCGCGCGCACCCCAAAGCAGGGCGTTGTTGGCGGGAAGACCCTTGGCGAAGCGGCGGGTGTTGGCGAGGAGTTCGTCGCGCGTGAGGTCAATGCCCTTCAAGAGGGCGAGGTCAACGCGGTTGACGCGGGCGACGGCGTCCAGTCCCGCAGGTGTTGAGCGCCAGACGAACGCTTCGTGGCTGGCCAAATCAGCAGTCGCTGGTAGAGGAGGAGCCAGGCGTTCCAGCGCCTCGGCAATGCGTGATAACAGCGGGTTGTCAGTTGTGTGCATCATAAGCTGTTCCAAAGGCTGGTTTTTTCCTACCTTGCATTGACCTATTGCATCGTTATATCTAGCGCAAGTTTTTAACCTGTTCGCCGGCGTAGTCCGGTCTGGAGATATCTCTGATGTTTTATGCCCAAGCTGCACCCGGCGCCGGTGACCTGATTGGCATGGTCTTGCCTTTGGCCTTGATCATGGGTGTGTTTTATTTCCTGTTGATCCGCCCGCAGCAGAAAAAAGCGCGCGAGCAGCAGGAAATGTTGATGAAAATTTCCAAGGGCGACACTGTGGTGACCCATGGTGGTCTGATCGGCAAGGTGACCAAGATTGTTGATGACAATGAGGTTCAGGTTGAAGTGGGTGAGAACGTCAAGGTACGTGTGTTGCGTGGCGGCATTCATGAAGTGCGTGCCAAGGGCGAACCCGTCAAGTAATCTGAAGGACTAGATTCGTGCTGCATTTCGCCCGCTGGAAAATTTATACAATTGCGGCCTCCATTTTGCTGGCGGCCTTGCTGTGTGTGCCCAATATGCTGCCCACCGCCCAGCAAAAGACGTGGGCGAGTTACGGTGTCCGGCCTATGACGCTGGGCCTGGACTTGCAGGGCGGCTCGAACTTGCTGCTGGAAGTTGACAAGGCTGACATGGCGGAGCAGTTGCAAACGCTTGCGGCGGGTGATGTGCGTGCAGCCTTGCGTGAAGCGAAAATTGCCTACAGCAATATCGCGAAAATTCCTGGTGGTGTTTCAGTCAAAATCTCCAAACCTGAAGACCTGGCGAAGGCGAAAGATGTTTTGACTAACTTGTTGCAGCCGCAGCAAGGTGGGATTCTCTCAGGCGCTGCGCCAGTTTACCTCTACGAGCTGCAGACCCTGACTGATGGTTACGCGTTGAAGGTGACTGAGGCCGGGTTGCAGGCGAAGGTCGCGGCGGCTGTGAAACAATCGCTGAAAATTCTGGCCTATCGCATAGACCCTTCGGGCACCAAGGAAATATCAGTGCAGCAGCAAGGCTTGGACCGTATCAATATCCAATTGCCGGGTGCCGACAATGTGGATGAGTTGAAAGGCCGCTTTACGGGTGCGGGCAAATTGAGCTTCAATCTCGTTTGTGAAGAGCAGCCAACTTCAGCCGGCCAACCGCCACCGCCGGATTGTGCGGCTTATCCGTTCAAGGAGCAATATGACGCTGCTCTGAAGAAGAATGACAACAAGGCAATGACCGCAGCTGATATCAAGGCGCTGCCGCAATTGTGGGTGCAGACAGCCGGCAAATCGATTGTGGACGGCGCTGACCTGACAGATGCGCAGCCCGGTTTCGACCAGAACAATCAACCGGTGGTCACCTTCAAATTCAACCAGAAAGGTGCTTTGCGCTTTGGTAATTTGACGCGGGACAATGTGGGCAAACCTTTTGCCATTCTTCTGGACAGTGTGGTGCAGAGTTCACCGCGCATCAATGAACCAATCCTGGGTGGATCTGGGCAGATTTCCGGAAACTTTACATCGGAGGAAACGGCATCACTATCAGTCGTTCTGCGCTCGGGCGCGCTGCCTGCGAAGCTTACCGTGGTTGAAGAACGCACCGTGGGACCTAGCTTAGGTGCAGACTCAGTTTATGCCGGTTTTCTGGCTTGTGGCGTAGGCTTGGTGGCAGTCATGGCCTTCATGATCTTGCCCTATGGTTTCTTTGGCTGGGTGGCCAACGGAGCTTTGCTGGCGAACCTCTTGCTGCTGATCGCCTGCATGAGTTTCTTCGGCTTCACGCTGACACTTCCCGGCATCGCGGGCATTTTGCTGACACTCGGCATGGCGGTTGACTCAAACGTGCTGATATATGAACGCATCCGTGAGGAATGGCGCAGTGGCCGCACCGCCTTGTCGTCACTTGAAGTTGGCTTCAAGTCGGCGCTGGGCACAGTGTTGGACGCCAATATCACCACGCTGATTGCTGCAGTTGTGCTGTTCGGTGTGGGCTCTGGCCCGGTGCGCGGCTTTGCCATCACACTCGCCATCGGCATTTTCACAACCATGTTTACCGCTTTTACCGTGACGCGCATGCTCGTTTCGATTTGGGTGCAGTACCGTCGTCCTAAGGAAATCAATCTCTGATGCGCTGGAAACCTTTTCGCCCCATTCCCGACGGTACCAATCTGCCCTTCGTGCAGTGGTCACGCTATGGCTATATCATCTCCGGCATTCTCTGCGCCCTGTCGATTTTCCTGTTCGCATACCAAGGGCTGAACTACGGCATCGATTTCAAGGGTGGCACCGTGATGACGGTGCGTGCGCAGGGACCAGCCAACCTTGACGAAATGCGCCAGCAACTCGGCGGTCTTGGCATTGGTGATGTGGAGTTGCAGGAATTTGGTGGCCCAAGTGATGTGCTGATCAGGCTTGAAGCCCAGACGGGTGGAGAGAAGGCTGAGCAAGACGCACAGAAAAAAGTGAAAGATGCGCTTGGTTCCAAGATCGAAATTCGCAGCACGGAAACTGTGGGTGCGAAAGTCTCTGGCGAGTTGACCGAGCAGGCCATTCTCGCCGTACTGATTTCCATCGTTGGTGTATTGATTTACCTGTGGGCGCGGTTTGAATGGCAATATGCGGCGGGCGCCGTGATCTCACTGCTGCATGACGTGTTGTTGTCGATCGGGTTGTTCAGCTTGATCGGATTGGAGTTTAATCTCAACATCATCGCCGCTATTCTGACAATTATCGGCTATTCGCTGAATGACACGGTGGTGAACTTTGACCGGGTGCGCGAATTCATGCGGAAGTACAAGTCCATGAACATGGCAGACCTTCTCGATTTCTCCATCAACTCGGTGTTGCCGCGCACGTTGCTCACATCGATCTGTACACTGATTGCCTTGTTGTCGCTTTACATCTTCGGTGGTGAGGTCATTCGTGGCTTTGCCTTCGCCATGATCTGGGGCGTATTCGTCGGCACCTATTCGTCGATCTTCGTGGCTGTTCCTGTGTTGATGCTGTTGGGTCTTCCCCGCGAAGGCAAGAAGTCCAGCCGAATGGAAGCCGAAGCCGCACGGCCATGACGTTGGAGGGCGCACGCTTTCTTCCGGGCCGTCATTTGATCGAGAGTTTCGGCAACGGCGGGTTTCGGCTGGGTGGCGTGTCGCATCAGGGGTCGCTGTTGATCACGCCCAGTGGGGTGCGGGCCTTGCCGGCGGTTGATATTTCAGATTTGAATTTTGACGACCTGGCACAGTTGGTGGCAGAGAAACTTGCAATCGATATGGTCCTGATTGGTACGGGTCGTGAGATTTTGCCATTGCCGAAAGCCGTGATGCAATTGCTGCGCGATGAAGCGTTGGGTTACGACCTCATGAGCACCAATGCGGCTGTGCGAACCTTCAATGTTGTGCTGGAAGAAGAGCGCCGTGTGGCTGCAATCCTGATTGCGGTGGACAAGGCCTATGGCTGAGACCTGTGCCGAGATCGTGCGTCTGCATGACCGCGACCGCTATGTCGCCACGTTGTTTGCACCGGATGAGAAGCGGGAGCATTTGTTTGCGCTGTATGCATTTGCTGTGGAGGTGGGGCGAATTCCCGCTGTGGTGAGCGAGCCGATGATTGGCGAAATCCGGCTGCAATGGTGGCTGGATACCCTGACTGCGATCGAAGCGAAACAACGTGTTGATCATCCGGTGGCGCAGGCTTTTGCGGAAGTGGTTCACAGCTACAGCCTGCCCATCGAACATCTTGAGAACTTTGTCGAGGCCTGGCGGAATGATCTCTATGCGGATCAATTTCCGAGCGTGTTTGCCTTGGAAAGTTTCGTGGCAGAGACGGAAGCGGCGTTGATGCAGTTTGCAGCAATTGTGCTGGACCGTGAGGCGGCAAAGCTGGCGAGTGCAGTGGTCGGCCCGGCGGGGACAGCGCTTGGTTTGGTGCGGGTGTTGGCGCGGGGGGAAGCAAAATTCATCCCGCCTGGGGAATCAATTGCGAGCGTGGCGGAGCTGGTGCGGAAACGGTTGGAGGAGGCGCGTCGCGAGCCTGTGCCGCCGTCGTTGCTTCCTGCAGTTTTGCCCGCAGCTTTGAGTGAGTTGTATCTTGCAGGGCGGCCTTCGGCGCTTCGATCACAGTGGGTGATGTGGCGGGCGGCGCGGCGCGGCAGAATCTAGAGTTATGGTTTCCAGGTAAGCCTCTTCAGAGTAACCAGGAGCTTTGCTGACAAAGAGACGAAACCGTGCTATTATGTCGCTATGAGAAAACCTACCCGAAACTCTTTGTTGGCCACCGGAAAGGCGAAGTCTATCAGCTTCGATTTGGCTGAATCTGCTTCGGTCAACCGCATTGAAGGTCTGGTGATGCCCAAGGACATGCAGCGCATGTTCCAGGGGTTTGAACTGTCGGGATTGTCTCACGATGCACGCCGTGCAGCCCTCAAAAACAAGTATGGCAAGTTCAGTGGTTAGCAACGTAGACGTACGACGCAACTCCTGATCCGTATTGTTATCCATCATCCAAAGTCCTAATAAATCTGGCAGATCTGAGGCGTCAAAAAGACTTGAACAATTTCGAACTTGCAATGGTAACGCAGCGCTTTGCTGAAGGCCTCCCAAGCGGGCGATTGAGTGCAAGGCACTATTACGAGGTACATCGACATCTTTTTCAGGATGTTTATCAATGGGCTGGAAAGGCCCGTCGAGTCAGGATTGCGAAGGGCAGCAGCTCGTTTTGCTATCCAGAACATATTGCAGTTGAAATGAACAAGCTGTTTGCTTGGCTGAAACTGAATACGTTCTTGCGAGGCTTGGAAACAGAGGCGTTTGCAAAAGCTGCTTCACATTTTCTTTCGGAGCTAAATGCCATTCATCCATTTCGGGATGGAAATGGTCGCAGTCAGTTGGCTTTTATGGCTTTACTTGCCAGCAAAGCCGGTCATCAATTCAATGTACAAAAGATCAGGCGCCGTTCCTTTCTTAAGGCAATGGTTTCCAGTTTCAACGGTCATGACGAACTCTTGCGTATCGAAATTGGTAAACTGATTTGACTTGGCTCTGCAGTCAATGATGTTTTGATTTCAACTCGCCCCCAGCCATCCCTTGAAATCCCGCAGCGCCCGCGAGGTATAAGCCCGCTTCCGCGATATCGCCTTGTCCGCATGTTTCATCCCCTTCACGGGAACATCCTCTGGCGGGGGCATCAGGCCGAAATTTATGTTCATGGGTTGAAACGACAGTGTGGCGTTGTCGGTTGTGGCGATGTGCCCGCCGGTGATGTGGTTGATCAGGGCGCCGTGGGCTGTGGTGGCGGGTGGCAGGGTGAAGGTGTGGCCCAGTCGTTCGCTCGCCGCCATGCGGCCTGTCATGATGCCCATGGCGGCGCTTTCGACATAGCCTTCAACCCCTGTGATTTGCCCGGCGAAACGCAGGCGTGGCATGGCTTTGAGGCGCAAGTGCGGGTCGAGCACTTTCGGTGAATTGAGATAGGTATTGCGGTGCAGGCCGCCCAGTCTTGCGAATTCGGCATTCTCCAAGCCGGGGATGGTGCGGAACACCCGCACCTGATCGGCGTATTTCAGTTTGGTCTGAAAGCCGACCATGTTGAAGAGGGTGCCCAAGGCATTGTCTTGGCGGAGCTGCACCACGCCATAGGCTTTGACGGTGGGGTTATGGGCGTTGGTGAGGCCCATGGGTTTCATGGGGCCGTGGCGCAAGGTTTCCGGCCCGCGCTCGGCCATCACCTCAATGGGCCGGCAGCCGTTGAAGTAGGGTGTGGATTTTTCCCATTGCTTGAAGTCGCCCTTTTCGCCTTCATTGAGGGCCTGGATGAAGCCGTCATATTGGGTGCGATCAAGGGGGCAGTTGATATAGTCCTTGCCGGTTCCGCCGGGGCCGACCTTGTCGTAGCGAGACTGGAACCAAGCCACCTCCATGTTGATGGATTCACGATGGATGATGGGGGCAATGGCGTCGAAGAAGGCGAGGTCTTCCTCGCCTGTGAGTTGGCGCACAGCAGTGGCAAGGGCAGGGGATGTGAGGGGGCCGGTGGCGATGATGACACTGTCCCAGTCCGCAGGTGGCAGGCCTGCGACTTCGCCACGTTCAATGCTGATCAGCGGGTGGGCTTCGATACGGCGGGTGACTTCGCGGGCGAAGCCTTCACGGTCAACAGCGAGTGCGCCGCCAGCAGGCACTTGATGATGTTTCGCTACGTCCATAATGAGTGAGCCCATCAGGCGCATTTCCTCGTGCAACAGGCCCACGGCGTTCTGCTCATGGTCGTCGCTGCGGAACGAGTTCGAACAGACGAGTTCGGCGAGGTCTTGGGTCTTGTGGGCGTCGGTTGCGACGTGGGGGCGCATTTCGTGCAGGATTACAGGAATGCCTGCGTTTGCAGCGGCCCAGGCCGCTTCGCAGCCGGCCATACCGCCGCCGATGATGTGGATTGGTTTTGTCATGCAGGGCTTGTGCCTGTTGCACTTGCGACTGTCAATTTAGTCGGGCAAAGGGTGGGGATGGAGTGAAGAGTCATGCTGCAAACATTTGGAACAGACAAGGGCTGCCTTGTCGAGCACGGCAAGATTGCGGCATCTGGTTCGGTGCCGGATGACACGGTCTGGATTGATCTGGTTGAGCCGACGCATGATGAGGAAGTCATTGTCGAGTCGTCATTGAACATTGACATTCCAACGCGTGGTGAATTGGCGGAAATTGAGGCATCCAGCCGCTTGTATCAGGAAGACGGTGCGGCTTTCATGACGGCTACACTAATCCGTCGCGGCGATGATGAGCGCCCGGAATCCTCGCCTGTTACTTTCATCATTACTGGTAACAAGCTGATTACAATACGATATCACCACCCTCAGGCTTTTCCTGTTTACATCAAGCAGGCGATGAAGCCGCAAGCCACGGCCATGACCAGCTGGGGTATTCTGATCAGCATCATGGAAGCCGTAGTTGACCGTGCCGCTGATCACCTCGAACGTGTGAGTGCTATTATTGATGACACTTCGAAAAAGGTGTTTGATACATCTTTTGTCGCGAAAAAAGTGAAGCGCGAACGCCGCAAGCGCCGCAAGCCCAAGAACTTGGAAGAATTACTGGGCATGATCGGGGAAGAAGGCGACTTCAATTCGAAGATGCGGGAAAGCCT
>JANPCL010000042.1:0-4239 GCA_031430915.1 Hyphomicrobiales bacterium
TACATGTTGGAGCTGGGTTGGGAAGCCTACCAGAACGACCATGAAGACGCCGTTGGCCAGTTTGAAATGAACTGGAAATATGACGACGCGTTACAAACTGCCGACAAGCATTCTTTTTTCAAGTTCATGACGAAGTCGATTGCCGAGAAGCATGGCTTCCGCGCCACGTTCATGCCGAAGCCCTTCAAGGGGCTGACCGGTTCAGGCTGTCACGCCCACATTTCGGTTTGGTCGAAGGATGGAAAGACCAACGTGTTCGCGGACAAAGACAAGGAACTTGGATTGTCGGACCGTGGTCGCACGTTCTTGGGCGGTATCATGAAGCATGCTTCCGCGCTTGCTGCGATCTGCAATCCGACGGTCAACAGCTACAAGCGTATCAATGCACCGCGCACATCTTCCGGTGCTACATGGGCACCAAACTCTGTCACGTGGACCGGCAACAACCGCACCCACATGGTGCGCGTGCCGGGGCCTGGACGCTTTGAATTGCGCCTGCCAGATGGCGCGGCCAATCCGTATCTGTTGCAGGCTGTGATCATAGCCGCTGGACTCGATGGCGTGCGCACTAAAGCTGACCCCGGCAAGCGCCATGACATTGACATGTACCAGATGGGCCATACGGTGAAAGACGCGCCGAAATTGCCGTTGAACCTGCTGGATGCGCTTCGCGAATATGACAAGGACACCACCCTCAAGGCCATGATGGGTGAAGAGTTCTCGACGGCTTATCTCAAGCTCAAGCACAAGGAATGGGACAGCTATGCTTCGCATTTCTCGCGCTGGGAAACCGAGAATACATTGGATATTTGATGCTCATGAAAAAAAGAATTGCAGTCATCGGCGCAGGCCCATCTGGCCTTGCCCAACTCCGCGCCTTCCAATCGGCCAAAGCTGGGGGTGCAGACATTCCTGACATTGTATGTTTTGAAAAACAGGACAATTGGGGTGGTCTTTGGAACTACACGTGGCGCACCGGGCTTGATGAATATGGCGAACCTGTGCATGGTTCGATGTATCGGTATCTGTGGTCCAATGGCCCGAAGGAAGGTTTGGAATTTGCCGACTATTCGTTTGAAGAGCATTTTGGAAAGCAGATTGCCAGTTATCCGCCGCGCGCCGTGTTGTTTGATTATATCGCGGGTCGTGTGACGAAAGCAGGGGTGCGTAACTGGATTCGTTTCAAGACGGTAGTTCGATTTGTCCGCCATGATGCCAAGACCGGCAAGTTCACAGTTACTGCGCATGACCATGCCAAGGATACGATTTACGACGAGGAATTCGATCATGTAATCGTGGCGTCCGGGCATTTCTCGACACCGAATGTGCCGGAGTTTCCAGGGTTCAAAAGCTATAATGGCCGTATTCTGCACGCCCATGATTTCCGTGATGCCATGGAGTTCAAGGGCAAGGATTTGCTGATCGTGGGCACCAGTTACTCGGCTGAAGACATTGGTTCACAGTGCTGGAAATATGGCTGCAAGTCGATCACCGTTGCGCATCGCACGGCACCCATGGGCTATGACTGGCCATCGAACTGGAAGGAAGTTCCTATCCTCACGCATGTCGATACGGACACGGCTTATTTCAAAGATGGCACATCCAAAAAGATCGATGCCATTATTCTGTGCACGGGTTACCAGCACAGTTTCCCTTATCTGCCAGATGACCTGCGTCTCAAGACCAAGAACCGTTTGGCCACCGCCGACCTCTATAAGGGCGTGGCTTATGTCCATAATCTTGCGTTGTTCTACATCGGCATGCAGGACCAATGGTTCACCTTCAACATGTTTGATGCACAGGCCTGGTGGGTGCGTGATGCGATTATGGGCCGAATCAAAATCCCTGCTGATAAAGCAGACTTGCTGAAAGATGTTACTGATCGGGTGGCTGGCGAAGATGCTGGCAAAGATGCGCATGACGCAATTCATTATCAGGGCGACTACGTCAAAGAGTTGATTGCAGAAACCGACTATCCGTCATTCGATGTTGATGGCGCATGCGAAGCTTTCTTTGAGTGGAAAGACCACAAAGCCAAAAACATCATGACCTTTCGTGACAATGCTTATAAATCGGTGATTACGGGAACAATTGCGCCATTGCATCACACGGCCTGGAAAGATGCCATGGAAGATTCGATGGAGAGCTATTTGAAGAATTAGAAATCTCAAGATTTGTTAAAACGACAAATCTGGGTTGGGCGCGAGGAAGCGGAAAGTCGGCCAACAGAGTCCGGCGCGTTTCCTCGCTTAAAGAAGGGGTGAAATTTATGACGAAGGAATCTGGCTCGGGCCAAATGGTCCGGGCGTTAGACTGGCGGGGGGCGTTCTGGGTCGCGGCTGGTGTGCCGCCACTGGTGCTGTTCTCCATTGGCGGCATCGCCGGGACCACGGGCAAGCTAGCTTTCGTGGTCTGGATCATTTCGATGATCATGGGCTTTCTGCAAAGCTTCACCTATGCCGAAATGGCTGGCATGTTTGGCAACAAATCGGGCGGTACATCCGTGTACGGAGCAACGGCGTGGTTGCGGTATTCAAAACTGATCGCGCCGCTCTCGGTGTGGTGTAACTGGTTTGCATGGTCTCCCGTGCTGTCGCTGGGTTGCGCCATTGCGGCGGGTTACATTCTCAATGCGTTGTTCCCTATTCCACTGGCCGACAGTCAGCCAGTGCTGGATTGGGTCACCGCACATCTGGCCAGTTACACCGCTGATACCAAATCGGTGGTGGATTATATGGCTGGTCATGCTGGCGTTGCGGCTGCTGATGCCATCAAAGCTGTGGCATCGGCTGATGGTGTTGCTGCATTGACGCCGGCCTTCCGGACATTTGAAGCGCTTGCCTTCAACATTCCCGGTCTTGGCACATTGCACTTCAACTCGACGTTCCTCATTGGCGTGGCGCTGATGTTGCTCATTCTCATGATCCAGCATCGTGGCATTGCGCAAACCGCCAGTGCTCAAAAATGGCTGGCCATCATTGTGTTGGTGCCGCTGCTTCTGGTGGGACTTGTGCCAATCCTGACAGGCCAGATCAACAGCATGAATGTCACGAACCTGTTGCCGCCAACAGCCGCTTATTCCGGCGTTGATGGCACGTGGAACATCGGGGGGTGGACATTGTTCTTGGGGGGCCTCTACATTGCCGCTTGGTCGACCTACGGCTTTGAAACCGCTGTGTGTTACACCAGCGAATTGAAGAACCCGCGTACCGACACCTTCAAGGCCATCTTCTATTCAGGCCTTCTGTGCTGTGTGTTCTTTTTCCTCATTCCATTCTCATTTCAAGGCGTGCTCGGAACTTCCGGCATGTTAGCAACAGGAATCGTGGACGGAACGGGCATTGGTGAAGCACTCGGCAACATGGTGGGCGGCGGTGCTGTGATCACGCAGATCTTTGTGATCCTGATGATCCTTGCCTTGTTTATGGCGATCATGACGGCCATGGCTGGTTCATCGCGCACCCTTTATCAGGGCTCGAAGGACGGCTGGTTGCCGAAGTATCTGAGTGGTGTGAATGAAAAGGGCGTGCCGTCCAAGGCCATGTGGACGGACTTTGCGTTCAACGTGTTCCTGTTGGCGCTAGCGTCGGACGTGGGGGGGTATTTCTATGTTCTCGCCATTTCCAACGTGGGCTATATCTTGTTCAACTTTCTGAACCTGAATGCCGGCTGGATGCACCGCATTGACTCCGCACACATGGACCGCCCGTGGAAGGCACCTACGTGGCTGATTGGCCTCAATACAGTGCTGGCCTTTGTGAATGCGCTGTTTCTCGGTGCTGGTGCCAAGGTGTGGGGCTATTCCAATGCATTGTGGGCGGGTCTGTTCTTTGCGGCCCTGATCATACCGGTGTTCTGTTATCGTCATTACATGCAGGATGGCGGCAAATTTCCAAAACAGGCCTACATCGATCTGGGTCTGAAGGAAGGCGACCTCGGCGAGCGCAAGGCGGGCATGTTGCCCTACCTGACTCTGGTTGCAGGTGCTGCGGTTGTACTGTGGGCCAACTGGTTCTTCGTGCTACCGGGCTGACACATTGAAAAGTGACAAAGGGGCTGCTTCGGCAGCCCCTTTTTAATTGAGAAATGTTACCTGAGAAGAAAAATAATTGCATTTCAATATTGATTTTTGTCGCAACTCGTATGAGACTTGGCGGAAACCGAGATCATCAAGGGAGTCCCGCATGACCAATTCCTGGCGCTTTTCCACCCTCATTGACCGCCACAAGGCGCTTGGGT
>JANPCL010000043.1:0-5298 GCA_031430915.1 Hyphomicrobiales bacterium
ATTCATAAACAAACAAAACTGTTAAACCGTCATCGCTTCTAAAGCGAACGCTCTAACCAGTTAATGTTGCTTTTTAATCCCGTCATTCCCGCGAAGGCGGGAATGACGGGATTTGAAGAGTCAACAAATGCTTTAGGCAACATATTTTCGCCTGTGGATAGCGGTAATATTGTTGATTAGAGCAGTAAACTGCCGAAGCCACTGCTAAATCGCCACCATGAACACCGTCACCCCGCTCCGCCCTATCGAATCCTCCCCCGAAGAGGCCTACCGCCAGCCACCCCACAATCTTGAGGCGGAACAGGCCTTGCTGGGTGCCATCCTCGTCAACAACGAAGCCTGCGACCGTGTCACCACCTTCCTGACGGCAGATCATTTCTATGAACCCGTCCACGCCCGCATTTTCGAATCAGCTTCATCCCTCATCCGCATGGGCAAACTTGCAAACCCCGTGACGTTGAAGGGCTTCTTCGAGCAGGATCAGACGCTGAAAGAAATCGGTGGCTCAGCCTATCTCGCCCGCCTTGCCGCTTCTGCTACAACCATCATCAATGCCGAAGAATATGGCCGCACCATCCACGAACTGGCCCAGCGCCGCAAATTGATCGGCATCGGCACCGATATCGTCAATGAATCCTTCGACACAGATGTGGAAAACTCCACCAAAGCGATGATCGAAAAAGCTGAAACCACGCTCTACTCGCTGGCGGAAGTGGATAAATACGGCAAGGGCTTCCAGAAATTCGGTCGCGCCCTGACAGACGCCATCGATATGGCCGCCGCCGCTTTCCAGCGCGACGGCCATTTGTCCGGCATCTCCACGGGCCTGCGCGATCTCGACGAAAAACTGGGTGGCCTGCAATCATCCGACTTGTTGATCCTCGCCGGTCGCCCCGCCATGGGCAAGACAGCACTCGCCACCAACATCGCCTATAGCGTCGCCAAATCCTACGACGCCGAGTACCAGACAGACGGCTCCCTGAAAGTGCTGAACGGCGGCATCGTAGCCTTTTTCTCTCTCGAAATGTCGTCAGAACAATTGGCCACCCGTATCATCGCCGAACAGTCGGGCATCTCCTCGGAACGCATCCGTCGCGGTAAAATCACAGCTGATGAATTTGATCGTCTCGTCGAAGTCAGCCAGGACCTGCAATCCCTGCCCCTCTACATCGACGCCACAGGCGGCCTCACCATCGCCCAACTTGCCGCCCGCTCCCGTCGCATGAAGCGCCAACACGGCCTGGGGCTCATCGTGGTGGACTATCTGCAACTTCTCGCCGGTTCCGCCCGCAAGGCAGCCGAAGGCCGCGTGCAGGAAGTTTCGGAAATCACCGTAGGGCTCAAAGGCCTCGCCAAGGAACTCAACGTCCCCATCCTGGCCCTGTCCCAACTGTCCCGTCAGGTTGAATCACGCGATGACAAACGCCCGCAACTCTCCGACTTGCGTGAATCCGGCTCAATCGAACAAGACGCCGACGTCGTCATGTTTGTCTATCGTGAAGAATATTACCTCTCGAAAAAAGAACCCCACCCCGGCACACCCGAATATCTGAAGTGGCAGGAAGAGGCAGCCCGTGCCCATGGTCGCGCCGAAGTCATCATAGGAAAACAGCGCCACGGCCCGACAGGCATCGTCGAACTGCAATTCGAAGCACAACTCACGAAATTCCAAAATCTGGCGAAAGAAGATTACAGTCCGGAAAGGTTTGATTGATCACGGGAATTTTCAATTTCTCACGTTTTGTTGATCACAAGCACCGCTTCCAAACTTACCCCGTAACACCGCCATCACACACCAGTGTGACTGACAACTTCGGGAGATAAACATGACACTGAAACTGATTGCCGCTGCATTTGCAGCCACCCTGATGCTTGCCCAAGCGCAGGCTGCCAACATTGTTGAAACTGCTGCCTCCACGGGCAAGTTCAACACATTGCTCGCCGCCGCCAAGGCTGCAGGCCTTGTAAGCGCCTTGTCGAAAGGCGGCCCCATCACTGTTTTCGCTCCAACCGATGCTGCCTTTGCAAAACTCCCCGCAGGCACCGTTGAAGAACTGATCAAGCCCAAGAACAAAGCCAAGCTCGCAGCAATCCTAAAGTATCACGTTGTATCGGGCGTCATTCTCGCCAAGGACGTGCCAACCAAGGCAACCCACGTGAAGACCTTGAAGCGTGGCGGCGACACAACCATCCGCGCCATCCGCGCCAATGGCCGCGTCCACATCGACAACGCCCGCGTCATCACCGCCGACATCCGCGCCTCGAACGGCGTGATCCACGTGATCAACAAGGTGCTGATCCCGAGTTCCTGACAAGATTGCCTTCTCCCGCTCTTCCAGCGGGAGAAGGTGCTCTAGCAATCGCCTTCGATTGCGGCAACGGATGAGGGGCAGCCAGTCCACCCCTTGCCCCCTTCCGCCACATGCCCTATCCGCCAGTCATCATGCCTGCCAACCTCGCCGGAGCCACCGCCACTATTGATCTTGCCGCATTAAAGGCAAACTACCTGCTGCTCGCGCGCAAAGCGAAAACCGCACACACCGCCGTCGCCATCAAGGGCGACGCCTATGGCCTCGGCATCAAACCCGTTGCAAAAACCTTCTGGTCCGCAGGCTGCCGCAGTTTCTACGTTGCCCGCCCCGAAGAAGGTGTCACCCTCCGCAACATTCTGCCAAAAGCTTCAATCACAATTCTCGACGGCCTGTATGAAGGCGAGGCTGCCTTCTACCGCAAACACCAGCTCATCCCCGCCCTCACCACTCTCAGCCAAATCCGAGACTGGGCCAAAAACGGCAAAGGCGAACCTTGCTCGCTCCACGTCGACACCGGCATCAACCGCGCAGGACTGCAACCGCAAGACTGGCTCGCTTTCACAGGCGACGATAAACTAATCCGTACACTGAATATCCGTATGCTGATGAGTCACCTCGCCTGCGGTGATGACAACACCAGTCCCATGAACGAGCGGCAGTTGGACAGGTTCAAAGCCATCCACGCCGGTGTTCCCCACCTGAAAGCCAGCCTCGCCAACTCCGCCGGCATTTTTCTGGGCAAGCCGTATCACTTTAACGAGGTTCGCCCCGGTGTCGCCCTTTACGGCGGCAACCCCACCCCCTATCAGAAAAATCCGATGAAACCAGTCGTCACGCTGGAAGCCCGCGTCCTGCAAATCCGCAACATCCGACAAGGCGAAACCGTTGGCTACTCTGCCACCTGGACAGCCCCCCGCCCCACAAAAATTGCAATTATCGCTGCGGGCTATGCCGACGGCGTCGCCCGCAAACTTTCCTCTCAACTGCCGAATGGTCCTGCACAGGTCGCAGTATCAGGCCAGCGCTGCCCCATCGTAGGTCGCGTCTCCATGGACATGATGACAATCGACGTGACCGATGTCCCTGAACGCAAGCTTGCCAAAACCACGCACGCTGAACTCTTCGGCAAACGCATCCCCATCGACGAAGCTGCAGGCTGGGCCGGCACCATTTCCTATGAACTCCTCACCCATCTGGGCAAACGCTACGCGCGGCGTTATTCTCCCGCAGAATCATGAACCCTGTTGCATCCCTCGGCCGCGCCATTCTCGACCTCTTTGCTGAAACAGGCCGCATCGCCCTGTTCGCCAGAGACGGCCTGCTGCAAGGCCTGACGCCACGCTACTACCTCAGCCAATTCGCCCTGCAATTCTGGCGCATCGGCTACACGTCGCTGCCTGTCGTAGCACTCACATCGTTTTTCACAGGCGGCGCGCTGGCACTTCAAATCTATCAAGGAACATCCGCAATAGCGGCTTCAACCTTGGTTCCAAACATAGTTGTCAAAGGTATTTGCCGGGAACTCGGTCCTGTCCTTGCTGGGCTCATGGTATCGGGGCGTGTTGGAGCTGCGGTTGCTGCCGAGCTGGGTACGATGCGAGTGACCGAACAAATCGACGCTTTAGTAACTTTGTCAACAAACCCGTTTAAATATCTTGTCGGTCCGCGCATTTTAGCGGCAATTGTGAGCTTACCATTGCTTGTCCTGATCGGAAACACCATCGGCGTGTATGGCGGGTATATTGTGGGCACAAGATCAATCGGACTCAATTCTTATGCCTACCTGAAAAGCACAGCAGAGTTTCTGCAAACAAGCGACGTTATCTCGGGACTCATAAAAGCTGCTATCTTCGGCTTCATCATTGCATTGATGGGCTGCTATCATGGTTTCAACTCCAAAGGCGGCGCACAAGGCGTGGGTCGCGCCACCACCAATGCTGTGGTTTCCTCCGCCATCATGATTTTGGCTGCCAATTTCCTGCTCACAATTTTACTTTTTGGCACGTGAGCATGAGCCACATCATCCTCAAACAAGTCCGCAAACATTTCGGCAAGAAGCACGTTCTGAATGGCCTTGATCTGTCAGTCGACAAAGGCCGCAGCCTCGTCGTCATCGGCGGCTCCGGCACTGGCAAATCCGTAATGCTGAAATGCATCCTCGGAATCCTGAAACCGGACGAAGGCGAAATCATCGTCAGCGGCGAAAATGCTGTGGGCCTCAAAGGTTCGGCACGCGACGAATACCTCGCCCGCTTCGGCATGTTGTTTCAGGGATCGGCCCTCTTCGACTCTTTAACGGTCTGGGAAAATGTCGCCTTCGGTTTGATTCAAGGCCGTGGCATGTCACGCGCCAAAGCCAGAGACATCGCCATCGAAAAACTCGGCCAGGTCGGCCTCACCGCTGACGTCGGTTCACTCACTCCCGCCGAACTCTCAGGCGGCATGCAAAAGCGCGTGGCCCTCGCAAGAGCCATCGCCGCCGACCCCGAAATCATTTTCTTCGACGAACCCACGACTGGCCTCGACCCCATTATGGCCGACGTCATCAACAACCTCATCGTCGATTGCGTAAAACGCCTCGGCGCCACCACCATCTCCATCACCCACGACATGGCGAGCGCCCGAAAGATCGCCGACGACATCGCCATGATCTACAAAGGCCAAATCATCTGGCGCGGCGAAGCCAACAAGGTCAACTCCTCCGGCAACGCCTACGTCGATCAATTCATCCACGGAAGAGCCGAAGGCCCGATCCAGATGGATGTGCTGAAGCTCTGAAAGTGTCACGTGCGGCCCCTCATCCGCCCTTCGGGCACCTTCTCCCGCTGGAAGAAGCGGGAGAAGGCGAATGATCTAGCCTTCTCCCGCCCCTCTTGGCTACCGCATTCACACATCTCGCATTTGCAGGTTGTCCTGATTTCTGATTCACTTATGTCCGTGATTTGGAGGGATTGTGATGGAGATTGTTACGCTGGGGCGGTTTGGC
>JANPCL010000044.1:0-9546 GCA_031430915.1 Hyphomicrobiales bacterium
TCTCAAAAGAAACGACCTAACCACCAGTTTCTTTTTGGCATTTTGTCACCCTGCAACGCTTTCACTAATTCCTCAAACTCATGATAGACGGCTGGATTTGAAAGACGTTCGCGCAGTCTTGATACAAAAGGAGATGCATGAGTCCAGGATCGAATTGTAGTAGATCTTCCCCACCGTTGCCAAAACTTGTAGTCCAATATCCCAAGTTGAATGCCTATTGCGACGAGTTCATATTGGTTAAGGATGAGTCTGATGGCTTGTGTTTCCAAGGTTTTTTCATTTGCTACATCTGCCCATTTGGCCAAACCTTCCGGAGCCAGGGCGAGTTCCACATACTTTTGATATCCTTGAATAAGATCGTGGTCAGCCTCGTTTCGCGCGATGAGATCAATCGTCGCGCGCCTTCTTGCTATTGCTCTTTGTGAGAGCACGCCCCAGATAGCTACAATAGCAGCGACACAAGTAGAAAAGAAAACAGCTTGGATTTGGGTCATCCAAGCTGTTCTAAATCTGTTCCATTCGGCAATCAAGGGGCTATGTTAAGCCACCCCAGCCTTCTGCGCATTTTGTCATGCAGACCTCCAGTTCCAGCCGGATGTTGGTTTCCGTTCCGACTTCTCTTCCTTATATCACCTTGGGGTAAAGAAACTGCAAGTGAAGAATTATTAAATCCTCACGCCATCTTCGCACCCATCCACCCCAGCAGCTTGTCAAAACCGCCAAACGGATAAAGATGCGGTGCCGCAATCCCCAGTTCCGGCTTGTCGAAATGCAGCGTCGCCAGCTGGTCCACAAATTCCGTCGGCTCCGACACACTCAACAACCGCGTCACATTCATCGCCTGTTTGCGAATGAAGCGAGCTGAATTGCCAACGCCACACATGGCCGCATATTTCACCAGCGTCTTGATCGTAGCTGGCCCCGGCACTCCGACGTGTATGGGCAAATCAATTCCAGCCGCCCGCAACTCCGTCGCCCAATGTGCAACCGGCAAGGCATCAAACAAAAACTGCGTGGCAATAAAGCCCTGAACACCCGAAGCCTTGATCCAGTCATTCTTCAACTTCAGCGCCCGCAGCAACATGGCCTCGCCATGCACTTTCGTAATGTCTGGATTACCTTCAGGATGTCCCGCAATGCCAATGCGTTTGATACCAGCCTCCTGAAACGCCCCCGTCTCCAGAATCTGGATCGCCGCATCATATTTCCCGATCGGCGTGGGCGCTCCGCCACCCAGCACCAGCGCATCGGTCACGCCGCCGCGCGTCACAAACGCCTCAAGCCGCCGCTTCAAATCATCTTCGTCAAGTACAAACCGCGCCGGGATATGCGGAATTGGATTATAGCCAGCCGCGCGCAGTGCCGCCGTAGCATCGATCTGCACCGCCAGTTCAGCCGCATCAATCAGCGCAACAAACACCGTCGACCCCTCGGCAAAACCAGCTCGCAGCAGCGGAATCTTCTCAATCTGCTTGCCCGTGATTTCAATCGACGCCTTCCGTAGATAAGCACCCAAGGGATTAGCCATAGTGGCGGTGGGCATTGGTGTGAAAGTAATCGGTGCGCTCATGAGGGCCTCAAGCTGATTGATATCAACAGGATGCAAGCGAGCCACAAATGTGTCCCTGTCATTTGCGACAGAACTCCCACATTACCGACGCCTCGCCTGAGTTAACGTCGTTTTTGCACACCCCATGACGCTTATGGACAACAGGTCGGAAACGGCGCATCGTGTCGCAAACGGAGCCTCCCCATGTTCGGACAAAAACCAATTTCTTTGCCGCAATCCATCGCTTTGGTGCTGGTACCGGAGTTCACCATGATGCCCGTAACCTCCGCGATTGAGCCGTTGCGTCTCGCCAATCGCCTCGCAGAAAAGCAACTCTACAAGTGGACCCTGCATTCCCTCGACGGCCAACCCGTAGCCGCATCCAACGGCATTCTGACAATGGTCAACGGTGATCTCGAGGCCGTATCCCAGGACGCCGCCATCATCGTCTGCGGCGGCCTCAACATCCAGCACCACACCGATAAACGCCTGCTGAGCTGGCTGCGCAAAACCTCGCGGCGCGGGGTTGATATCGGTGCCGTTTGTACGGGATCCCATGTGCTCGCCGAAGCTGGCCTGCTCGACGGTTACAAATGCACCATCCACTGGGAAAACCTGCCAGGCTTCACCGAAGCCTTCCCTGATATTGACGTCACAGGTGGCCTCTTTGAAATCGACGAGGACCGCTTCTCCAGCGCCGGTGGCACCACGGCACTCGACCTCATGCTGTCCCTGATCACCAGCCAGCATGGACCAGACATGGCAGCCCAGGTGGCTGAAACCGTGTTGCACTCCCCCATCCGCCATCACAGTGAGAATCAGCGCCTTTCCCTGCCCGCCCGCATTGGTGCGCGCCACCCCAAGCTGGTATCGATCATCGAGAAAATGGAAGACAACCTGGAGGACCCCCTGTCACCCAGCCTCTTGGCCAAGCAAGCCGGCCTCTCAACCCGGCAACTGGAGCGGCTGTTTCGCCGCTATCTCGACCGGTCGCCCAAGCGCTACTATCTTGAACTGCGCCTGAAAAAGGCCCGTTCGCTTTTGCTTCAAACCGACATGTCAGTGATAAATGTGGCATTGGCCTGCGGCTTTTCTTCACCGTCGCATTTTTCGAAATGTTACCGCGCCTTCTATGGTCGCACCCCCTACCGGGAACGCGGCGTACCAGCGGTTGCTGAATAAAAGCGGGGAGCAGCTCCGTCGAGCCGCTCCCCTTTGGCAAGCCACCCGCGACCGGGGGCAGTAGACGGGTATTTGCTCACCAATTGGACAAATGACAACTTTCGATTGTCATTTGTATTCCGCGTCCCTGTTCACAAAACCGTGAAACTGACAATGCTCTTAAGTTATGAGGCGAATTGAATCAAGTTGTCAGGATAAAATCCACTCAACTTTGTAGAACAACTGAAACTACGGTTTCATCTTTTCCAACAATATATCCACAATTTTAGATAGTTGTCGCAGTATTCGTTAACCGCAAACGCGAAGGTGGCAACATGAAAGCGGCCCACTCACCCAATCCCGGGCAATACCAGCTTCACCCGCAACCCGCCGAGATCGGCTTTGTCGAGTTCCACCTTGCCGTTATACATGGCAGCTGTTTCTGTAACGATATTGAGCCCCAATCCGGACCCAGGCTTCGCCTCATCCAGCCGCTGCCCGCGTTTTAACGCCGTCGCCCGTTTTTCCGCAGGCACCCCTGGCCCGTCATCATCCACCTCGATCAACAGGCGCGGCCGACCATCATCACCAGCACCTGTCATCAACGCCCCGCGCACCTCAACCCGCCCCTTGCTCCACTTGCAGGCATTGTCCATCAGATTGCCGACAATCTCTTCCAGATCTTGCCGCTCGCCCCGGAACTTCAAACCGGCCTGACAGGAAACCGCAACCACAACACCTTTCTCCGAATTGATCCGCTGCAATGTCCGCGCCAGTGATTGCAGCACGGGCTCCACATCCGTGGCAGCCCCAATGGTCTGCGCCCGCGCCGCCCGCCGTGCCCGGTCCAGATACAGGTTCACCTGATCCCGCATCACATTGATCTGCTCTTTGACCTTGTCGGCCAAACCACCGGGCGATTCACGCGCCTCATTCGTCAACACACTTATGGGTGTCTTCAGCGCATGCACCAGGTTGCCCACCTGCATCCGTGCCCGGTCAATGATTTCGAAATTCGATTGGATGAGCAAATTCATCTCGTCCGCCACAGGCTGCATTTCCGTCGGGAAATTTCCATGTAACATTTCAATTTTGCCCGCGCGGATATCAGTTAGCTTCTGCTGCATCTCCGCCATCGGCTTCATGGCATAGCGTACCTGAAAGAAAATCGCCCCCAAAAGCCCCAGCCCCAGCAGCGCCAGCGAGCCATAGAGCCCGTTCGAGAACGACTGAACTTCCTGCCGCAACTCATCGAAATTACCCGTGACGAGAAACGAATATTCGCCGTCGATATCCTTGAACGTGATGCGCTGTTCCATCGCCCGTAAGCGCTGTCCCGCAACATTGACGAAAGCAAAGGAGGTAATGCGATCAGCATCCCGCGTCCCCAGCAGCTTCGCATCAAACGGAATCGGTGACGCCAGAAGCGACGGCGACAGCAACGGCTTCTGCCCAGGCTTCGGCGGCAGCACCTGCCAGTTCCACCCTGACTCCGGCAGCGTAAAGCGCGTGTCCGCCATATTGCCCGTCAATTGTGGTGAACCATCCGGCCCTGGAAACACATTGGCTGAAAGACTGTCCAGAACGGCCCTGAGCCGCGCATCAAAATTCCGCTCCAGTGCCTGTTGGAACAGAGAGCTCAAAACAATCGACGCCAGCGCCAGCAGCACCAGCGCCACCGCCGCCGCCGACACCGTCAGCCGCAGCGACAGTGAGTTACTTCTCATCACCCTGCTCTGAGATACAATAGCCCATGCCGCGAATGGTGTGCAGCACATCCACCCCAAGCTTTTTCCGCAGGCGGCCTACAAATACTTCCACTGTATTGGAGTCCCGGTCAAAATCCTGATCGTAGAGATGTTCCACAAGTTCCGTGCGCGACACCACCTTGCCCTTGTGGTGCATAAGGTAAGCCAGCAAGCGGAATTCCAGCGACGTCAGCTTGATCTGGAAACCATTGACTGTCACACGGGCACCCTTGGTATCGAGCAGCACCGGCCCACACTCTATTTCACTCGTCGCATGGCCCGCCGTGCGTCTGACCAGCGCCCGGATGCGCGCCAACACCTCTTCCATGTGGAAGGGCTTCGTCACATAATCGTCAGCGCCCGCATCAAAGCCCGCCACCTTGTCGCTCCAGCGATCCCGCGCCGTGAGAATGAGCACTGGCATTTTCTTGCCAGCCCTGCGCCATTTTTCAAGCACGCTCACGCCATCGAGAATGGGCAGGCCCAGATCAAGGATCACCGCGTCATAGGGCTCGGTCTCGCCGAGGAAGTGTCCCTCCTCGCCATCCAGCGCCTTGTCCACAACATAGCCAGCGTCCCCGAGGGCAGATACAATCTGCCGGTTCAGGTCCGCATCATCTTCCACAACCAGAATGCGCATGATCTCACCACATGTAACAACAGTGGCCCGGTGCCGCGCGTCAGCCGATTTCGCCTGACGTGGCGTCCACAAGGACTCGCGACACTTCACCACCCTGCTTCAAGGTGACAGCATAAACGCCCGAGGGCAAGAGTTGAACGCGTAAAACCTTGGCGCCTGGCCAGCTATCCTTGGCAATCGAGGCTGCTTCCGACGGCGAAACCGCGTAGGAACCAGCACCATAGCCGTCCGTTTCGGCCTCGCCAGCATATTGCGAAACCTGGAATCGAGCATACTTATGGCCAAGGCGGAACTGTCCAGCCTCAGCCGGAACAGAAAAAGCCAGCCCAATCGCCAGCATAACAGCCAAAAACGCCCCCGTTTTCTTCATGACACAATACTCCTTAAAGTCAGGAGCGGTCTAGCAAACCCCGGCTGAACGGCGGATGAACGTCAGCGACACTATTGCGCCGCACAAGATTGTAAGTCGTTGAATTATATGGGGAGCCCGGCATGAAATGCATGTGATTTGCATTGCGTGGCCATTGGGTTACACATTTGCCGCAAGGGGCAGACCTGCGGAATCGACGGACTACAACTGCATGACCAAAATCGTGTTGATCACCGGCGCAAGCGACGGCATTGGCTTGGAAATCGCCCGCCAGTCCGTGGCCTTGGGCTATTCGGTCTTTATGCTCGCCCGCGATCCGGATCGTTTGCGCAAAGCCGCTGAAACTGTGCCGGGCGATCTGCGCCCACGCTTCGTCTCGGTGGATCTGACAGACGAGCGCCAACGCTATGCCTTCCTCATCGGCATGGACGAGGCCGAACTGGTGCCGGATATTCTGGTCAACAATGCAGGCATCGGCCTGGCTGGCAGCTTTGCCGATGCGCCTTGGGAAAAACTCGAGGCCCTGTTCAAGCTGAACATGATTGCCACCTCACATTTGAACCACTGGGCCGTGAACCGCATGATCAAACGTGGCTCTGGTGCGATCGTCAACATGTCATCCGCCGTGGCCACCCGCCCCTCGCCCTGGTTTGCTGCCTATGCCGCCAGCAAGGCCTTCATCAACAGCCTGAGCCAAGCCCTCTACATGGAAGCCAGGAGCCACGGCGTGTCGGTCTCCGTCATTCATCCGCCGGAAGTGCGATCCACCGCCAACATCAACCGCCAGAAAGCCGACCTGAGCAACACCCTCGCCTTGAAACTGCTGCCCAGCATCTCGGAATTTGCTGTGGCCAAAGCCGTGCTTAAGGCCGCCCACAGCGGCAGACGCTCAATTTCTCCCGGCATCGTCACGTGGGCCGCCATGGCCACCGCCGGAAAACTACCGCAATGGCTAGACCTGAAACTGATGTCGATGCTGTTCAAACCATTAAAGTGACAGTCCTGAACAGCACCCCCGCAGATGAGACACGATAATTTCGGTGAAAGTACAGTTTCACTCGTGTTCTACAACTGCTTCACTGACTCGCCCTGGTCTTTCAGTATAGCAATCGCATCCTCGTCAAACGACACAAACGTTTCCCCGCCCAGCCAGCGACCTTCAAAAGCAATCACACCGTCGGCGAAGTCGCCGCCTGCCCCAAGAACAGCCAATCCCGCATGTACAGCCGGACGATTGAGGTTTACGTTTTGGGTTGCAAGGAGCCCGATCATCACCGCTGCGATATCTTCTTTGGGAAAATCATAGACTCGCTTCAACACCCACACCAATTCACACAGCACGACCAGCGGTACAGCAATTTCCGTTGCACTCTTCAAAATACGCGCTGCAATAACGCTCTGTTTTTTGTCGTCCTGCACAATTGCACGAACCAGCACATTGGTATCAACAGTGAGCTTCACTTTAAACCAGACCACCCCTTGGCACTGGCCTCAGCAATCTCTTCCAATGTTGCGATTTTCTTGCTGCGCTTTGCCAGAAGCCCAATCACGTCATCAATTTTTCCACTGGTGGGAGCGGCCTTCAGCAAACCCTTGCCACCCGGCAGAAGGTCAAGCTCTAACTTGTCTCCGGGCTTGAGACCCAGATGCTGCAGTATTTCCTTCCTGAAAGTGACCTGTCCACGGCTAGTGATTGTGATAATGCTCATAACTCTGAACCAATAATGCATTTTCACATTATTGTCAAATCTATTCCGGCGACATCTAACTTGCTCACCGCCTCCCCTTCGGCACAATCACCTCACGCGCCACCTTCTCAAGCGTGCGGCCACCAATGTAACCACCAACCCCAATCGACAGAAAATCCCAGAACTGCGGCGGCAGCGCATTCCAGCGTGGACTGAACACCCCTGCATGGCCAACCTTCCTGCAATCTTCCGCATCATTGGCCATGGCAGACATTAAACTCACTTGAAGTTGAGTAAAGTGAAAGATAAGGTCAATACAAGGGGACGGCGATGCGGGAAAAGAACTCATCATATGACGATCCGTTGGCAGAACTTGCACGGCAAGCTGGCAACCGACAAAAAATGGAAGCAGAGTATCGCAAGCTTTTGAATGAGCGTGAAAATGAACTCTTGACCAAGCAGATTGCAATAGGTCCCAGATCAGAGAAATATAAAACGGCCCGTAAGGAAAGAGATCGAGCGGAATCACAATTTGACAGGATCAATGCCGTAATCAGGCGACCAATATCGAAGCGGAATATTCCGTTTTTGGCATTTTGTTTTGCTGCATTCGTGCTCGCGGTAATTGAGACCCCCGTCAACAAGTTTCTATTTGATGTGGCCATCGGCGGAAGCAACCTTGTTTCTTACGTCGTATCGCTCTTGGCGGCGTTGCTTGTGCTTGTGCTTTCCCATTTGGCTGGAGTCGCTGCGCGCCAGTGGTGGTCTGAATATCGCAACAAAGTTGTCTGGAAACATGTTTTCATATTTCTCTTTGCAGCATTCGTTCTGGTTTCCATAGTCATAATTCTCACTGTTGGGCGAGCAGCTTACGGCACAGGTCTTTCTTCTTCGGGCCTCGGCAACTTGTTTCAGGATTTGCAAGGTCGCATAGGTACGCTTGGGTTCTTTGGAACCATCATCCATGCATTTTCAGACGTCAACGCATTGATTCTTGCGACTGTTAATCTTGCGATCATAGCGGCTGCTTTTCTTCTTGGCTATTTCACGCATGACCCAGACAACGACTATCACAATGCTTGGGAAGTATCAGATCACCGCAGCAAGGCATTGGGAAAACTCGAAGACGACTACGCAAAAGCAAGAGCGACAGTAATCCGTCACTATGCGCCAGATTTGACTGGCGTCAGCAGAAATCACTCGGAATCAAACAGACGTATTGTTGAGTTGAAAACGCTTCTTGGCCGGTCACTTGATCAAGATGACAGAAAATCCATTGACGAACTGGACACTTTGGCAGAATTCGCAGACGAAAATGAAACTGCTGAACACGACGCTCCCGAAATGCAACAATCTGCAATCAAGCCAGGAGGTGTTCCTTTCGCCCCACGGGTAGTTAAGCGCAAGTGATTGGTCAAACTGCCATGTTCATCCATCGAATTGTGTTTCTTGTATTAATTTGTACGGTTGTTTGTTTCCTTGGTGGTGCCAACGTCTCGTTCGCGGAAAAAACTGTAGACTGGAAGGCCTACTGTGCGGATGAAGGAGAAACAGCAATTTTTCTGATTGACGTCACAACGCCATACGATTCCATCGACAAGGATGTTTTGACGGCAGGCTTCGAAGCCATCATTTCATCATTGAAGGGTGGCGATAAAATAATTGTAAGAACAATAAGTGACGATCCTACACATTCAAAAAAGCTTTTTGACAAGTGCATTCCATATTGTCCCGAACGTTCCACCTTGGATGAACTTTTCTCGGACTGTACGCAAGGCGTGATACTCAATCATAAGCGCTTTCTGATGTCTGAACTCGGGAGTTCAATCAGGACCGAACTAGATTCTTTCGTTGAGCTGCCTCACTCTGCCATCATCCAGACCATATCTAAAAGTGTCGCTGAAGACGTTCAAAAACGCTCAGCGACAAAAATATTCATCTTTTCGGATATGATCGAGAATTCCATCTATGTACCAGGAAAAACATTCTGGAAGTCCAAGCCCATCGCTGTCATTGACCTGTTGACAAAAGACGCACTTATTCCTGACATGAAGGGAATGAAGGTCTCAACATTCGGTGTGGGCAGGTCTGGTGGGTCAAACAGAACGCCACTTGAAGTCAAACTTACACGAATTCTTACAACCTTTTGGACAATTTATTTCGAGAGAGCAGGCATCCCTGGCGTAAAACTCAATCATAATCTGACTGTCCAAGACTGAACCTAGTTTCGCGGTTTCCTCCACCCAGCAGAGATCGCTTCTTCCAACGAACAGAACCAACGCTCACCATCTTCGGTCCGAATTTCCGTTTTCGCGTAATATTTGGAACACGGAGTATGAACAATGCGTTCTCCATCACCGTTGATATTTCCCTTGATGGCACAATCTTTC
>JANPCL010000045.1:0-15496 GCA_031430915.1 Hyphomicrobiales bacterium
GCCCCATCCTGCTCCGTCACAACAGAGGTGAGCGCTGGGTTCGGCAAAGCCATATGCTTGTAGGGAACAGGCGTTACATGTGAGCGCTGCGCCACACCATTTTCATCCGTCCACTGAACAAACAACAGGCTTTCATCGCTGAAGCCAAGACGATCCAGCCGCGTAATCTCCTGCCCGTCACCAGACAACATATGTGACTGCTTGTAGAGCGTCGCAACATCACCCTGAACCGAAACCCGCAGCAGCGTAATTTCAGTCCCAAACGCCTCAGGCAAATCATGCACAGCGGAAACAACAAATTCATCCCCGGCCTTCCGCGCCGTAACCAGCACCGGCGCATAGAACCGCCGCGCCATGTAATGCATCAACTTCCACGAACCACCATGATCAAGCCCGGACCATGACGCCACCGGCCACGTGTCATTCAACTGCCAATACAAAGTGCCCATGCAATGCGGCTTCAAAGACCGCCAATACTCCACCGCCATCTTCATGGCGAGGCCATGCTGCACCTGTGAGAGATAAACAAAATTTCCAAAGTCCATCGGGAAACGGAAATTCCGGAACATGGTCTCGGCAATCCGCGCATTGCCCCCCTTGTTGCGCTGGTGATGCTCCATCACCGCCGAGGAAATATTGAGGTCTTCGTCCGACGTTGAAAATTCCTTGATCAGGCGCAGCGACGGAAAAGACTGAAATCCAAACTCGGAACAAAACCGCGGCTTCACATCATAATAATGCTCAAAGTCCCGACCCTCATGCCAAACCGACCAGAAATGCATATCCCCCTTGGAGTCATCATGCCAAGTGTCACCGAAATCAAGGATGCCGGGAGAAGGGGATGATGGCCACCAGATGGCACTTGAATCAGTAAGCTTTACAGTTTCTTCAAGCGAGCGATTCAAGCGATCATAATTGACAAGATATCTATCACGGTTCTTGCGCGACTCTTCGAACCAGGTGAGTGCTCCAAGCAATTCATTGTCACCACACCAGACGACAATGCTTGCGTGATGTTGAAGTCGCTTGACCTGATAAGTAGCCTCCTGTCTCACTTCGTCGAGAAAATCCGACGTGGACGGATACAATGAACAAGAGAACATGAAGTCTTGCCAAACCATTAGGCCCAGCTCATCACAAATCTCGTAGAAGAAATCCTTTTCATAGTATCCACCGCCCCAGACGCGGATCATGTTCATGTTTGCATCTTTGGCGGCTTGCAAAAGCCTGCGCGTAAGTTGCGGAGTGGCGTTCGAAGGGAGTGCATCTGCCGGAATCCAATTTGCTCCTTTGCAGAAAATTTCGCGATCATTTATTTTGAACGCAAATCGCGAACCTCCTGCATCTTTGTCAGTAACCAGTTCAAGTTTCCGCAATCCCACTTTCCGGTGTTCAACTTCATCATTGTACCGTACTGTTAAATCGTAGAGATATTGTTCTCCTTGGCCCGCAGGCCACCATAATTTTGGGCGGGAAACATTGAAATTGAGCACCAACGTGCCGCGAAAACTTGAAAGATTAATTGCCGTTGATCGGCTTTGCCCATCAAATTCCACAGTTATTGTGTCGCTGATTTCTGTGTGAGCAGACGATACCGAAACGTGAACAAAGACATCATGCGATCCAAAATCACCCGGCCTTTGCCGAACGATCACTCCAATGATCTGAGTTGCCTGTGGACTACATAGAGCAAATTTCCCAGTCAATCCAAACGGCACAATCGCCAAATTCCAGTCCCAGCCGAAATGGCATTGCGGCTTCCGCAGCATGTTGCCGTTAGGGATGGGATTGTTGCTGACACTGTATGGTATGTAGAAAGGCTGAGCCGCCTGTTTCTCGTTCGCCGCTTTGGTGTTGGAGTGGAGGATCACCTCAACAACATTCTCACCGATCTTTAGAGCCCTGGTTATATCTGGTCTGTAACGCCGAAAACAATTCTGAGCATGCAGCACATGCACACCATTCACGCTGACATCAGCAACGGTATCGAGATAGTCAATATCGAGATAATACTCGCCCCCCTCAATCGTCTCGACAGTAAACCGCTTCGTCGCCACCCAAACCTCATCCGCCACCCAGCGCACGGCGAGTTCATCGGTGCCCTTATAGGGATGCGGAATTTGCCCCGCTGCGATCAATGCGGAATGCACGTCTCCCGGAACCGGATAGTCCACCTCGATGTTACGCGCATCGCAGCGCAACCGCCAAATGCCTGCGAGGTCTATGACGTTCATAGTCCCCTCCCCCCTGTGGGGAGGGTTAGGGTGGGGGTCGCTCCGCTGTTTGAAGTTGCGTTCATTTCTATTCTTTTAAACCTCTCGACCCCCACCCCGGCCTTCCCCACAGTGGGGAGGGAGAAGAGGAGCGGATTCAAATCCGGTCCGTCGTCGCTTCATCAAAGATCGACGCCAGATTGATCCGGAACCGGACCTTCACCTTTTGCCCCGGCACATAACTCTCGTTCGACTCAACCCGCGCCGAAATCGTCTGTCCTTCAACATTGAGCCAGATCAACGTATCAGCCCCCATGGGCTCCACAATATCAACTACAGCCGGATATTCCGCCGTGGCCCCATCTTCCGCCGCGCCATTGACGCGGATATGTTCCGGCCGCACGCCCAGCGTTGCGGCACGGGCCGTCAACGGCTCATCTGGCAAATAACTCTTCAGCGGAATACTCAGCGAACCCAGCTTGAACGCCGCCTTCACACCGACACCCTCAATCGCACCTTTCAAAAAATTCATCGACGGAGACCCGATGAATCCCGCCACATACAAATTCTTCGGCTTGTTATAAATTGTCTGCGGCGCATCGAGCTGCTGAATGGTGCCGCCGCGCATAACGGCCACACGGTCTGCCAGTGTCAGCGCTTCGATCTGGTCATGCGTCACGTAGATCATGGTATTGCCAAGCTTCTGGTGCAACCGCTTGATTTCCACACGCAGCTCAGCCCGCAGTTTCGCGTCAAGATTTGACAACGGTTCGTCGAACAGAAAGACGTCAACGTCCCGCACCAGCGCACGGCCGATAGCGACACGTTGACGTTGCCCCCCCGACAACTGTGATGGCTTCCGGTCCAGCAACGGCTGGATTTGCAGAATTTCAGAAGCCCGCGCCACCCGCGTTTCAATCTCCGCCTTGTCCATGCCGGACACGCGCAAACCAAAAGACAAATTCTTCTCCACCGTCATTTGCGGATAGAGCGCATAGGACTGGAACACCATGCCGATGCCGCGGTCCTTTGGTTCTTCCCACGTGACGTTCTTGCCCTTGATGAACACCTGGCCGTGGGTTGGTTCGAGAAGACCCGCGATGCAGTTCAGCAACGTCGACTTGCCACAACCCGATGGACCCAACAGCACAATGAACTCACCATCGGCAATATCAAGGTCGAGGGATTTCAACACTTGCAAGGCCCCGTAACTCTGGGCCAAACCCCGCACTGATACCGATGGCTTGTCAATATTCGCATGCATGTTCATTGCATCAACCCTTCACAGCGCCGGCCGCAATGCCGCGCACGAAATATTTGCCCGAGAAGAAATAAATGGCGAGAGGCACAATGCCCGTCAAAATCGTCGCCGCCATGTCAACATTGTACTCTTTCACACCCTGCCCGGTGTTGACGATGTTGTTGAGCTGCACCGTCATCGGATAATTGGTGGGGCCAGCGTAAATGACGCCAAACAGGAAGTCGTTCCAGATGCCGGTCACCTGCAAGATGACGGCAACCGTCATGATGGGCACGGCCATGGGCAGGAACACCTGAAACAGAATGCGCCAGTAACCTGCACCATCCACACGCGCCGCCTTGAACAATTCCTGCGGCAATGAAGCAAAGTAATTCCGGAACAGCAGCGTCAACAACGGCAAACCGAAAATAGTATGCACCAAAACTACGGCGGGCAACGTGGAGAATATGCCAAGCCAGCGCGTGATAATCACGATCGGATAAATCATCACCACATAGGGAATGAAACTGGCCAGCAACAAAATGGTAAAGAAGGCCTCCGAATATTTGAAAGGCCAATTCGCCAGCGAATAACCCGTCACGCAAGCCACTGCGATAGACACGATAACCGATGGCACTGTGATTTTCAGCGAGTTGATAAAACCTGGTTTGATGCCTTCACAGTAAAGCCCTGTACAAGCCTGGCTCCAGGCCTTGACCCACGGCGCAAATGTTGGGTTGCCAGAAGGCGAAAACAAATTGCCTTCGCGAATGGCATCAAGGTCTTTCAGCGATGTGATGATCATGATGTAGAGCGGGAACAGGAAGAACATGCTGCACAGGATCAACACGGTATAGACAATGGCGCGTGGCACTGTGATGAATTTCTTCGGCTTGGGACCAGACGGGCCATCAAACATCGTTACTGCGTTCGACATGGCGTATTATCCCTTCTTGCCAAATTCCATCCGGATCCAGGGGATCAGGATGACGGCCATCGACAGCAGCATGACGGTTGATGCTGTCAAAGACTGGCCGAGGTTGGCGGTAAAGTTTTGATAGATGTAACGCGACGGCACATCGGACGACACGCCGGGGCCACCGTCGGTGATGGCAATCACAAGATCGAAAATACGAATTGCACCCGATGCAACAAAAACAAATGTTGTCACCAGCACGGGCTTCATCATCGGCAATACGATTTGCAAATACGTTCGCCACGTTGGGATGCCATCGATCTTTGCGGCCTTCCAGATTTCTTCGTCAATGCCACGAAGACCCGCCAGCATCAGTGCCATCACAAAGCCTGTGCCCTGCCAAAGCCCCGCAATGATGATGGCATACATCACCATTTTCTGGTCGGCGATCCAGCCAAAGGAAAAACTTTCCCAGCCCATGCCACGCACTGCTTTTTGCAGGCCGTATTCCGGTGAGAAAATCCACGCCCAGACGTGGCCCGTCACGATGAACGACAAAGCAAATGGGTACAGGAAAATGGTGCGGAACATGCCTTCGGCGCGAATTTTCTGATCCATCAAAACGGCGATGAGAAAACCGAGGATCATGACAAAAATGATGGACACGAATGCATAGGTGACAACGTTGGGATAGGCGCCTGAACACTGCAGTTTCCATGATGCTGTGCCGATTTTGGAAAGTGCCGGACAATCCATCCAGCGGCTGCTGCTGAACAGTCGCTCATAATTCGCAAAACCGATGAACTTGCTCCACCATTCTGTTGGCGTGAACAGCGGCAGCACTTTCATGGATGTGAAGGAGAATAATATGACCCACAACGTACCGCCCACAAATACAAACAAGGCAATCAGGATCATGGCCAAAGAGCCGAATTTTGATTGCTGGTTTTCGTAAGGCGCAAACCACGGCACCAGGCTCAGTGGAACCACGATGGACAATAGGCCGAGTACAGAAGGTATTGATGACCCTGCGAATGCAGCTGCACCAGACAGATTCATCACAATCAGAAACAGCGCAAAAATCGCGGCGACATACATGAGCTTGTAGCTGAATTTGCGAAATGGAATATCAAGCAATGCCAGCGCAATACCGGCCAGAACAACAAAGAATGTGGCACCTGCAACACCGCTGAAGACCGTCCACGGGTTCCAGCCAAAACCCAAAAGAAACGCGACACTTGCTGCAATTGCAAACGTTGAGTCCCGCACGCGACGGCTAAGATTTGCCGTTTCAAAACTGCCCTGCAGGGCGCGTTTGCCATAGTGGGCTGCGGCATAAACAATCGCGACCAATGCTAACATCTTCAACGCGAAAAAACCGAGATCAAAAAACAGGGCGCTACCGCCCACATGCTTTTTAACGTCGACAAACCAGCCAGCTTGCTCAAACACGCCATAGGCCAAAAGGCCCAGAACGGCAGCGAGCGCTGTGGCAAATGAATAGACAATAACCGCGGGAATGCGGTCAGACGTGAAGACGTAGCGCGGATTTAAGGAAACTGTGGCCATGTCCTGATTTCGCTTTTGAATTGGCAATAGGGAGAACAGGAGACTGCTTGCTCTTCCTTCCAAGCTGTCCCCGATCTTCAAGATCAGGGACAGTTTGCGATAGTGCAAACTGTCCCTTTTCCAGTGTATCAGCCCTTAGGTCTTGGGAGCGTTCTTGATGATTTCAACGAACTTGGCTTGCGTATCAGCAGCGGTCAAAGCTGGATCAGCCATGAACGCTGTGAACAGATCGTTGATCTGGTTGATCGAGTCGCGATCAATCATCTGCACGTCGTTCGGGAACACGGCGGTTGAACCGTCAAGAATGGCCAGGCCCTTCTTCATGCAGTCATTGGCAGCACCCAGATCAACGTCAGCACGCATTGGCAGCGAACCCTTCTTCAGGTTGAAGGCCACTTGCACTTCCTTGGTCACCAGGGTTGCAGCCATCTTCTTTTGCGCGGCAGTAACTGCTGGATCTTTGTTCTTCGGGAAGTAGAACACGTCACCACCTGTGTTCAGGACGGGCGTTACACCCAGACCTGGCAGGCAGTCATAGTCCTTGCCAGCAACCAGATTGGCAACAGCGAATTCGCCGCCAGCCCAGTCACCCATGATGTTGGCACCGGCTTTGCCAGCGATAACCAGTGCAACAGCTTCGTTCCACTGTGGAACCATCTTGTCGGCAGGTACGAAACCGCGAACGGCAGCAAGTGCATCAAACACTTTCGTGAATTCTGGTCCGGCTGCAAGGGCTATGTCACGGTCCTTGTAAACCTTGACGAAGTTATCGACGCCAGCGAGCGCTACGAGAACGTCGTTCACAAGAAGACCCACTGGCCAACCCTGTGCGAGGGACAAAGGCTGAATGCCCTTGGCTTGCAAGGCTGGTGCGGCGGCGACCATTTCAGCCCAGTTTTGTGGAGGTGCAATGCCCGCATCTTCATAAACCTTGCGGTTGGTCCACATCCATTGTGCCGAGTGCAGGTTCACTGGAACACAATAAACTTTGCCGTCCTTGGTGCATGAATCGAGTTGACTCTTTGGACGCAAGATCTTGGCCCAGTCGCCAGCCGTCGCAACGTCTGTAATGTCTTCAAGCAGACCGGCAGCGATCAATTCGTCAGCGTCTTTGCCGGGGTTCAACTGCGTGGCACCCATAGGGTTACCGCCCAAGATGCGCGAGATGATGATCGGGCGGGCAACGTCGCCGGAACCAGCGATTGCACCGTCAACCCACTTGTCGCCCGAAGCATCAACAGCTTTGGCAAATTCGGCAACGGCAGCAGCTTCACCACCGGACGTCCACCAATGCGTGACTTCCAGATCAGCGGCAGATACAATTCCGGCAGTCAGCATCGAAGCCGAGAATGCCAAAACAGCAGTAAATGTTTTAAGTCCCATGACAGTTTCCTCCCTTGTCTTATGTGGGTGACGCGGAAGCTAGACAGGTTTTTCAAAATTTGCAACGTTTCACAAATATTTATTTCGACCCCCAAAATGCTGCACCGCACAACGTATTTTCAAGACTTGAAACGATTCACAAAGTCGGTAACCTGATCAGATGGACAAATCCGCCGACAAGCGCCCCACCTTGCGATCCCTCGCCGAAATCACCGGTCTTGGCATCTCCACCGTAAGTCAGGCCCTGCGTGACAGCCCGGCCATTGCCGAGGATACCAGGAAGCGCGTCAAGCTTGCAGCACAGCAGGCAGGCTATCGCCCCAACCGTGCCGGCGTGCGTCTGCGCACTGGCAAAACCAATGTCATCACAGTTGTGTTGAACCCACAAGACGAAGGTTCGGGCTTCTTTTCCCAGTTCGTTTACGGCGTCAGCGATGCACTCGCCAACTCAGGCTATCACCTCGTCATCACGCCTTACGACCTGCAAGACCCCATGTCGCCGATCCGCTATATTGTGGAGACAGCATCCGCCGACGGCATCATCATTTCCCGCACCCAACCCAACGACGCGCGCATCCGCTATCTGCACGACAACGGCATACCCTTCGCCACCCATGGCCGCACTGAAATGGGCATCGCCCATGCCTTCCACGATTTCGACAACGAAGCCTTTGCCTTTGAAGCCGTGCGCAAACTGGCGGAGCGCGGTCGAAAGCGCGTCGCCCTGATCACGCCACCACCAGACCTGAATTATTTCCGCCACACCAACACAGGTTACGAACGTGGCCTCGTTGAATTCGGTCTCGAAAATTATCCGCTGAACAGCTGCAATTCGGATTCGCCTTTGGCGCAAGTCGAAGCCCTGGGCCGCCAACTCGCAGCAAATCCACTTCGGCCCGACGGCGTTATCAGCGCCGCTACCACAGCCGCCTTCGCCATTTCCGCAGGGCTGCAACACGAAGGCCTGAAAATCGGCAAAGACTTCGACACCGTCTCAAAACACTCCAGCAAACTCATGAACATCGCCATGCCGGACATCATCTCAATTCCGGAAGACTTTCACCTTGCAGGGTTCCGTCTGGCGCAATTGTTGATGCAGGCGATTGATGGAACGGCAGTGGAGACATTGCAGGAAGTGGTGAGCTTGTAGGGAAAGGACTTCATCACCCACACCGCCCAAATCCGCCTCACGCAACCCGCACCATCTCTGGCGTCACCCCAAGGCCGTCCCGCCACCGTCCCCAATGCGGCGCAACATCAACTATAGAACCAGAAGAGGTCGCTGAAAATTACTTGCAAGGGCTTCCCTTAATTCACAATCGTAGCCTGCGTCGCCGCCCGCAACTCTGCCTCAGTCACACCAGTGGCCAATTCCACGATCTTCAAACCGCCATCCACAACATCCAGAACACCAAGATTGGAAATGATCCGGTCCACAACACCTTTGCCCGTCAGTGGCAGCGAACATGCTTTCAACACCTTGCTCTCTCCGGTCTTCGACGTGTGATCCATGACAACAACAACGCGCTTCACACCCGCTACCAAATCCATGGCACCGCCCATGCCCTTGACCAATTTTCCGGGGATCATCCAGTTCGCAAGGTCACCATTCTCTGCCACTTCCATGGCACCCAGAATAGCCATGTTGATTTTCCCACCCCGGATCATCGCGAACGATTGCGCCGAGTCAAAAAACGCCGTCTGCGGCAATTCGGTAATCGTCTGCTTGCCCGCATTGATCAGGTCCGCATCTTCCGACCCTTCCACAGGAAAAGGCCCCATGCCCAACATGCCATTCTCCGATTGCAACGTTACCTCAACGCCCTCCGGAATATAATTCGACACAAGTGTCGGAATGCCAATGCCGAGATTGACATACCATCCGTCCTGCAATTCCAAAGCAGCCCGAGCCGCCATCTGGTTCCGGTCCCACGCCATTATGCAGCTTCCTTCTTGCGCACGGTGCGCTGTTCAATACGCTTCTCGTGCTGCCCCTGAATAATCCGGTTTACGTAAATGCCGGGTGTGTGAATGGTGTCAGGATCAAGCGACCCCAGTGGCACGATCTCCTCGACCTCCGCCACACAGATTTTCCCGCATGTCGCAGCAGGCGGATTGAAATTCCGCGCTGTCTTCCGAAACACCAGATTGCCAGACGGATCAGCCTTCCACGCCTTCACGATTGAAAGGTCAGCAACAAGACCGCGCTCCAGCACATAGGTCTCACCATCAAACTCTTTGAGTTCCTTGCCATCCGCAATCACAGTGCCAACGCCAGTCCGCGTATAAAACCCCGGAATACCCGCACCACCCGCCCGCATCCGTTCAGCCAGGGTCCCCTGCGGATTGAATTCCACTTCCAATTCCTTCGCCAGAAACTGCCGCATGAACTCAGCATTCTCACCAACATAAGATGAAATCATTTTCTTCACCTGACGGCCCTCAAGCAACTGCCCCAAGCCAAACCCATCAACACCAGCATTATTGGAAGCAATGGTAAGCCCCGTGGTGCCGACGCGTTTAATCTCCGCAATCAACAACTCCGGAATACCACACAGCCCAAAGCCACCCGCAGCAATCAACATCCCATCAAACAAAAGCCCGTCGAGCACAGCTTTGGCGTCAGAATAAATTTTCTTCATGGAACCTCACGTTTTGTGACGGCAGCTATAGCGGAGGTAAGAAGGGCCTGCAAAGGGGTTTGATTAGCCCTGACGAAAAATGGATCCACCTCTGTTTCGTAACCATAGAGAAAACCCTCCATCTTCTCAAAACCGTCGTTCCAGCCATATTTTTCCGCCAAATCCCAAAGCGAGATGAAAGCGTCAAAACGCCATTCCTCGCCCGTTGCAGCATACATCACCCTACGCACGGGCACGGGCAACTTTCCCGGCAAGTTCAAATCTTTTAGCACCACACGCTTTGAAAAACGCCCGGCCGCGACATATGGCTCAAACAAATCTTCAGGGATAATCCCTTGATCGCGCGAAAACACTTCATCAATGAAAGCCGTAAAAGGCTTCCTGCCCTCAAGCATTAGAAGCAACTCCCGGCCCGTATGCGTAGGACGCCGGTCAAAATTATCGTTGTGGTGCCAAAAAATTTCAGCAAACTCAGCAACTTCCGGAAGGTCAAGTTCGAAGCGTTCCACAAGAGCCGCGTATTCACCATCCATTAAGTCATGAAAATCGCCAGCGCTCATTTGGTTTGTGTCAATGATATCCATAACACGCCCAACTTCATTTGTTTCAAAATGTACTTCATGCGTGAAACACATCGTCACTTTGTCAATTCTGCGCAACCGAAACCAAGGCATTGCGAGTTACGACGGCTTTGGCCAAAATTTGACTTCGGGCAGGTCCGCGAAATGTGCATCGCAAGTGTAGAGTTTGGTATTCATCAATCTTGCAGTCGCATAGATGATTGCATCAGTCGCGTGAAGTTTGTGCAACAATGAAAGCCGAGCCGCTTCAATGGCGACAGTTTTATCCATGTCGACCAACACACACTTTGTCAAAAGTGAAACGACGTCTTGCGCTTGCGCGTTTGGCAGCACACGACTTGACCATATTGCAAGTTCATAGTGAACCATTGCGGGCACAATACACTCATTCAGTGGCAAAGCAGCTTGCTTTGCTTCTTCCAGCAGGGGGCCCCTGGTAAACACTTCTATCCACAGCGAGGTATCAACGACGCGCATCAGTAGCGGTCGTACCTGTCACGGTAATTAGATGGGTCCGCACCCTCTGCAATCCCAATCAAATCCTCCAACTCCGGCACTGGCAACAGCTCATAGCCTTTACCTTTCGGAATAAAGGTGAGCTTCTGTCCCGGCTTCCAACCCTGCGACTCCCGAACCTCTTTCGGAATTGAAATCTGGAATTTGCTCGAAATCGTGACGGCGTTCATTTTCTTACACTTTCTGATCGATCAAAAAACGTAAGATAACACCAATTCCTGAGAGATTCAACCGCGCGCCTACTCCGCGGCCACCCGCGCACCCGGCACCCGCGCAAATTCCGGTAGCCACTCGCCATGCGCCGCCAGCAGATCATCCGTCAGATCCCATATCTGCTGCAAATCCAATTCCGCCGCCGTATGCGGGTCCATCATTGCTGCGTGATAGATGTGTTCGCGGTTCTCGGTCATCAGCGCACGGACAGTCAATTCCTGCACATTGATATTGGTGCGGATCAGCGCCGTCAGTTGCGGCGGCAATTCGCCCACAAATGTCGGCTGAATGCCACGGTCATCCACCAGGCACGGCACTTCCGCCGCACAATCATCAGGCAGCGATGTTATGCAGCCATTGTTGCGCTGGTTGCCGTAGATCACAGAAGGCTCGCCCGTCCACACCGAGTTCACAATCGACGACGCATATTCGTGGCTGGGCTTCAACTCCATCGGTGCATTTTTCAGCGCATTCGATTCCTGCTTCCAACGCGCAATCTGTTCCACACAACGCTTGGGATATTCATCCAGCGGAATCCCAAATTTTTCTATCAAATCCTCACGCCCCTCCTTGATGAAGTACGGCGTGTATTCGGCAAAATGCTCTGAACTTTCGGTAACGAAGTAACCAAGTCGCTTCAGCATTTCATAGCGCACTTTATTCGGGCAGCGCAGGTTCCAGTTTGAGGGCTTGGGGAATCTCCCCTCGGCATAGCCCTGCTGCAAGGCAGGATATAAATTCTTGAAAGTCCCGTCCTTCTGCCGATGTTCTAACTGCAAATAAAACGCCATGTGATTGATGCCAGCTGCTCGGTAGCGAATGTCAGAAACCGGAATATCCAGGTCCCGCGCCAGTTCCTCCGCCGTGCCCTGCACCGAGTGACACAAGCCCACCTGCTTGATCTTCGGGTACTTCGCGGAAATCGCCCAGGTGTTGATCGCCATCGGATTCACATATTGCAGCAGCTGCGCATCCGGGCACACTTGCATCATGTCCTCGCAGATCGACCACAGATGCGGCACCGTGCGAAGCCCGCGCATGATACCGCCCACGCCAAGTGTATCTGCAATGGTCTGCCGCAATTTGTATTTCTTCGGCACTTCAAAATCAGTCACCGTGCAAGGCTCAAATCCGCCAATCTGAAACGCTACAACAACAAAATCAGCTTTGTCGAGTGCGCGCCGCTGATTGCTGTGCGTTTCCACTTTCGCTGAAACCCCCAGCGACGAAATCATCCGCGACGCTACAATTTCTGATTCCGCCAAACGTTCCGGATTGATATCCATCAACGCAATCGTCGCCCCCGCCAAGGCAGGCCGCTGCAAGATATCCCCCACAATGTTCTTCATGAACACAGTGGAGCCTGCGCCGATAAAAGCAATTCGGGGATGTCCTGACATGGCAAACTCCAATCTCAAAAGAGGCTGCAATCTTCGCTCTGAAAATACGGAAGTTCAACCGCAAAGCCTGCTGAAAACTTCCGGAATACTAAGGTGGGGCTTCCAGTGTGCTGACACACCCCCTCCGCCCTTCGGGGTACTCCCCCGGCCCAAGAAGGCCGAGGGAGAAATTCCTTTCTCCCTCATCGCTCTTGCGATGGGGGAGTACCCCGAAGGGCGGAGGGGGTGTCTCAACATAAAGGCTCTAAGCCCTCACACCCGCAGCTTGTCATCAAACCCATGCCGGAACGCCGCCGGGCTATTATGAAAGCGCTGCTCAAACGCCGCATAGAAACTCGACAATGACCCGAACCCGCAATCAAACGCAATCGACGCAACTGGCAGTTCCGTTGCAATCAGCATCGACTGCGCCGTATCCAGCCGGTGCCGCGTGATTGACTGCTTGATCGTCAATCCCATCGCCCGCTTGAACAGCGACATGGCATAGTTTGGATGCAAATCCGCCGACCGCGCCACATCATCGGCCGAAATATCCTCCAGCGCCTTTTCACTGATGAACCGCGCCATGCGTTCCACCCGAAGTGCCCGGTCAGGGTTTTGTGATTCTGATTGCGCCTTGCCCACAACAAACGAAGTATCGCGCAAATCCCGCCAGCCTTCACGGTCAAGCCTTCGCACCCGCGCTGTCAATTCATCCCGCACGATGGATTGCAGTTCCTTGTCGCCCGAATGCAAATCCTCGCGCCAGCGTTGGAACATGTCGCCGTCATAGCGTTTGATTTCCAGAGCCTCGATCAAAGCCCCGCGAAAAATCGCTTCGCGCAACCGGCTGAGCGCAGGGAGCTGAATGAAAGCCGACATCGGAATGTAAAGCACCACGAAACGGGTTTCCGCCGCGCATGCCATCACCCGGTGCGGAATCATGCCCCAGAACACCGCAAGTCGTCCTTCTGACAAGGTAATCTCCCGTCCGTCAAACCAATAGGTCATTTCGCCCGAAAGCAAAAAATTCAACTCCACCTGACTGTGCATGTGAGGCCGCGCCATGGCATAGACCTGCATGGATTTCCCGGCGCAAAAGCCATGGTCGCCAAATACCTCCACCGGGTGGCCGTGGTCCAGGTCGCCATGAATCCGCACACCTTCGCTGGGCTGGTCAAAGGGTATGACAGGCGGCTTGATCATCGTATCCCTCAACTGTAACCTTAGGATTCAGGAACGTCGCTGGTCGTTTTCGGTAGAGACTTGTCGAAAATTCAGGCTATGGTCAAGCCATACATGCGATCTCATTGTTAAAAAAGGGAAGCATGAGACTTCATCCGCCACCATGGTGGGGGCGGGTCCAGGGAGGAAGACATGACATTACTGAAGGGCCTTTCAGGCCTCGCACTTGCACTTGCCTTATCGGCATCGACAGCCCTTGCTGGCGAATTGGTCGTAAACTCGGACCAAACCGATCCGGCACCAAAAAAAGCCATGGAAGAACTGATTGCCGGGTTTGAAGCCGCCAATCCAGACATCAAGGTCAAGTGGAACAACTTCGACCACGAAGGCTACAAGTCCGCCATCCGCAACTTCCTTGCTGCTGATGCGCCAGATGTTGCTGCCTGGTACGCTGGCAACCGCATGGCCCCATTTGTAAAAGCCGGACTGTTTGATGACGTATCGGATGTTTGGGAAGCCAATGGCCTCAATGATTCGTTGAAATCAGCCGCCGCCTCCATGACCATAGACGGCAAGAAGTGGGGCGTGCCCTACACCTACTATCAGTGGGGCATTTACTACAACAAGACAGTCTATGCCAAAGCTGGTGCGACCGAGCCAAAGAACTGGGCTGAATTCATCGCCAACTGCGAAAAGTTCAAGGCCGCTGGCATTGACTGCCTGACCACCGGCACCAAAGCCCTGTGGCCCGGCGCTGGCATTTTCGACTACATCAACATGCGCACCAACGGCTACGAGTTCCACATGGACTTGACCGCCGGCAAGGTGAAGTGGACCGATGACCGCGTGAAGAACACGTTCAAGGAATGGGCGAAGGTTGTGCCTTACATGTCAGCCAACGCCGCTGCCATTGACTGGCAGGACGCTGCTGCATTGCTGTCTCAGGGCAAGGCCGCAAACTACGTCATGGGCAACTTCGCCGTCGCCACCTTCAAGGAAGGCGGCATGACCAACGACACCTTGGGCTTCCTGATATTCCCGGAAATCACCCCAGGCGTGCCACGCGCTGAAGAAGCCCCAACGGATACATTCCACATTCCGTCGGGTGCCAAGAACAAGGCAGATGCCAAGAAGTTCCTGGCCTATCTTGCTTCACCTGAAGCCCAGACTAAAATGAACGCCACCCTCGGCCAGCTGCCTGTAAACAACAAGGCGACCGTCGGCGATGATCCGTTCATTCAGGCTGGTTTCAAGGAACTGTCCGAAGCCTACGCTCTGGCCCAGTTCTTCGACCGTGACGCGCCCGCCGACATGGCCAAGGCTGGCATGGAAGGTTTCCAGGAGTTCATGGCAAAGCCGGAAAATATCGACGCCATCTTGGAGCGTCTGCAAAAGGTAGCTGACAAGGTCTACAAGTAAGCCTGTCAGCGGGGCTGGGTGCTTCATCACATCCGGCCCTCCTCCCAACTTCGCTTGCGGCCCCTCATCCGGCCTTCGGCCACCTGATCCCCTTGGAAGAAACGGGAGAAGGCATTTGTAACTATCGCCTTCTCCCGCCCTTCTCGCGGGAGAAGGTGGCCGAAGGCCGGATGAGGGGCCGCCTCTCCCTCCTCCAACATCAAGGATGGAACCATGACCACCCAAGCCCCCAAACGCTGG